>JALEPU010000120.1 GCA_022766905.1 Lachnospiraceae bacterium
TATTTTCTTCCGGCACATCGTTTTCACTTACAATTCCATTTTCAGCAAAAGTCGAAATAATAGTTTCTCTTTGTTCCAGTAAATCATTGATGAGAGCTTCACAGGAAGGACTTTTCATTTTCCTTTTAAGTTCTGCTTTCATTTGATCTTTTGCAATATTATTAAGCGAAGATCCTCCATATTTTTTATAATCCAGATAAATTTTCCAAAAAACTTCGACAAGTACTTTGCCGTCTAAGCTGTCACTGATTCCCTTGCTCTGATTTTTCATAAACAGCAAAAACTGCTTTATATATCGAATCTCCTTCTCGGAAAAACAGTCTGTGACATCCTCATCCGGCATCTTATATAATTTCAGAAACTGGAAAATCTGATCTATTTCCGGAGAAAAGCTACTGCTTCCGCTACTCCGCAAATCATATAGCATAAAAAATTGATTGAGCCAGTTCGCATCCACATGGTAGGTGTGATGAGAAGAACCAAATTCAACCAGCATATCTGTTTTAAGCTTTGGCACCGCAGCTTTATTATGATGAAAAATACTCATCCCCGTTCCCTGGCTTAAAAGACGAAAAATGGCAGAATCGAAGTTTCTTGTTGTCCCATACTGCCGATCCATTTTCTTATTGAAATTCCTGTCCGGTATCCCAAACCATAACAATAATTTCATATACAATAAATCCCTGTAGTAATGATCAAACTTCTTTTCCCCCATCTGTTCTCCCCTTTTCCTTTGCATTCTCAATGAGCAGCTCCATGTGAGCATTTGAGCGTTTTTCTTCGTGTATGTTTTCGTAGCGATACAAGAAATTGTATGATTTATTATATCATGGTAAGTTTTGCCACGACAAGGGCAGGGTAAAACTAATTTTGTATTTAGATCCGGTTCCGTCACAGAAAATCCGGTCAATCTCGTTCCATTATTTGGAATCTTTGAAAATCAGCATATTTACGGCCTTTCTGCCCCTATCGTCCAAAAACATCGACCGGATTTTTAAGATAAAATTCTTGAAAAACAAGGGAATTTCTGTATAATGAAATATATAAATGCTGGAAACGTTATTTTGATAGAATACCTATAAACCTATCAAATACAGTTCTCGTGACACGCTCCGTTTTCTGTTCCTCACACGCGCTTTTTGTTCCAGCTCCTGCTTAACTCGCCTCTTCGAGGCTCAGACAGGCATCCGCTGTCACGCTAGCGTGTTCGTCTCTACGAAAGCCTCGCTATCGTCACTTCGAATCTGTATGTTGATTTTATACTTGAGATGGGCATGGTGCTATGCAGAAAAGAAGTATTTTGCTGTTTTCTTTTATTATGTTACCTATAAGGAATTGACACTATCTCAATCTCCACTTTATTTCCAAACTTTTTCTTGTAATAGAATACCTATAAGGAATTGACACGTAATACTTCAGTAATTTTCTCTGGTAATTCTTCGTGATAGAATACCTATAAACCTATCAAATACAGTTCTCGTGACACGCTCCGTTTTCTGTTCCTCACACGCGCTTTTTGTTCCAGCTCCTGCTTAACTCGCCTCTTTGAGGCTCAGACAGGCATCCGCTGTCACGCTAGCGTGTTCGTCTCTACGAAAGCCTCGCTATCGTCACTTCGAATCTGTATGTTGGTTTTATACTTGAGATGGGCATGGTGCTATGTAGCAAAGAAGTATTTGGCTGTTTTCTTTTATTATGTTACCTGTAAGGAATTGACACCCCTCTAATCAATCAGAATTAGAACATATGAAATGTAATAGAATACCTACAAGGATTTATCTGCCACAGGTACGTTATATAATGATCGCCTGTGGCCATTTTTTGTTTTCGCAGTATTTGTCACCTGGAATATTCAAAGTAGATTATTTCCATATTTTAACTCTTTTTTATTACAATTTTTAACATTTTTATTGATTTTTGTATCCCTTTGTGTTATCATTTATCAAAAGTAAATATATGTAAATCAATTAGTGGATTGACATTATTTCATATGTTTTGTAAAATAATAGAAAGGAAGATATGAATGACAATAACACAGAAGACTCAGTGGCATCCGGCGTTTTGTTCCGCGATGCATCTGGAACTTCTTGATTATGAAGAACATCTGGAATACATCAATGAATATAATTTGACGAAGAAGCCTCTCCAGATTGATCTTCTTATCCTCAAAAAGAATGTATCTCTTCCCATTCATCATGAAATCGGACAGATTTTTAAGGGACATAATATAATTGAGTATAAGTCACCAGAAGATTCTTTCAACGAAGATACTTTTTTTAAAGTAATGGGATATGCATGTCTTTATAAATCCAGTGAAAAGCATGTAGGAGATATTGAGACACAAGACATTACCGTTACTTTTGTTCGTAAAAGTCTTCCAGGTAAACTTCTAAAGTGGCTTCGGCAAGCAGGTTTTTCTATTCGGCAACATACAAAAGGTATCTTTTACATTGAAAATGTTCTGGGATTTTTTGTACAAATTATCGTATCAGGTGATATATCAAAAGAATCATCAAAATGGATAACATTATTAAATAATAATTTAACAAAAGAAGACGCAAGAAGGGCAATTCTCCAATCGAACTCTTTGTTTTACCAGGGAGAACGAGAATATGCAGATTCTGTATTGCAGGTTGCCATGGCTGAGAATAAAGAAGTATTTGACCTGATCAAAGCAGAAGGAGATGATAATATGTGTGATGCATTAAGACAATTAATGGAACCCGAATTTACACAGGCATTAACGGAAGCCAAAAAGATTGCAGCCAGGGAAGGTAGAGAAGAAGGTAGAACACAAGGTGAAAATGATTTTGCCTCATTAGTATCCTGTCTTTTAAAAGATGGATTGACTGACGTTCTTGAAAAGATTACTACGGACACCAGTCTGCGAAAACAATATTTTGTAAAATATGGAATTAGAAAATAAAATATCTACAAAGACTATGGCTCACCGGTTTTCTATCATCTTGCCGGTGAGTTTTTTTATTTGAATCTTTTGTCACATCTCATTTTATCCCTTATTTTTTGCACCCAGCCATCTGATGACATTTTCCCTTTCATCTTGTAAGCTAATACATACAGAAAGCAAAAAGAAATGAGTACTTTCAGAAACTGAATAATACTGGTACAGTCGTACCTTTATTCCCCAAACATGATTCATCAACCCTGAATTATGCGCCGGATCATTTGAAAGTGAGGAGATTTTAATGAAAAGAAAATTCAGTATGAAAAGTATTATGGTTGTTTTATTATTCTCTGTCATGATAGTTGGAAATGTGACATCCGTTCATGCAGCTACTTCCATTTCAACGCTGAAACAGCAATATCCATCCAATTCTAAATGGAATTCCAGTTATAAGAATAAAGCCTGGCAGTGTCATGGTTTCGCCTGCATGCTTGCTGATAAGTTAACGGATACAGATCCTTACACATGGTCCAGAGTCAATCATTTTAATTCGTTGAAAGCGGGAGACATCATAAGATTTACCAGACCCCATAGTATTCTTGTCACTAATGTTTCAGGTGATACTGTGACCTATGTGGATTGTAACTGGGTTGCGGCAAACACAGTAAAATGGGATCAAACGCTTCAAAAGTCGCAGTTGACATCGAAATTCGGTAATTTGTCAGCCGTCTGGGTGTCTCCTAAAAATATTGGTTCCGGTGGCACTGTTTCTGCGGGAAACAGCACAGCTCCTACAATCAGCTCGGTGCGAATCAACCATATCAATAAAGACAATGTAAATTTCTCATTCTCTGTGAAAAATGGTACATTAGCTAAAATATTGATTGAGTCTACCCTGACCGGCGCAAAAAAGGAGGTTACCTGTACATCCAACCTTTCCAATATAAACTACACGTTTTCTCGTTCTTCCATCCCAACAGGCGGCAACCAGTATCGTATCTATTTATACGCATACAACGGCAGTCGCGGTAATTATAAAAATGAAAGAATTCATAAAATGCGCTATGGCAGCACTCCTGATTGTGTAACATTTCCAGGTACGCTGAGCAACAGCCAGATGAAAAGTTTGGTTTTTAACAGTCGATTATACGCAGATATGTACAGTGACTTAAAAAGAGCTTATGGTTATGATGACAACCGATTATGGAAGCACTATCTTTTAAATGGAATTAGAGAGAATCGTGTAACAGCAACTTTTGACCCAAGCTATTATCTCAAAAATTCCAGCGATGTTGGCAAAGCCTATGGTGCAAGGAACTACGAAAAAGCTTTCTATCATTTTACCACATACGGTTATGTGCAAAACAGAACAAGTTCCCCTGTTTTTACAGCATCCTATTATCTTGCAAAAAATAAAGACATTGCTCGTGCCTATGGAAAAACCAATTATTATCAGGCAGCAGTCCATTTTAACAGAAATGGTATTTATGAATTGCGAGACAGCAGTTTGTATTATTGTGGCAGCTGGTATAGAATTTACAATGCAGATTTAAGAAGACTCAACATGAGCAGCTATAACCTTATAAAACACTATTTATGTCATGGAATTTACGAGAAGCGATTTGCAAACACCGGTAAAAAAATCGCAGTCAGATAAGTTGAGAAAAAAAGGAACAACACAATGAACGATTATTTAAGACCTGGCCTTACAGATAACAGCCTGGAAGAACAACTAATTCTTGCGGAAGAAAAAAAGGATCCCAATGCCCAGTTTTTACTGGGAGAAAGTTATTATTACGGAAAAGGAGTAGAAAGGAACTATGCAGAAGCAATGCGCTGGTACTACAAAGCAGCTGAAAATGGATTGGTCAAAGCCCAATATCTGCTTGGAGTATTCTATCGCTATGGCAGCCGCGGATTAATCAGAGATGAGAATAAAGCAAAAAAATGGTTTGAAAAAGCTGCTTCCCTGGGTTGTGAAGAAGCTATCAGGGAACTAGAAAGATAACCTCTATTCCTTATAAACAACGAACCGACATAGGTAAAAAAACGGCCGTTTCCGAATGGCCGTTTTTTTATTTCCTTCGCTGAAAATTTATTATTTTTATTGGTATCTTATACTAATCCCGGAATTACTAACGATATTTTGCCGGAATTTTTGAAACCCATCCGGTAACAGCTTTTTTATTCTTTCCGTTTAACGAACAGGTATATACTTTATATCGATCGCCGGAAGCATATTTATATCTGCAATAGTATATTTTCCCTTTTTCAAATCTTGATTTCCCCTTTCATTTTATATTCTGTTTTTTGAAAATAACGTGTTCCTCTGCTTTTTTCATCATCTCCTTCTATTCACCAGTTTTCCATGAATTTACGAAGCTATCTTTATATAAACTAATATAACACCCTGTTTTTTGGTTGTCAATTTATATTATCTTTTTGATAATGTGATGTCACGCAGATTAATTTAATATAACAAAAAGGAGAGTGTTCATCATGATTGCTGATAAAATCAAACAGCTTCGTGTCTCAAATAATATGACTCAAGCTGATTTAGCAAAAAAACTAAATATTACCCGCAGCAGTGTTAACGCATGGGAAATGGGGATTTCAACCCCCTCAACTGCTTATCTAGTTGAATTAGCCGAATTGTTTCACGTTTCCACCGATTATTTACTTGGATTAAGTAATAATGTTACTTTAGATATCTCCAGTTTATCCGAGCAGGAAATCAAAATCGTTTACGATCTGGTCCGTTATTTTCGTGAGAACAAATGCAGTTAAGATCAGGCCTTATTTGATTCGGTTAAAATGATAGGAGCCTTTTCTTCTTTGTTTAGATTATACAATGCAGGATTTTCAAATACCATATTAAAAATAATTATTTTTGATGTATTTTTAATATCCTGCCCCTATCATTTTTTTCATTCTTCTGTTGAAGTGCCTTGGCAAATTTTGAAAAATATTCTTCTTCTGCAACGATTTCGTACCCACTTTGTGTACTTTTTTGTCTCAACTTCAAAATTCTATTGATTCTTTCCTCAAACGACCAGGGCAAGGATCGATTCAGAAGTTCTTTCTCATTAAATTCTAAATACAGTTGCTCATTGCCATATATCTTCTCATACTCGGGATCTTCTTCCATTAATTTTATGAACTCACTTTTTTTAATGAGAATATCATTGGTATTCAATGTTAAAATGCCTCGAATCAGGTCACAAATATGAGGATCCGTTAAGTCCTGCTCTACTCTGAACATAATCATCTTCTGGAACAGAGGATCATGGGTCGTATTTAAGGAAACCGTCATTCTGGCCGCAGTTCGGTAATACATAATTCCTTTCGTATACTTCTGAAAATCAAACAACAATGTGACAATCCGTCGTCCTTTTTCATCCATTAAAACGCTATAGACTTCATTCAGGGAATTGATCAAATACAATCGACCTTCCAGTGTAAGTTGATCCAAATATTTTTCCTGATAAAAATCCAACGTCTGTTGTGTTTCCTGAAGAGTCACATAAGACATACCATTCTTTTCTGATATATTTAATTTTGCCATCTCTATATTACATGCATCGGAAGGACTATTACTTTCTCTTAACGGCTTACTAATATGTCTGGACGTGAAATAATAGCAATAATAATCCCCATAATAATGACTGTCCCGAAAAGGCATAACATTATCGTTTTTCGAAGCATTTCCCGTCTGTTTTATCCAGGGTGGATTCAGCTCCAAACTGGGTGCGTTGGGAAATTCACATATATCACTCAACGGTATCTGAAGCATATGACATAATGCAACCATTTCCGCAAGCGGTACTTTTCTCTCTTTATTTTCTTCATTCGACAGAGTAAACATAGCCCTTAACTTTTGATCTGTCGTTTCTATATGATACAACTTTTCCATATTAGCCGCCAGCTTTGAAAAAATAATATCATATCCCTGTTCCTGAAAATCTTTGCGCCAATCGCATAATCTTTCTTTAATCACCCGGTAATAATCATTTTCATTCATCACACATTACCCCCATTTTCTCTCCCGATCCCACTTTTTTCTATCCTGAAATGTACTCCTTAAATGATTTCATTATACATTATATTCCTTTTGTTTTACATAGAATTTATAATCATTTTCAACTTATTTGTATTCCATTATTTGCATTATTTTTAACTATACAAATATTAAAAATAATCTTTTTCGCTTTGAAATGTATTTTTTTCGCAATAATAATAGCCAGATTATTTCAGAAATGCTATGATAGTAAAAACAAACGATAAAAATGATTTAAGATCCTTAAGTCTAAACTTGGGATTTCATTAGATACGGAGAGAATCCATGAAGACAGGAATGACTTATTTATTTGTTCCATTTTATATGACGGATACGGAATTAAACTTACAGGGCTGGGAAGAAATAGAATGGAAAACAAGATATTTTTTAAATTATGTAACAAATAGTTTATATCATAACAGCACGGTTTACAGACTGCGGGAGAAAACAAGGAAAGACTGGAATCTGTCTCCTATGAATCAGATTTTAAAACACCACCGCAGCACTGAGAATTTGGAGGAAATCGATTTTTTCTTTACTCTGGAAGAAATTAATCTGATCTCTTTCAAAACCCATGTTGGATTACTTGTTTTTCAGCTTATGGATCAAAATCCAAATACGGATTTGGAACAGGCAGCTGCATTTTGTTATGAACAGAAAAAAATACAGAAATTTAAGGGGCAGTTCCTTCAACAACCGGCAAGCCCGGATCCCATTTCTCTTTATTCTTTATCCGAATATTTGCTGATTCAAACAGGTATTATAACAGAAACAGAGGAAAATATTCTTTTCAATAAGCATCTCTACCATTGCTTCTTTTTTACTTACGCTTATTGTGAAGGAACACCTGACACAAACTGGAAAAAGGAATTGTTTGCTTTAAAGCATGGCTATCATGAAAACTTTGCTTATATAGAAGACAGTGATCAAACGATTCAAAATGAAGTATTTCATCCTATGGATTATATTTATTGGTCCATGTCATCCGAAGGAATTGCCTGTATCTCTTATGATTTGAATCAGGAGACAACTCAAAACTTTTTAGATGGCTCTTTTTTTAAGAACCTGAAAGAGCAATATATGCCTCTCATTGTTTTTTTGCTTCATCAAAAATATGCTCTTTATTACTATCTGATTCAGTTTGGCAGTGGTGGAATTGAAGAGGAAGATACCCTTCGGCTGGAACAGTACGGAGAAGCGATTGCCGATTTTAAAGCAAGATATGAATTTCAAGTTATTTCTGAGACAATGCAATATCAGAATCTGTATGATATGCTTCGCCACAGCTTTCAGCTGGATCAATTATTTCAGGATTTAGAGGATAAAATCAATCAGGTTTCTGTTTGTCTGGAACGGCGGCAGGATAAAATTCAAAAAGAAGCAGATCAAAGGACAAATAAAGCCTTAAACGGCATTGCTTTTCTGGCTGTTTTTTCTGCCCTGATAGACGGAATCGCCTGGATTGATTACGTGATGACCGGCATAAGACCGGGGGGAATGCATATTATTAAGGACTATGGCATATGGTTTAGTATCTTTCTTATTCTCATTTGGATATTTTTATCCAAGGATGTTTTTTTTGGATGGCTGCGCAATAAAAAACAAACACGGTTGGAAAATAAAAAAAGAAAGAATCCGGGAAAATAAACCCTGATTATTAGAAAGTAAAAATACCGGGAGGAATGTTTATGAATCAAATTAGCTGGGAAGGAATTTTTATAGAACAGGATCTTTTTCAGAAACAAGTGGACATGGTAAGAAAAAAAGGATTTACCGGCTATTGTCGGGTACCGCTTTTTCCCCATGTTACATCGGAATACGCTCCGGCTCATCCTCACGAACAATGGTACGGAACAGAAGTAACAATCTGGATTTGGTCTTATATCAGAGATGAACAGATCCGTCCCGAAAATAACGCAGATTCTGCCTATACAAAAGCGGAAGGATTTCTTGTGAAAAAATTGGAATCTGATAATGAAGCTCTCAATCAATATTTAGAGAAACAAGACCGGCTGTTTCATGTGACCATTAGTTTTTCCAATGAAGCGGTAGACACTAATTATGTAGATTGTAAAAAAGCGGTGCCTTATCAGCTATGTCTGAAAGGCACCTTTGGTGGTTATGATAAGGAAAAAGAAAGTCCTGTTTTTTCTTAATCCCTTTGAAGTTTTCTATTCTCCAATCGTAATCGTATAAAAGGCTTCAAAGGTTTTTTGCGGATCAATTTTGATAATTCCCGGTTTTTCTTCCAGGCTTCCTGAAAATCCATGATTATCGCATCGTCCCCACCATGGTTCCAGACAGATAAATGGAGCATTGGGAGCCTGCCAAATACCAAAATTCGGGAAGCCCTGACAAACAATCGTCACATATGGGGTTCCATCCGGAAATGCAATTCCTGCTTTTTCAATTTGTCCATCATCAAAGATCAGGGCATCTTTTTCAAAGCGATCTTCTCCCACCTTGCATCTTCCTTCTTCCAGTTCCATCGAATAAACGGTCTCATTGTGGGCCGTTCCGCTTTCTGAATCCAAAAGCAGATAAGTCAGTTCTTTTTTCCCCTTTGCAAAAGTAAGATAATAGTCTTTCTGCTCCTTTCCTTCCCCTTTTTCTGGTTCCCAGTTCTCTGCCGGAACATTAAAAGCGGGATGAGCTCCAATGGTACAGTACATCGGGCTATAACCCAGATTTTTCACCGTCCATTTTACCAGGACCTGATTATCCTGTACCTGATGGGTTACTTCCAAACCAAACTCAAAAGGATATACCTTTAAGGTTTCTTCGTCATAAGTCAGAAGATGTACGGATTGATTCTCATCTCCTGTTACATAGGTAAATTCCATATCTCTGGCAAACCCATGCTGTTTGGTCGGATAGGTTTTTCCTTCATAGCGAAAATTTCCAGGATAGGTTTTTCCTACATTTGGAAAAAGAATCGGAGCATGACGTTTCCAGAAAGCCGGATCTGCCTGCCACATGATTTCCCTCTGTTCCTGTTTGTCATAAATACTGACCAGTTCTGCGCCTGCATCATCAATAGTAACTTTTAATCGATTACTTTCAATTACTCTTTTTTCACTCATTTGTAATCCCCTTTTTCATAGAAAAACAGCGCAGACCTGAAATTCCTGCTCAAATCTACGCTGTTCATTTTTATTTTCCTACTTTTTCTCTGGTCAACGCTCTCTTAAGAGCAGCTTCCGCTCTTACAAGATCGATTCCGTCCTGATGTCCGTTTAATCTGTCCTGAGCTCTTTTTTTCGCCTTTTGGGCTCTTTCCAGATCAATCTCATCAGGCCATTCTACGGTTTCTGCCAGAATGGTGATTTTTTCCTGGGTAATCTCCATAAAGCCGGAAATCAGAGAAGCTTTCTTTACTCCCTGCGGCTCTGTAATGGTCAGAACCCCGGGAGCTATAATCATCGTCATCGGGATATGACCGGCATAGATACCAACCTCTCCTTCTGTGGTATTCAGCTCTACCATCTGGGCTTCTCCTTCATAAAACCGACGATCCGGAGCTACAATCTCTAATTTGAATGTCTTTTCTGCCACCTGATCACCTACTTCACTCTTTTAAGAACGTCGTCGATGTTACCTGCGTTTAAGAACAGACCTTCCGGAATGTCGTCATATTTACCTGCCAGGATTTCTTTGAATCCCTGAATTGTTTCAGAAAGTGGTACATATTTTCCAACGGTACCTGTGAACTGCTCTGCCACGAAGAACGGCTGAGATAAGAATCTCTGCACTTTTCTGGCTCTTGCTACCAGAAGTTTGTCATCTTCAGACAGCTCGTCCATACCAAGAATTGCGATAATATCCTGTAATTCTTTGTATTTCTGCAAAATTGCCTGAACACCACGGGCTACGGAATAATGTTCTTCCCCGACCACTCTTGGATCCAGAATTCTGGAAGTAGATTCCAGTGGATCTACCGCCGGATAAATGCCCTGCTCAACAATTGCACGGGAAAGTACGGTTGTAGCATCCAGATGGGCAAATGTGGTTGCCGGCGCCGGGTCTGTCAGGTCATCGGCCGGCACATAAACAGCCTGTACCGATGTGATAGAACCGTTCTTTGTTGATGTAATACGCTCCTGCAAAGCACCCATCTCTGTCTGTAAAGTAGGCTGATAACCTACCGCACTTGGTACACGTCCTAAAAGAGCGGATACCTCAGAACCTGCCTGTGTAAAACGGAAAATATTGTCGATGAAAAGAAGGACATCTTTTCCCCCTTCATCTCGGAAGTTTTCTGCAATGGTAAGTCCGGTAAGACCAACACGCATACGAGCTCCCGGCGGCTCATTCATCTGACCGAATACCATGGCAGTTTTGGCAATAACGCCTGATTCTGTCATCTCATAGTAAAGGTCATTTCCCTCACGAGTACGCTCTCCTACACCGGTAAAAACAGAATATCCGCCATGCTCTGTTGCAATGTTACGGATCAATTCCTGAATTAATACGGTTTTTCCAACTCCGGCACCACCGAACAGACCAATCTTACCACCCTTCTGATAAGGACAGAGCAGGTCAACGACTTTGATACCGGTCTCTAATACTTCTGTATCTGTTGCCTGTTCAGAGAAAGTCGGAGCCTTTCTGTGAATCGGCATATATTTTACTCCTTCCGGAGCCGGTTTTTCGTCGATTGGTTCACCGAGTACGTTAAAGATACGTCCCAGGGTTGCCTCACCGACAGGGACACTGATCGGTCCTCCTGTCGCCTCTGCATCCATTCCACGTACCAGACCATCGGTTGGACCCATCGCAATACATCTTACGGTGTCATCGCCCAGATGCTGTGCTACCTCGACCACCAGCTTGCTTCCATCTTTTTTCGGAATATTAATCGCATCGTTAATCTCCGGCAGATTGCCATCGCTGAATTTAATGTCAAGTACGGCACCGATAATCTGAGTGACTTTTCCAACATTTTGATTCGCCATAATTATTTGCTTTCACTCCTTCTGAAATCTCCTAGTTGATTGCTTCAGCTCCGGAGATAATTTCGGTTAATTCCTGTGTAATCGCACCCTGACGTGCTCTGTTATACGCTAAGGAAAGAGTCGCGATCATCTCATCTGCATTGCTTGTTGCAGAATCCATAGCCTGCATACGGGCTCCGTTTTCACTGGCAACCGATTCCATAAAGGCTCCGTAAATCAGACTGTTCAGATATTTGGGAACAATCAGATCCAAAGCTTCTTCCGGTTCCGGCTCAAAATTCATCGGAGCTTCTTTCTTTCCTTCTTCCTTTTGTTTTTCATCAAACTCTACGGGAAGCAGTTTTAAGACCGTAGGCTCATGAACCACTGTATTCTTAAAACGGGTATAGGCCAGATAAATCTCTCCTACTTCTCCCTCTGTATAAGCGTTCAGTATGGTTTTTCCAAGCTGTGCTGCATCCTCAAAAAGAGGCTCATCAATCATATCTGAGTCATCTTCTGCAATCTGATACCCTCTGCGGCTTAAAAATTCAATTCCTTTTCGGCCTACTCCGTAAACCTTGGTAACATCAGGAGTAAGTCCTGCCTCTATGACCGCCTTGGCAATATTACTGTTATAACCGCCTGCAAGTCCCCGGTTGCCGGAAATCACAATAACCGCTTTTTTTGTAGAACCGTTCGGTATCAGATAAGGATGATTGATGGTTCCTGTTTTTTCAAGAATCGAAGTCACTGTTGCAAACATCTTATCAAAATAAGGTTTTGCATTCTCTGCCTGAGCTTTTGCCCTCTGCAGCTTCACTGTGGATACAAGTTTCATGGCCTTGGTAATCTGCTGTGTACTCTGGACACTTTCTTTTCGCCTTTTAATGTCTCTCATAGACGCCATGGCATGTCACCTCTTCCACTATTTTAAAAATTCTGCTTTAAACTGAGTAATTGCTTTTACAAGCAGTTCTTCATTTTCAGCTTCTAACTGTTTGGTTTCCTGGATTCCTTTGAAAATCTCCGGATATTTGGTATCGATAAATTCAAAGAGTCCTTCCTCAAACTCCATAATTTTATCAACTGGAACATCTAACAGATATTTCTTTGTAACTGCGTAAATAATCACAACCTGTTTTTCTACTGCCATTGGTTTGTACTGAGGCTGTTTTAACACTTCCTTGATTCGTTCACCCTGAGCAAGACGCTCTTTTGTATCTGCATCCAGTTCAGAACCGAACTGAGCAAATGCAGCCAGCTCACGATACTGAGCAAGCTCGGTACGGATTGGTCCGGCAATCTTCTTCATTGCCTTAATCTGAGCCGCACCACCAACTCGGGATACAGAAAGACCTGCGTTAATCGCCGGACGGAAACCGGAGTTAAACATCTCTGTTTCCAGGTAAATCTGTCCATCTGTAATGGAAATTACATTGGTAGGGATATAGGCAGATACATCGCCGGCCTGTGTCTCGATAATTGGAAGGGCTGTTAAGGAACCTCCTCCTAACTCATCGGATAATCTTGCTGCACGCTCTAGCAGTCTGGAATGGAGGTAGAAAACATCACCAGGGTAAGCTTCACGTCCCGGTGGTCTACGAAGCAGTAAGGACAGGGTACGGTAAGCAGTAGCATGTTTGCTCAGGTCATCATAGACAACCAGAACATCTTCTCCGTTCTCCATCCACTCTTCTCCGAGTGCTCATCCCGCATATGGAGCAATATACTGAAGAGGTGCCAGTTCGCTGGCAGTAGAAGCAACGACTGTCGTATAAGCCATTGCATCATATTCTTCTAATGTCTTTACAATATTGGCAACGGTAGATGCTTTCTGTCCGATTGCCACATAAATACAGTGAACCCCCTGACCTTTCTGGTTAATAATGGTATCCACTGCAATCGCTGTCTTACCGGTCTGACGGTCACCGATAATCAGCTCACGCTGGCCTCTTCCGATTGGTACCATGGCATCAATCGCCTTAATACCGGTCTGCAAAGGAGTATCTACTCCTTTTCTGGAAATAACACCGGAAGCGACACGTTCGATTGGACGTGTTTTTGTTGCTTCGATTGGTCCTTTTCCATCAATTGGCTGACCCAGCGCATTGACAACACGTCCGCTCATAGCGTCTCCAACAGGGACTTCCACAACTCGTCCTGTTGTCTTTACGGTGTCGCCTTCATTTATATTTTTCTGATCTCCAAGCAGAACAGCGCCGACATTGTCTTCTTCCAGGTTCAGCACCATACCGAAGACTTCTCCCGGAAATTCCAGAAGTTCTCCCTGCATCGCGCTTTCCAAACCATGAATACGGGCAATTCCATCCGCTACCTGAATGACCGTTCCCACATCTGCTGTGTTCAGCTTTGTGGAGTAGGCTTTGATCTGCTCTTTGATCACAGAACTAATCTCTTCTGGTCTTAAATTCATGGAGCCTTTGCACCTTCTTTCTCCTTCATTTTCTGCCATCTGGCATTTACTGTAACTGAATCTTTGTAAGAGTTTTCTTCATTTCAAACAACTGTGTCCGAATGCTGGAATCGATGACACGATCTTCAATCCGGATAACAAGGCCTCCTATCAGTGCAGGATCTACCTGATAATCCATCTCAAACCGTTCATATCGAGTCAGGGCAAGAAGTCTTGTTTCCACTGCCTCTTTCTGAGTATCGGAAAGAGGAATCGCAGATGTAACATGAGCTGTTCCGATTCCCTGATATTCTTTTGTCTTATGAATAAAATAATCAAAAATAGGAATCAGGTCTTTTTGTCTTCCTTTTTCCGTTACTAAAACAAGAAACCCTGTCATGTCATCGGAACATCTTCCTTTGAAAATATTCTCGATCAGCCTGATTTTCTCATTTTTGTCTACTTCCGGATGGAGGAGGACTCTGGTCAGTTCTTCATTTTCCAGAAGAATCTCTTTTACACCGCTCACTTCTTCCAACATGGCATTCAGCTTGTTTTCTTCCAAAGCCAGTTCAAACAGGGCATCTCCATAGGTCGTGCTTACTAGCTTAGCCATGTATCATCACCCATCTCTTTCAATGTTTCCTCGACAAGAGCATTCTGTTTTGCCTCATCTAAGGACACAGCTACGATTTTGCCGGCCATTAAGGTAGCAACCTCGATAATCTGCTGTTTTACTTCGTCTTTTGCCTTCTTCTTCTCAAGCTCTGCCTCCTGATTTGCATGGGCAATGATTCTTTGTGCCTCTGCTCTCGCATCCGCTACGATTTCATTTTCCCGGGCAAGGGCTTTTTGGCGGGCTTCACTTAAAATCAAGTCGGCTTCTTTGTCTATGTTTTTCAGTTTTGCTTCATATTCAGCCTTATACTGATCAGCCTCTATTCTGTCTTTTTTTGCGTCGGATACTTCCTTCGCCACTCTTTCCTTACGATCATTTAAAATCTTTCTGACCGGTTCATAAAGAATATAGGAAAGAAGAATAAAAAGGAGCAAAATCGCAATGATCTGAAAGGTCATTCCGGATAAAAGCTGCCAGTCCAGACCGAATATTCTGCCATCTGCTGCTAAAAACACGTCTGCGCCTCCTTTCTGTTATTCTTCGCCTACACACACGTTTTACAGTTTGCCTAACAGTGGGTTTGCGTATAACAGAATCAGGGCAATAACCAGACCATAAAGACCTGTTGTCTCTGCTACGGCCTGTCCTAATAACATCGTAGAGGTAATATCTCCTTTTGCGCCGGGGTTACGTCCAACAGCAGATGCACCATGTCCTGCTGCCACACCCTGTCCAACACCAGGTCCGATACCAGCGATCATAGCCAGACCGGCACCAATTGCAGAGCAAGCTAAAATTAAACCTTCGTTTGTAATATTACTCATAATTTCTGTTCCTCCTTAGAAAAATTGTTCGGTTTTTCACAGTTTCTTAATCATTCATCTTATCTGTGATAAATACCATCGTCAACATACAAAATACATAGGTCTGGATGACTCCGGAGAATAAGTCCAGATACCCATGTAAAGCCACAGGAATTCCTAATTTTGCAATCCATGGCAAAAGGCCATAATAAAGTCCCAGCATGATCGTTCCGGCAAGCATATTACCAAAAAGACGGAGCGACATAGACAAAGGAGTTGCAAACTCTCCAATCAGGTTGATCGGAAATAAAATAGGCAGAGGCTTGAAAAGCCCGGTAAATGCTCCCACCTTATTGTATTTGATATTTGCATACTGTATCAAAACAAAGGTAATCAGAGCCAATCCCAAAGTAACCGCATAGTCCGCAGTTGGCGGCCTTAACCCAAACAGACCGGAAATATTGGAAAAGAAAATAAAAATCATCAACGTAAGAATATAATTGGCATATTTTCTTCCATGTTTTCCCATGCTGTTATCTACCATACCATCCAGAAATTCAATCAGCATTTCCACTGCATTCTGAATTCCACTTGGATTGTCCGGATCGCCTTTTAAGACAAAGTGTCTTGCAATCAAAGCCAGAATCAGAATAAACACCATTACGATAATCGTAGTCACATGTGTGGTACATATGGATACCGGATGACCGAAAAAGCTATAATCATAATAGCTGTGTATCATGAATTCCTCACTGACATCCTGACCGGACAGAAAAATCGGTGCAAGGCCAGTTACTTGCATTCCCATGGATTCACCTTCCTTCCTTTTTTATTTTTTTAGTTATATGTGAATTAGTAAGCGGCTGGCAAAATGCTGCAATCTTCAGACCCAGAATCCCGATAATAACTGCCGGGAAACTGATTGTCTGCAGTTTAATGCCTAAAAAAGCCGCAGCTAACATAACTAACCACCGAAGCAGACTTCTTTTGCGAATATATTTTACTGCATCCTCCTGGGCAAGATCCAAGGCATCGTCCAGACTGATAAACATATGCCATGCCATAAAGGCTGCCACACCTGAACCCAGCAGTAACCCTATGCTATAGGATAACCGGTTTTCCACAAAAATAAGTCCTATTATCTCAAAAATGATAAAATATATGATAATACCAATGAACAGATCTACAAAAGTTTCAAATCCCCCATTAGCTCTTCTTTTCATTTTCATTCTCCTTGCAATGATCATCTTTATATGCCTGACGGATTATGGTGTAAACGGATCGAAATCCTCCGCCAATTCCCAGAAGTAGAAATAAGGGAAAAAAATGAGTTGAAAACTTCCCATCCACCCAGGAACCTAACCAAACCATCAAAAAAATCGGCACCAGCATACTGATTCCAAGCTGGGAAATCAACGCCAGCGTCCTGATTACTTTCGGATCAAACATCTTACTGCCTTTCCTTTCTTATTTGGCAATCTTCTCATCAAAGCATTTTTCCAGCATCCGCTTCATGGTAATAAAACTGTGCTCATAATCTTCCAGTTCTTTTCCATAAGGATCCGGAATTCCAATCTGTTCGCTGGCAAATTCACTTAAAGTGGCAACTTCCGTACCATTTTTCAGTTCTTCTTCAAATTCTTTTCGTACTTTTTCTCTCTCATCCGACGTAATGGTCAAAATCAGATCTGCCCATTCCACATCCTCTGCGGTAAGCTTACTAGCCTGAAAATCCCGGATTGCATATCCTGCTTCTCTGACCACATCAGCTGCTTTTGGGTGAACCGGTTCCGGAAATAGTACAACCAATCCTCTGGATACGACTTCCACGTCATCTAACTGATGTTCCATACATAATTGATGTAAGATCACCTCTGCCATAAAACTTCTGCTCGTATTATTGGTCCCAACTATGATGATGTTCTTATAATGACTCATATAGTTTCCTCCTATACCTTTAATACCTGATACCCTGCTGCCTTCAAAATGCGATTTCTGATTGCCCCATAGAATTTTTCTTCTCCTACACTTTCACTGAAAATGAACTGAACCCCCCGTTCATCCATTTCCCGAAGTGTCCCGTAAAGATTTGCTGCAATATTTTCTGGATCTTTACGACTTCCCATGCTGATAATCACATCTGCCTGATAGGCCAAAATATTCTCATCGGTTCCAATAATACCGACCCGATATCCTTCCTCTCTTTTTTCAGATGCCAGAGCATTTATTTTTGAAATCACTTTCTCCGGTTCTCCTTCTACCAAGGTCATATCCCCGGACGGGGCATAATGCCGGTATTTCATTCCCGGTGCCTTTGGTTTTAAATTGGCAGCCATGGGGCCGCCTAATATGGCCGGATCAATGGACACACCTGCTACGACCTGATCTATCATCTCAGGTGTAATGTAACCAGGTCTTAAAATTACAGGGTTTTCTCCCGTCATATCAATAATGGTTGACTCAATCCCGATTCCAACTTTTCCTCCATCCAGAATCATTGGGATTCGTCCGTTCATATCTTCCATAACGTGCCTTGCCAAAGTGGGACTGGGCCTTCCGGAACGGTTGGCACTGGGCGCTGCAATCGGAAGATTGGCTTTTAAAATCAGTTCCCTTGCCACCGGATGATTCGGCATCCGAATCGCAACCGTATCCAGTCCTCCCGTTGTCTCTTTTGGCACTTCCGGTTTCTTCTTTAAAATAATCGTCATAGGGCCCGGCCAGAACGCTTTCATAATCTTCCACGCATTGTCTGAAATGTCACAGGCAATCCCGGAGAGTTGTTCAAATTCGGCAATATGAAGAATCAGCGGATTATCAGAAGGTCTCCCTTTTGCTTCATAAATCTTTTTGGAAGATTCGGCATGCATGCCATCCGCTCCCAGACCATATACGGTCTCTGTTGGAAATGCAACTACTTCCCCTTTTTGTAAAAGAGCGGCTGCCGCATCCAGCTTCCGTTGTCCTTTTGTTGTCTGTAAATCCTCTTCCTTTATCTGAATCAGTTCTGTCTTCATCTTGTTTCACCCTTATACGTCCGGATTCCTTCTGCTGCTTTCGCAAAGAATCCTTTTCTCTATTTGGCCACATGTCCTTTCTGTTCTAAAACAGCGACCACCTGGTCTGCATATTGTTCACAGATTTCATCACTTGCAGCCTCTACCATAACACGGATCAGTGGCTCTGTTCCACTCTCACGAACGAGAATCCTTCCATCTTTTCCCAGTTCCTTTGCAACTTTTTCTACTGCGCTTTGCACATCTTCATCTGCCTGTGCCTCTGACTTGCTCTTTACTTTTACATTCTTAAGAACCTGCGGATAAATGGTAACCGGCTCAGCCAGTCGGTGTAAAGTCTCTTTCTTTTCCATCATTACTTCCATCAGTTTCAGAGAAGTTAAAATACCATCTCCTGTTGATGCATGTTTGCTGAAAATAATATGGCCGGACTGTTCTCCGCCCAGACAATGATTGTTGGTCACCATGTTCTCATAGACATACTTATCCCCAACTGCAGTCTTTTCATAATGAATGCCGGCTTTATCAAATGCTTTATAAAGTCCCAGATTAGACATAACTGTCGTAACAACTGTGTTATTCTTTAACGTTCCGGTCTCCTTCATATAGCATCCACAGACATAAAGGATCAAATCTCCATCAATAATTCGTCCGGTATGGTCGATTGCAATACAGCGGTCTGCATCACCGTCATATGCAAATCCTACATCCAGACCTTTCTCCAGAACAAAATCTTTTAACACATTGATATGAGTAGAACCGCAATTAGTATTGATATTGGTACCATCCGGTTCATTATTAATCACGTAAGTTTTCGCTCCCAGAGCATCAAACACGTTCTTTGCAATGGAAGAAGAGCTTCCGTTTGAACAGTCAAGACCAACTCTTACCCCTTTAAAAGAACGGGTTGCAAGAGAAATCAGATAGCCGATGTAACGATTTCTTCCCATTACATAATCTACGGTCCGACCAATGTTTTCTTTTACTGCAAATGGGATTTCCCCCCAGATACCATCAATGTAAGCCTCGATCTTCGTTTCTACTTCTGCCTCAAGTTTTTCCCCTTTTCCGTTAATGACTTTAATCCCATTATCATAAAATGGATTATGGCTGGCAGAAATCATAATACCACAGTCAAAGTCTTCTGTTCGTACCACATAGGAAACACTTGGTGTCGTGGTAACATGCAAAAGATATGCATCTGCTCCTGATGCAGTCAGTCCTGCAACCAAAGAATACTCAAACATATAGCTGCTTCTTCTTGTATCTTTTCCAATCACGATCTTTGCCTTGTGATCCTGGCCATAATACCATCCTAAAAATCTTCCAACTTTATACGCATGTTCTACGGTAAGAACTACATTTGCCTCTCCCCGAAATCCATCTGTACCGAAATACTTACCCATCTATAAATCTCCTTTTTCAGATTATTTTCCATCTTTGCATAATCGCTATTACTCTAGTGTAACAAAGATTTGCATTGGATTCAACTGATTTTTCGAATTGTGCTACATGGAGCTGGAATTGGTCAAAAAATCCTGTTAATTTTTCATGGATTCTTTTCCCGATCTTTTATCCGATTTCCTTCAGCACTTTGGTCACAAGCCGCTTAAAATCAGGTGCTACCCGGTCTGCAACCTCCTGCACTTCTTCGTGAGAAAGAGGTGCATCTGTAATACCGCAGGCAAGATTGGAAATGCAGGAAATGCCGCAAATCTTCATACCCATATGATTCGCCGCAATCGCCTCACATACCGTACTCATGCCAACTGCATCTGCCCCAAGAATTTTTGCCATGCGAACCTCCGCAGGAGTCTCAAACTGAGGACCGGAAAGTTGGATATAAACACCTTCTTTTAAAGGAATTTCCAGTTCTTTCGCTGCATTTCGAATGACATCCTGTAAATCTTTATCATAAACCTGGCTCATATCCGGAAAGCGCAGGCCCAGTTCTTCTATATTAGGTCCAATTAACGGAGATGGAACGGTAAGACTGATATGATCGGTAATCATCATAAAATCACCGGCCCCAAATCCTTCTCCCATTCCTCCTGCAGCATTAGTAAGGAATAAGGTATCTGCTCCCATCAGCTTCATCAGACGAATCGGCATTACCACATCCTGAATAGAATATCCTTCATAATAATGTACTCTTCCCTGCATCATCACAACAGGAGTTCCTTCTACATGTGCAAACAAAAATCTTCCTTTATGACCCTGAACCGTAGATTTTGGAAATCCCGGAATCTCTTCATAAGGAATGATTCCTTCCACTTCCACAGTATCACCATAATCTCCAAGTCCGGAACCCAGTACCAAACCAACCTTTGGCAAAAAAGGAATCCTCTCTTTTATATCATTATATGCATTTGTTAATTTTTCGTATACAGAAACCATTTTTTGCTCCTTTCTGTGTTCTTTTTATCTTTTATTTTAACCGCCATCCAATTAGAATGCAACCTGTAATCCCTGTCAAAAAAACCTTTACCATACAGTATTGCATTCTTTTCCATTTGTGATAAGATGAGAAAGAGGATTATAAAATTGACATTTTTCGAGGTAGAGATTATGAAAGAGACTCAATTGCTTCAAATGCAGGCGTATAACTATTTAATTGAAATGATTAAAAAAGGGGAATTAGAGGAAAATGTAATTTACTCCCTGAACCAGATGGCTCAGAAAATGGGAATTTCAAGAACTCCTTTTCGGGATGCCGTTCTTCGTCTGGAACAGGAACGCTATGTAGACTTACTTCCCAGCAAAGGATTTATCATCCACAAAATGACCGCCGATGATATTATCGAGACTTACCAGCTTCGCAGTGCCATTGAAGTCTACTGCTTCAAACAGCTCTCCAAAGGATTTGATACACAGAATGGGCAGGCCTATTTCAAAAAACTGCAAGGTAAAGTAAAAATGCAAAAAGAGATCGTCCAGACAACCCATTCCAACGAAGACTTTGCCAGAAAAGACTATGAATTTCACAGAAGTGCAGTCCAATACGTAGGCAATGAATCGATGCTGGAAATCTACCGTCGCTTCATGTACCGCATTTTCTGGCAGAATGTTACCTCTTTTTCCAGAGAAGGCCGAATGGACGAAACCATCGAAGAACATGAATTGATTCTTGAAACCATACAGGAACATAATATGCAAAGTCTGGAACGGCTGATGGAGCACCATCTCATGGTGGCCCAGAATATCAATCTGGAACTTTTAGACAACGATCTTTAACGAATACTTTGACTTTTATACGCGAAAAGTACAGATAGACAACCAAAGAGGCGCAGCCAAATCGGCCGCACCTCTTTTTTTATGCTCACATTACCATTCTATTCTTCAATCTCTGCAATACAAACAACCTGGCTGGAATCCAATCCTTTGATCAACAATGGGGCATTGAAAAATCTTGTAATCTTTGCTCCCTTTGGAATGTCAGAAAGATGCATATCTTCTACACCGGTTACAAATTTGCCTGTGTAATATCCCAGAATATTTCTATGGCAGTCAGGCGGCAGTTCTCCATCCGGACACTTGGAAGATGCAGAACCGATTGCTAAAAAGTCCATACCAATTCCTTTCAGATTTGGGAATTCTTCTGATAAATAGCGTCCTGCACTTGGTGCAATGTATGCTCCTTCATTCTGATACAGGTTCTGGTCTGTGTCTCTGTACTGCTCCATGCCGGTACGAATCAATGCAAAGGATACCTTTGCTAACGTATCTGCAAATGGTTCCAGATCTTCTTTGTAGATTCCTTCTGCCGGTCCTTTCGGGATATCCAAAAGAGCTACTTCTGTATGACAGAAATACTCAATCGGCAGTTCATTAATACTAAGACCATCTTTTACAAAATGTCTTGGCGCATCCATATGGGTTCCGCAATGGTTCGGAAGTTCTGATACAAAACTGCAGAATGGGCAGTCATCAGAAACATCTGTGCACTGTCTTACTTTAACAACAGGTTCGCCCGGCCATGCATATCCGTCCGGATCTAATGGGTGAGATAAAAACATAAACATAATCGTTCCTCCTTCACAATAGAAAAATGAAAGCCCTTTTATTATGATGCCGGAACCTTTTTAGGCTGCTACCATTTCAAAATTCCGGCATATATTCTTACAAATCCCTATTTCATCAACACTTCCACCGCCTCTTTCAGGGTGCTGACTTCTCCCACATTACCGGGGAAAATCACATATGGGGTAAGTGGAAACTTACTTTCTTCCCCTGTCTGCCATACCGGAATCCCCGGTTTGATCTGGCCTAAAACATTGGCTTTTTGTACTGCCAATGCTTTCGTACCCACATCAGAAGAAGTAATTCCACCTTTTGCAATGACAAAACTTGGTACAATCGTAAGCCGTCCTACTAAAGATTGTACTGCATCAGAAATTTTAACTGCCAGACGAAGATCATCCTCTTTATCCCCGGTATCAGCCGTAATTAACGCTCTCGTCGTATACACGCATACGGTCTTTCCGGCAGCAAGATAAGATTCTTCCAAAGAAAGGCACCGTTCCACTTCTTTTTCAAAAGCTTCTTCGTCTTTTACTAAAGTTGCATCCAATTCCACAAATTCGATCTGTTTGTTCTCTTTTAACATCTCAACCTGTTTGGTTGTCTTTTCTGTATGAGAACCAACTACGATAATTCCGCCATTCTCTGTCTCCTTCACTACCATCTGTTCTCTGGTAAGAAGCGGAATCGAAGAAACTCCTCCCATCACTTTTACAATCGCTGCTGCCGTCCGGAACATAAATACTTTCCCTTTTGCCATAGCTCTGTAAAGGGCAATACAGAAAACTTTGATATCTGCATAATCGATTGCATTGACAATAATCTTATTAAAGTTTTCCACTGCCATTAACTGCTCTTCTATCTTATCCAGATTCATTGCATGAATATCTTCCAGAGAAATCGCTGTCACATCTTCGGCTTTATAAGCCCCCTTTGTCTTCTCTTCTACGTACTCTTTCATGTTAGAAGATGTATAACCAAACGTCTTATCTTTGGCAAATTCTGTCTCAGCAGCCGGAATTAAATCATCTCCGTATTTAACATAATGAACATCACCGATGGTGTAACGTCCACCTTCTTTAAAAAACGGACACAAAATCTCTCCATCTATTTTCTTTCCGGTATTTTTCTCATATTCCTCTTTTAAAAGCATGGTTTCCAGCGGATAATGACCTCTTAAGGTTGAGTCACTTCTACTGATAAATATGTATTCTTTTCCTGTTTCCTTAGAAACTTCATCAACAACTTTCGCAATCTCTTTATGTGCTTTCTCCGTCTGTGCACTGGTAAAGCCTCTGGAATTGGTCAGAACATAAAACAGTTTGTTCTCTTCTGCAAATCCTTCTGCAATGCTATCCTTTGTCCAGTTCGTGTATACGGAAATGTCATGTACGGTCTGAACTCCTGTAGGATCATCATCCAGAACAACTATTTTTTTATTATTTTTCTCAATCTCCTCTGCCAGAAGTGTATCAGCAAGAGCTTCGTCAATCGGCTGATAGGTATCCAGCACATCCATCTTTAATGCCATGATTAAGCCCTCCTATTCTTCTACCTTCTTCACCTGTACATCAGCTAAAGCCTCGAAATACTGTACAATTCCGCCATGGTCGTCATTCATATGCCCATGGATCTTAAGAGTCTGCAAAATCTCATAAAGCTGAGCGGAATACGGAATCGGAACATCCAAAGAATGGGCTGTGTTTACTACATTCTTAATATCCTTGTGATTAATGGAAATCTTACCTCCGGGCACAAAATTACGCTCCACGATCATCGGAATCTTTGCATCAAGCACTGCACTTCCTGCCAGGCCGCCCCGGATTGCATGATATACCTTCATTGGATCTGCCCCTGCTTTGGAAGCAAGAACAAACGCTTCTGATACGATAGCAATGGTATTATTTACAATGATCTGGTTCGCCAGTTTGGTAACAGATCCGCTTCCGCTTCCGCCAATCAGAACTGCGGAAGAACCCATAATATCAAAATAAGGCATTAATGCATTGAAATCTTTCTCATCTCCACCGGCCATAAATGCCAGCGTTCCATTGATTGCACCCGGTTCTCCGCCTGATACAGGAGAATCCACAAATCCAACCCCGATTTTCTTTAGTCCTTCATAACACTCTTTCGACTCAACGGGGGTAACAGAACTCATATCACAAACAACTTTTCCGGCTGTCAGCGTAGAAGCAACTCCTTTCTCACCAAACAGCACTTCTTTTGAAATATCACCGTTTGGCAAAATCAGAAATACCACATCACACTGTGCTCCAATCTCTTCATAAGTTCCCACAGACGCTCCCGCTTCTTTCACTTCTTCCACTGCGGCCTGATTCAAATCCCATACCATCAGGTCTACTCCGCCTTTTAACAAATTCTTTGCCATAGGCTTGCCCATAATGCCCAGTCCGATAAATCCAGCTTTTCCCATACAAATCACTCCATTCTTATACTCTGTCCGTTCAACCGATATACCGGTATACCATAAGATAATTATATAATATACCGGTATATTGGTCAAGGAGAAAATAAGGGGCCGTTGCAAAATAGATGAATAATCATCTATGGAGCAATGGCTCCATTTTTATGTCTAAAAATAGAAAAGCAGGCTCCGAAGAACCTGCCATCTATGGTATAATAAGATATGCCTAGTAAATTAAAATACCATAAAAATTATACCGAATTCGGCGAGCCTTATCAACTGGTTTTGCCATTAAATTTGGAAGGTTTGGTTCCTGATGATGATTCTGTTCGACTGCTGAGCCACGAATTGGAGGATTTAGACTACAGCTTGCTGTATCAGGCTTACTCTGCCAAAGGCAGAAATCCGGCAGTGGACCCAAAGACCATGTTCAAGATCCTGACCTATGCTTATTCACAAAATATTTATTCATCAAGAAAGATTGAAACAGCCTGTAAACG
>JALEPU010000138.1 GCA_022766905.1 Lachnospiraceae bacterium
ATATCAGTCTCAGTCCGGCAATAAGACGGAGGAATCAGGAAAAAATCTTCTGATCTGCTATGAATTACAAAATGGAAAAAAGGTTTACCGTCAGTATCCAATGAACAAAGAATTTCTGGAAAAAGAGTTTGCTCCTGTTTATGAATCCGAACAAGGAAAAAAGACAATTTATCCAATTCTTTGGTGGAATGGAAACAGAGTTCGGGAAGTAAGCTGTGTGACACCGTTTTTCAATCAAACCGTTTCCCTGACGAAGGAAGAAATGATAAAACTCCTTCAGGTTTATCAAAGCGATGTCCAAAAAAGGACCTTTGAACAATGCATGAATCAAAAAGGAATCGGATCTCTTCAATTTCACACAAGTAAAACAGAAACAGAAGGAAAAGGAATGGTCCAGGTTACGGTAATAGACTCTGATCTTCAAACAATCGGATATCTACAGTCAAAAGGAATTGATATGATTTTCCCGAATGATCAATATGAAATCCTGGGAATGCAATTAGTAAATCTGATCGGTACAGAAGATGAAAGCAGCTTCTGGAATGGCAAGTATGAAGTAGAACTGACCGAAAAACAACAGGAAGAAATCCTTCCATACCTGGTACCAAATGAATATATGATTTATGACACATTAAATTCGAAAAACTATAACTATCGGATAGATATTATGGTTAAGAATAAAGAAACAGGAGTAGTCAGTCAGGTAGAATATAATCTGGCAGAAGAAGATATTCCGGAGTTTATGAAAGAATAAAAATTGATCGCCGGACGTACGTAACGTAAAGCAGTTTTCATAAGTTTATTTTAAAAGAACCATCAAAATCTGTCCGAAGGACAGATGAAAATAAGTGCTAACGGGGCAATCTACAGCATATATGTTGCAGATTTGCCCCGTTATGCGTCAGGAGCTTTCGCGAAGAGGCGCAGGCGAGGAGGCAAAAACGAAGCGCGTTATTTCAAATCTGCATCGGATTCCTCATTTGACGGATGGATTTTTTCGTAGTAATATAGAATGAGCCATGGACAAATGGAAATAAGAAAGAACAGGAGGAAATCATGAGTCAGACAATTAGAATTGCAATGGATGCGATGGGTGGTGACTTTGCTCCTGCTGAGCCGGTAAAAGCTGCCGTACTTGCAGTGAATGAAAGGGAAAATATTAAGATGATTTTAACCGGAAATCAGGCTCAGATTGAAGCAGAACTTGCCCAATATGAATATAAGAAAGACCAGATTTCGATTGTCCCTACGACAGAAGAAATCAGCTGCAATGAATCACCGGTAGATGCCATTCGAAGAAAAAAGGATTCTTCTATGGTCGTTGCCCTCAAGATGGTAAAAAATCAGGAAGCAGATGCTTTTATTTCCAGTGGAAGTTCAGGAGCCGTTTTAGTAGGCGGCCAGGTTTTGGTCGGAAAAATCAAAGGTGTGGAAAGAGCACCTCTTGCACCATTGATTCCAACCACAAAGGGAGTTTCTTTGTTAATTGACTGTGGCGCCAATGTGGATGCCAAATCCCATCATCTGGTTCAGTTTGCAAAGATGGGTTCCATTTATATGAAACATATTGTAGGAATTGAAAATCCAAAAGTTGCCATTGTAAACGTTGGAGCAGAGGAAGCAAAAGGCAATGCCCTGGTAAAAGAAACCTACCCGCTCTTAAAAGAGTGCAAAGAGATTAATTTTATTGGCAGCATCGAAGGTGATGAGGTTCATACCGGAAAGGCAGATGTCATTGTCTGCGAAGCATTTGTTGGAAACGTTATTTTAAAACATGCAGAAGGACTTTCCAAAACATTAATCGGTGTAATCAAAGAAGGCCTGATGTCAACGACCAGAAGTAAACTGGGTGCCCTTATGATCAAACCGGCTTTAAAACAGACATTAAAAGCATTTGATGCAACCGAATATGGCGGAGCTCCTTTACTTGGACTGAAGGGACTGGTTGTAAAAACTCATGGAAGTGCTACCTCCAAGGAAATTAAAAATGCGATTTTCCAGTGTGTTCAGTTTAGTGAAGAAGGCGTCAATGAAAAAATCAAAGAACAGTTATTCCCGGAGCAAAATGCCTGAGTGCGTTTTGCTGCAGGAAAACAACCAGAAACAACAGAAAGGGGATTATAATGATACAGCCCAATAAAAAAGAGTTGGAGGATCAGATTGGTTATCATTTTCAGAATAAAAAATATCTCAATCTGGCCCTGACTCACAGTTCATACTCCAATGAGAATAAAGCGCATAAAAAAGAAAACAACGAAAGACTGGAGTATCTGGGAGATGCTGTGCTGGAATTATGTGTAAGTGAGTATCTTTATCATACTTATCCGGAAAAAGATGAAGGAGAGCTTACGAAGATCCGATCCAGTCTGGTATGTGAGAGGACACTTTCCCTTTGTGCCAGAGACATTTATCTCGGCAAATTTCTTCTTCTTAGTAAAGGGGAACATTTGACAGGAGGAAGAGATCGGGATTCTATTTTATCCGATGCTTTTGAAGCACTGATCGGGGCTATTTTTCTGGACGGCGGCATGGAACAGGCCAGAACCTTTATTCAAACCTATCTGCTTCAGGATGTGGAAGACAAAACCCTGTTTTATGATGCCAAGACAATTTTGCAGGAAATGGTTCAGGCAGAGACCAAACAGAAACTGTCTTATCATCTGGTAAAAGAAGACGGACCGGACCATTGCAAAGAATTTACGGTAGAAACCTGGATTGGAGATGAACCTGTTGCTACCGGAGTAGGAAAGACGAAAAAGGCAGCAGAGCAGATGGCCGCTTATAAAACAATCTTATTACGAAAGAACAAGTAGGTTTATCAATGTATTTAAAGAGTATTGAAATATATGGATTTAAATCCTTTGCCAATAAGATTATTTTTGAATTTCAAAATGGAATTACAGGAATTGTAGGACCTAACGGCAGCGGAAAGAGTAACGTTGCAGACGCAGTAAGATGGGTACTGGGAGAACAGAGTGCCCGCCAGCTTCGCGGTGCAAAGATGGAAGACGTTATTTTTTCCGGTACTGAGAATCGAAAACCTGTAGGTTCCGCATATGTGGCGATTACCTTTGATAATAAGGACAAAAAATTGCCGGTGGATTATGAAGAAGTAACAGTGGCAAGACGGGTGTACCGCTCCGGAGAAAGTGAATATATTCTAAATGGCTCACAATGCCGAAGAAGAGATATTGTAGAACTTTTTATGGATACGGGAATCGGAAAAGAAGGATATTCGATTATCGGCCAGGGACAAATTGAGAAGGTCTTAAGTGGGAAACCGGAAGATCGGCGGGAACTGTTTGATGAGGCGGCCGGTATTGTCAAATATAAAAAAAATAAAGAAGCGACACAGAAAGCGCTGGAAGCAGAAAGACAGAATCTGGAACGGGTGACAGATATTTTAAATGAGCTATCAAGACAGCTTGGTCCATTATCCAGACAGTCCAAAACTGCAAAAGAATATTTATCTTTGCGGGACGAATTAAAAAGTGCTGAGGCGAGACATTTTATCTATTGGAACGGACAGTTAAAAACGGCTGTAGAAGGCCTGAATGGCAAACTTCAGATCGTAAAATCAGATTTGGAAGAGAAGAACCGTCTCTATGAGGAGACAAAAAAAGAATATGAACGTATCGAAGACCGAATTGAAGAACTGGAAAAAGCCATCCATGATCAGACGGAACAGATTCATGAAAACAGTCTTGCTGCGGAAAAAGCAGAAGGCCAGATTCAGGTTCTCGAAGAACAGATTCATACGGCAAAAGTCAATGAATCTCATAAAAAATCCAATGAAGAGAGATTATTGTCGACGATTCAGAATAAGGAAGAAGAACGAGCCAATCTTCTTTTAGAAAGGGAAGGTCTCGATCAGGAAGAAGAAGAATTAAAAGAAAGAAAAGCAGAAGAGGAAACTGCACTTTTATTGATTCAGGAGCGAATCAGAAAGATTAATCAGGAAATTTCTGATCATCAGACCAAAACTCAGAGTCTCTTAGGAGAATTTGCAGGGAAAAAAGTCAGCCTGAATCGATATGAGGTCATGGAAGAACAGCTTCATTTCCGTACCAGTCAGATTTCCCAGAAAAGTCTTGAAGCAGCAGGCCAATTAGAGCGGTTACAGGATGATTATCTGGACAATGAAGAAGAAGGAAAAAGAACGAAAATTGAGCTGGAACAGGTCAGAGCGGAATTAGCTGTTTTGTCCCGGAAAATGAAGGAAAATCAGGAAGAAGGACAAAAATTGAATCGTCTGTATCAGCAGGCAAATGAGCAGTATCAAAGAGACCGTTCCAAGCTGGAAACCCTTCGCAATATGGCAGAACGCTATGATGGATATGGAAACAGTATCCGAAAAGTGATGGAGAAGAAAAAAGAGACTCCGGGAATTCATGGCGTTGTGGCAGACATTATTAAAGTAAAAAAAGAATATGAGACTGCAATCGAGACAGCCTTAGGAGGCAGTATCCAAAATATTGTGACAGATACAGAGGAAACAGCCAAAAGAATGATAGGATACCTGAAAGAAAATCGATATGGAAGGGCAACCTTTCTTCCCCTTAGTGCTATGCGGGAATCTTATTTCCAGAAACAGGAGGCTCTTTCGGAAAAAGGAGTCATTGGTCTTGCCAGTGATCTGGTTACCGTAAAGCCTGAGTATAAAAAACTGGTATCTCATCTTCTGGGAAGAATTCTGGTACTGGATCATATTGATCATGCCATTTCACTGGCCAGAAAATACGGGTATGGATTTCGTATTGTTACTCTGGAGGGAGAATCCCTAAGTCCGGGCGGTGCGATGACCGGTGGTGCATTTCGAAATACCAGCAATCTGTTAGGCCGGCAAAGAGAAATGGAAGACTTAAAAGGTAGAATGGAAGCGGAAAAAGAGCAAATTGAAAAAGTAAAAGATGCTTTGCTGAAAAATCAAACAACCGGAAAAGAGTTAAAAGAACAGGAAAATCAGAAAAAAGACCGGAATCAGCAGCTGCTTCTCCTGGAAAACCAAAGTGTTATGGAAGAATCCAGATTAAAAGAGCAAATGGAAGAACAGGAAAGAACGATGGTTTCCTTGCAGAGAGAAAAACAGGATATTCAGATTCAGCTTGGCGAGATTGAGAAGAATAAATCGGAAATCCGAAAAAAACAGGCAGCTCTTGCGTCTACGCAGGAGGAAATGACAAAAACGGAAGAACAGCTTCACCGGAAACGGGAGGAAGAAACTGCCGAACAGACGAAAGTATCGGAATCCATGATGGAGATTACGATGGCCCTTACCGCTCTGACTCAAAAAGCAGCCTTTTTTGAAGAAAATAAAAAAAGACTGGAGCAGGAAATTGCACTTTCCCAAAAAGAACTGGAAAGAGAACAACGGGATTCCTATGAAATGAAAGAAAAACAGGAAGCTCTTTCCAATGAAATCCTGAAACTGCGAAAAGAAATCATCCATTATCAGGAGGCAAAAAAAGAAAATCAGAAGGAACAGGAGCAAAGGATTCAGGAAAAAGAAGAATATCTGAAAAGAAATAAAGAATTCTTTGAAAAGAGAGAAGCTCTTTCAGCGGAAATCAATGGTCTGGATAAAGAAGAGTACCGCTTAAATGGCAGATTAACCAAGGCGGAACAGGAAATCGAAGATCTGAAGCAGTATATGTGGGAAAATTATGAAATGACACTTTCCAAAGCGGCAGATTTTACAAAAACAGAAGATCCGATTCCATTTTCCCAGCTGAAAGAAAAAATCAGCGACCTGAAAAAACAGATGAACAGTTTAGGACCGGTCAATGTAGGGGCGATTGAAGAATATAATGAAGTAACAAGTCGCCACGCTTTTTTAAGTGAACAATATACAGATATTCAGAAAGCGGAAAGTAAACTTTTAGATATTATCAAAGAGCTGGATGAGGCAATGAAAAAACAGTTTTCCCAGAAGTTCAAAGAGATCAACGAAATGTTCCACCAGGTATTTCAGGAACTTTTCGGTGGCGGAACAGGAACTTTGGAGCTGATAGAAGAAGACAATCTGTTGGAGACTGGAATCCGGATTACTGCTCAGCCTCCGGGAAAAAAATTGCAGAACATGATGCAATTATCCGGTGGAGAAAAAGCATTAACAGCAATTGCCCTGCTTTTTGCAATACAGAATTTAAAACCATCACCGTTTTGTATGCTGGATGAAATTGAGGCAGCTTTGGATGATTCCAATGTGGACCGATATGCCTCTTATCTGAGAAAACTGACAAAAGATACCCAGTTTATTGTTATTACTCACCGAAGAGGTACTATGACGGCAGCAGATATGCTTTACGGAATTACGATGCAGGAAAAAGGCGTTTCTACGTTGATATCCGTAGATTTAATTGAAAAAGACTTAAGTAAATAAAAAGTAGATGAGTGAACAGGAGGAGAGACAGATGGAAGAAAAGAAAAAAGGTTTTTTTAGTCGACTGGTAAGCGGCCTGCAAAAAACAAGAGACAACATTGCAGCAGGAATTGATTCTATTTTCAGCGGTTTTTCCAGTATTGATGAAGATTTTTATGAAGAACTGGAAGAAATTCTCATTATGGGTGATATTGGAATCGATACAACCATGAATATTATCGACCAGTTAAAAGAACAGGTAAAAGAGAAGAAAATCAAAGAACCGGAGGAATGCCGGGAACTGTTGATTCATATTATCAAAGAACAGATGAAAGTCAGTGAAACAGCTTACGAATTTGAAAACCAGACATCCGTTGTTCTCGTGATAGGTGTCAATGGAGTTGGAAAGACTACCTCCATAGGAAAACTGGCATCCCAGTTAAAAGCAGATGGAAAGAAAGTCATTTTGGCGGCAGCAGATACTTTCCGCGCGGCAGCCATCGAACAGCTGACGGAATGGAGTAACCGGGCAGGAGTAGAAATTATCGCCCAGCAGGAA
>JALEPU010000140.1 GCA_022766905.1 Lachnospiraceae bacterium
ACTGATATGCTTTTAACACCTCATAAATCTGATCGATTTTTTCCGTTTTCGAAGCTTTCAACTGGAAAGAAAACGGAAATAATCCACTGTTGTTCAAGTCTATTTCATCTTTCTCTCCTATTTTTATCCTAGTATTTACAAAATGATAACTGTCCTGTTCCAATTCCATCGAATAAGAAATGCTATGAATCTGATCTTTTTCCGGAAGATAATCATCATAATGCAATAAATCAAAACGGAATATACTCAAAATCAGCAAAGTGACGGCTATCGTTCCCACAAGTTCTCCCTTCTTCCGAAAAGCTGCCTTAATATTAAAATGAAAGATTACTTCCATAAATCCATGGAAAAAGCATACTCCGATGAAACAGCCAAGATAGAGCCATGCCGTTGCGTTCATTCCGGTCATCATAGAGAAGAAATAACCCGTTACAATTGCCAGCGGAATGACAAGGAGCAGTCGAATCGGTGTTGCTGTTTTTTTGAAAATCAAAGCCTTTCCTGCATGTTCGGAAGGTCTGATTCGATACAGCCATAATCCAATGACCAGACCTATTCCAATTTGAAGAATCAGACACATCAGGTATTTTGTCATCAATCTACTATCATAAAATATAGCCTGCATATAATTAAGCAGTGTCTCACATGGGGAGAAAAAGCTTAGCCATCCGCACACCCTGGTCTTGCTTGGTGCAAAGGTTCGAAAACTGTCGGAAAACATCCATTCAATCAAAATGCGGACTCCGGATACATACAGGAAAAATGTTCCGGAAGCCAGAATAGAGACAATCAAGTTACCGGTCATCATGACTGCCACAATTACAATGTGATAAAGAAGTAAAAAAGCAAGCAGATAAACCAGAAGGTTCACCATAATATTTTTTACAACCAGGGAGGTAAGAAGACCTCTCATTCCTATAAGTAAAGCAACCACACCTGTATGAATTGCAAATGGCAGATAAAAAAATACAATTCCGTTCAAATAAATCGTAAAAAATCTTCTTGTTCTGGTAACAGGGAGACTATGATAAAAATCAACCTTTTGTTTCACCATCAGCCATCCAAATCCCTGAAAACCAAAAAGAGCCGCACCAATTCCGGCTAAAATCAGATAATATGGGATCACATTTCCTCCCAGATTGGCAACAATCTGTCTCTGTAATTCTGAATATGTCATTGCATGGGTCTGGTACTGATACGTCAGATTTTCCAGCAACATTTCAAAAGCAATGGTGAGTAAAAAACAAAGGAACACAAATAAGACGATCGTCCAGGTCCTTCTTTTTCTGTTTTCTTTCATTCCATTAAAAAATGAGTTTCTTGATGTCATATCCTGTCACCTCCGTTTCACTAATAAATATTTCTTCCAAAGACAATGGAAGCACTTCATAAAAGACCGGATTTAAACTCTTGATTGTATTTTCAATCTCTTCCACATTTCCTTTTACTGTTATCGTAAGCAAAGAACCCCTCTTTTCCATGTTCATAATCTCCAGTCTTTCTTTCAGATATTCTTCTGATTTTTCCGGAATCACACATTGAATCTTATGGATACTACATTTCATTTCTTCCAGATCTTTCGAGAGAAGAATACCTCCTTTATGAAGAAGACCGACATGATCACAGATATCTTCCAGTTCCCGAAGGTTGTGAGATGCAATTACCGGAGTCAGCCCTCGTTCGTCCATATCTCCTGCCAGAATCCCTTTGATTGCCTGTCGCATTACAGGATCCAGTCCATCAAAGGTTTCATCAAAGAAAATATATTTTGTGTTGGAACAAATGGCCAGCAGAATAGCCAGCTGTTTTTTCATTCCTTTCGAATAAGTCTGGATTTTTCTTGTCTGTCCCAGTTGAAAACGTACCATAAAATCTTCAAATCTTTTTTTATCAAAATCCGGATAGATGGACATATAATATTTTTTCATGTCACAAGGAGTACTATTTGCAAAAAAATAAGGTTCATCTGAAATATAAGTAAACAATTCTTTCGCTTTTGGATTCTCAAAAACAGGCATCTCGTCTATAAGAATCTCTCCTTCATCCGGTTTTAAAATTCCAGCCGCCATTCGAAGCAAAGTACTCTTTCCGGCACCATTTGTACCAATCAGACCAAAAATAGAACGATCCCGGATTGTAAAAGAAACATGATCCACTGCCGTTATCCGGTCATATTTTTTTGTAAGATTACGAATTTCTATCATTATCCTGCCCTCCTCCATAAATCTGATTTACCATCTCGCAAATCTCTTCTTTCTGAATCCTGTATTCTTTTGCCTGTTGTATCTGCCGAGACAGGTCTTTGATAATTTCAATCTGCCTGATTTCCAGCAATTCTTTATTATCACTGACAAAGTTTCCTTTTCCCTTGACCGAATATAAAAATCCCCTTCGTTCCAATTCACCGTAAGCTCTTTGTATCGTATTGGGATTAATTGATAACTCCATGGCTAGGTTTCTTACTGATGGCATCTTTTCATCGGGCTTTAAAACGCCATTTAATATCAACTCTGATATTTTGTCTACGATTTGTTCATAAATCGGTCTTCTGTCTTTATAATCTAATACAATCATAACAACCTCCTTTCTCTGTCTATCGGCTTCCTATTTATATGCTATCATTTCTTCTGATATCTGGTTACCGAACTAACTGTACTATCAATATTAGTACAGTTAGTATATAAAAAAGAATCCCAGATGTCAATAGAGAAAATCTAACATTTTTCTTTCATTCTGACATCTGAGATTCCTGACTTTTCAAATCTGTCATCTATATCATTTGTTTATAATCCTCGTATCATTCCAAATACTCCGGCACTGACACAGCCCATAATAACACCAGCCAGTAAAACGCCTCCCAGCACAGCAACAACACTTTTTTTATAATCCATATCCAAAAAACTGGCAGCTAAAGTTCCTGTCCAGGCTCCTGTTCCTGGAAGCGGAATTCCTACAAACAACAACAGGGCAACATAAAGTCCCCGTCCTGCTTTTTCTTCCAGTTTTCTTCCTCCTCTTTCTCCCTTTTCAATACACCAGGAAAAGAATCTTCCAATAACCGGTTTATCACATCCCCACTCCAATACTTTTCTCGCAAAAAGAAAAATAACCGGCACAGGAAGCATATTTCCGATAATACAAATGATATAGGACTGAAGCAAAGGTAATCCTAACCCCTGTGAAATTGGAATAGCACCTCGAAGCTCAACAATTGGTACCATTGAAACGAGAAAAATCATCAAATATTTTTTTAGCAAATCAATATCCTCCTGTTTTATGAATCTTTATTCTTCCATCAGTTCAATCTGACACATTGACATCGTCATAAGTGCAGCCTCATGGCTATTCGGTGTTACGCCGGCACAGCAATTCTTATAAACACGTATTGGAATCTCAGGCAATGCGGCTTTTAACATAATCGCATTGGAAACAACACAGATATCTGTACAAAGGCCCACTAACTCAATCGCATCCGGTTTTTTTTCTTTCATATAAGCAACCAGTTCTTCTGAACCAAATGTAAATTTATCAAAAATCCTGGCATCTCCCAGTTTATCCTGAACATGCTCTTCAATTTCCCAGCCTTTTGTGCCTTTTACACAATGAAGAACCGGCAGTTTTTTTCCTTCCTGGGTTGAAAAATATCTCCGGGATTCTTCAGAATCCTCATTTTCAAAATGAGTATCCCTTGTTGCAAGAATATGATATCCTTCTTTTTTACATGCTTCTATTTTTTTGCAAACCCCATCTACAATCTGCTCTGCTTCTTTTGTCCCAAGACTTCCTGTAATAAAGTCATTTTGCATATCAATCACAAGTAAGTACTTCATATCTGCCCTCCTGTTTTTATTATTAGAACATAGTATATATGGTTTTATTTAGAAAGGCAAGAAAATAATCTGTGAAAAATATGAGCAACACCTTTTTTCACAAGGGAGGGTCACAAGATTTGTGTTCTCTTTTTATCTTTTTCACATAAGAAAAAATCCTTTGCTTCAAATTTTTATTGAAGACAAAGGATTGTAAATTTTCAAATAAAGGCAACAAAAGAGCGGGTGATGGGAATCGAACCCACGTATCTAGCTTGGAAGGCTAGTGTTCTACCATTGAACTACACCCGCATAAATACATGACCGGGCGCTCTCGCTGAGGAACGCTCTTTTGTGAATTTCCTGCGCGAAATC
>JALEPU010000171.1 GCA_022766905.1 Lachnospiraceae bacterium
ATCGATCGTGGGAAACCATAATGACAATTCCGGAAAAAGAATCCAGATAATCTTCTAAAATGGTCAGGGTTGGAATGTCAATGTCATTGGTTATCTCATCCAGGATCAGGCAGTTAGGTGCAGAAATTAATATACTAAGCAGATAAAGCCGCTTTTTCTCTCCTCCTGAAAGTTTGCCTATCGGTGCATACTGCATATCCGGAGTAAATAAAAATCGCTCCAACATCTGGGATACTGAGATTCTCCCCTCTCTGGTCGGCACATAATCTGCAATATTCCTCACGTAATCAATGACCCGTTCGCTGCTATCCATATCCGGGACTTCCTGGGCAAAGTAACCGATTTTTACCGTTTCCCCGATTTCTACACTTCCGCAATCCGGTTCCACCAATCCAGCCATTATTTTTAACAGTGTAGATTTTCCACATCCATTGGGGCCAATGATTCCCAGTCTTTGATTTTTTAATACGATATAATCAAAATCTTCAATCAGCTTCTTTTCTCCATAGCTTTTTGAGATATGATGAAGTTCCAACGTCTTTTTGCCCATTCTGGTTTCGACAGAATCCAGTTCAATGGCAGCATCTCTTACCGGGACCTGTCCTTTTTTTAATGCTTCCAACCGAATAAGTCTGGCTTTCTGCTTGGTCGTTCTGGCCCGGCAGCCCCGTTTTGCCCACTCCATTTCCATCCTTAAAATACTTTTCCGCTTTCGTTCCGAAGCCATCTCCATCTCTTCTCTTTGCACCTTCATTTCCAGAAAACCAGAGTAATTGGTTCGATAACTGTATAATTTTCCATGGCTGATTTCCAGAATCAGATTAGTGACCCGATCCAGAAAATACCGGTCATGAGTTACCATAATAACAACTCCTTTAAACTGATTTAAGTATTCTTCCAGCCAGGAAGCCATCTCGTTATCCAGATGGTTGGTAGGCTCATCCAAAATCAGCACATCGGTTGGATTCACTAAAACTCTGGCAAGGGCTGCTCTTTTTTTCTCTCCTCCGGACATATGTTCTAATGACGCTCTGTAGTCTGAAATACCAAGACGGTTCAGCACTGTTTTTGCTTCACTTTCTGTTGCCCAGTCCTGTCCGTTTTTTCCTGCTGTTACATAAGAAAGCACATCCTCGTCTTTCGGAAACGCAGGATGTTGAGGAAGATAGGTCATTCTAAGTCCATTTTGCCGGATTACCTGCCCTTCATCTGTTTCTTCCAATCCGGCAATGATTTTTAAAAGGGTTGTTTTTCCTGTCCCGTTAATCCCAATAATCCCGATCTTATCTCCCTGATGAATTCCGTAAGATACATCATCAAAAATAACTTTTTCTCCATATATTTTATTGATATGTTCGATATTAATAAGGTTCATTCTTTCAATTCCTTTCTATTTCAATCAGAAAACCTACATCGTTTTCTAAATATCTTTTTTATTATAACAGGATTTTTCCAAAATTTCTTCCTTTCTGCTTTTATTACTTGCTTTTTCTTTAGAAATATGTAAAATAACAAAAGAGACCACTGAAAAGAAAGGACATAGATTATGATTAGTGCAAATAATGTAACCCTCCGCCTTGGAAAAAAGGCTCTGTTCGAGGATGTCAATATTAAATTCACAGAAGGCAATTGTTATGGACTGATTGGAGCCAATGGAGCCGGCAAATCAACATTTCTTAAAATTCTGGCCGGTAAACTGGAACCTTCCAAAGGTGATATTACTATTACTGCCGGCCAGCGTCTTTCTGTGTTAGAACAGGATCATTACAAATATGACGAATGTCAGGTTCTGGATACTGTGATTATGGGAAATAAACGGCTTTATGCCATTATGAAAGAAAAAGATGCTTTATATGCAAAAGAAGATTTTACCGAAGAAGATGGAATGAAAGCAAGCGAACTGGAAGGGGAGTTTGCCCTTTTAAACGGATGGGAAGCTGAGGCAGATGCTGAAACTTTATTAAACGGTCTTGGCATTGAAACTGATTTACATTACAAATATATGAATGAGCTGACCGGTTCTTTGAAAGTCAAAGTACTTCTTGCTCAGGCTTTGTTTGGCAATCCGGATATTCTTTTATTGGACGAACCGACAAACCACCTGGACTTAGAGGCCATTGAATGGCTGGAAGAGTTTTTAATTCAGTTCGAAAACACAGTAATCGTTGTCTCCCATGACCGTTATTTTTTAAATAAAGTTTGTACTCATATTGCAGATATCGATTATGCAAAAATTCAGCTTTATGCCGGCAACTATGATTTCTGGTACGAGTCCAGTCAGCTGATGATTCGCCAGATGAAAGAAGCTAACAAGAAGAAAGAAGAAAAAATCAAAGAGCTGCAGGAATTTATCCAAAAGTTCAGTGCCAATGCCTCCAAATCCAAACAGGCTACTTCCAGAAAAAAGGCTTTGGAAAAAATTCAGTTGGATGAAATTCGTCCCTCCAGTCGAAAATATCCTTACATTGATTTTAAACCAAACCGGGAAATTGGCAACGAGGTTCTGACGGTAAGCGGTATTACCAAAACAATCGATGGTGTGAAGGTTTTAGACAACCTTTCTTTCATTGTCAATCGGGAAGATAAAATTGCTTTTGTCGGTCCAAATACAATTGCAACAACAACCTTATTCAAAATCCTTGCCGGAGAACTGGAACCGGATGAAGGCAGCTACAAATGGGGCGTGACTACTTCTCAGGCTTATTTTCCAAAAGATAACTCAAAAGAATTCCAGGGAGATCTTACAATTGTGGAATGGCTGTCTCAGTTTACGGAAGAAGATGATATGAGTTATGTCCGCGGATTTCTTGGACGAATGTTATTTTCCGGTGAAGATGCTTTGAAAAAAGTAGAAGTATTATCCGGTGGAGAAAAAGTCCGCTGTCTTCTTTCCAGGATGATGATTTCAGGGGCAAATACCATGATTTTAGACGAACCGACCAATCATCTGGATATGGAATCCATTACTGCATTAAATAATGGCTTAATCAAGTTTCCGGGTGTTGCTTTGTTTGCCTCCCAGGATCATCAGTTTGTCCAGACAACGGCAAATCGAATTATGGAAATTACTGATGACGGCAGCTTAATCGACAAGCTGACTACTTACGATGAATATCTGGAAAGTGAAGCCGGAGCAAAAAAACGTCAGACTTTTACTGCTGAAGAAGATGATAATTAATTTAAGTTGTTGCATAGGAAATCCATCTGAATTTCCTATTGTAACAAAAAACTCACAGAGTCGATACTGGCATATCGACTCTGTGAGTTTTTCTTTAAGACATTCTGGCAAAATGTTCTACTGCTTTTGTAAAATCACGAATGGTCTTTTCCGCATCACCATGTTCAATCCCATCCTTCACACAATGATTAATATGTCCTTCCAGAATAATCTGGGCAATTTTATGCATCGCTCCTTTTACCGCATTAATTTGTACAAGAATGTCTTCACATGGAATATCCTCATCAATCATTCGATCAATTGCATTGATCTGGCCGCTGACTTTTTTTAATCTTCTATGAAGATTTTCCGAATCCATACATTGTCTCATGTTTCTCTTCACCTTCCTGTAAATCATGTATAATAGGTGCTTTCCAAACAAAACTATCTCTATAATACATTTTTATATGATATCATTTTTATGAATTACCGTCAAGTTATGGCCTTTTTGATTTTTTTCTTGTGTTCTTCGATATTTTCCGCTATAATAAAATCAAAACACAGGTAAGACATGGCCGTCAGTATTCTTTTAGAATCTGACTTTTTTACTTTTGAGATCTAATTTCAGACAAAGAAAAGGAGCAGAAAATGGAAGAAGAAAAGAAACAAACAACCACTTCCGATGAAAAGGGAGAACAAAAAAAAGTGTCCATTAACTGGGCGGAAGAAGCCAGTCAGGAACTATCTGATTATATCGAGGAACAGGGAATCCAGATTCGATACTAACCAAAAAGCAGATCTTTGAACTATACATTGTTCCAAAGACCTGCTTTTTTTACTTTTTATGCTCTCTGTATTCTTTTCTTTTTAATTCATTTCCAATCATAATCGCTGCAATCAGGCCCGCCATAAAGTCTGCAATTGGTCCTGCATACATAATTCCATCAATTCCAAGGTACAACGGAAGAATCAAAATCAAAGGCAGTAAAAAGAGGATCTGCCTGGTCAGAGACAAAAAGACACCTCTTTTCGGTTTCCCAATTGCCGTAAAAAAATTGGATGTAATTGGCTGCATAAAATTAATAAATGTAAAAAATAAAAAGATATGAAAATAGTTCTCTGCAAATTGATAATATTCCGCTGAGCCATCTCCGAAGATGGAGATAATTTGTCGCGGTGCAAACTGAAACAGGAAAAAGGCACCGAGAGATAACACAAAACCGCTTCCAATTGCTTTTTTGTAAGCGGATTCGACCCGGTCAAACTTTCTGGCTCCGTAATTAAAGCTTACAATCGGCTGTAACCCCTGGGAAGTACCGATGATGAAAGACATAAATACCTGATTTACTTTTGTAATAATCCCTGCACAGGCAATGGGAATTGCTTCTCCGTAAACAGATAAAGAACCGTAATATTTCAATGATTTATTCATGACTATCTGAACGAAAAACATAGCCAGCTGATTGCTGCAAGGTGCCATACCCAAAGATGCGATACGGCTTACATAATTTCTCCGAATCAATAAATGTCTCTTCCTGATCGAAACTGTCTTGCAATGTGCCAGATACCATATCACCATCAAGCCGGATACAATCTGGCCAATGATCGTTGCCGCTGCAGCTCCTGCCATCCCTAAATGCAGGACAAATACAAAAAGGGCATCTAAAATCGTATTAATGACTGCACCTGTTAGATTACAAATCATGGATATTCTTGGGCGGCCATCGGCACGAATCAGATGTCCGCCTCCCGCTGTCAATATCATAAAGGGAAAACCAATGGCAACTATTCTGGTATATGTTTTCGCATATTCCAGCACATTATCCGGAGAGCCAAAAAAGCGCATCATTGGTTCTAAGAAAGTCTCTGTAATCAGGCATAAAACCAAACCACCTAACAGAATCATAACAATTGCATTTCCCATATAATATACAGCTTCTTCTCTTTCTCCTTTTCCCATGGAAATATTGAAAGCAGATGCTCCGCCGATTCCAAAAAGCAACGCAATTGCAATACAAAAAATCGTCAGTGGAAAAGAAATGTTTGTTGCCGCATTTCCAAGCTCACCAATACTTCTCCCGATAAAAAATTGATCAACAATATTATACAAGGAACTGACAAGCATAGCAATAATACTTGGAATCGCAAACTGAACCAGCAAATTGGTCGTGTTCTCCTCGCCCAGTGGATTTTTTTTATTTCTCATCGGGTCTTTACTTTCCTGTTCTTCTTTCGTCATATTGGTTTCTTCTGTCATTTTTAAGCTCCAGGATATACAATGACACTGTCCACGTCATAACCGGCTAATTTTTCCCGTCCGTTTAATCCAGCCAGTTCCATTAAAAATAATACTTTTACCACTTTGCCGCCCAGGCTTTCAATCAGATCAATGGCTGCTTTTGCTGTTCCTCCTGTTGCAAGAAGGTCGTCTACCAATACAATTCTCTGTCCTGGCATGATCGATTTTTTATGGATTTCAATAGTTGCTTTTCCATATTCCAGATCGTATTCTGCGGATACAGTCTCCCGAGGCAGTTTCCCGGCTTTTCTTACCGGAATAAAACTTTTACCCTTATTATATGCAAGAGGCATGCCAAAAATAAATCCTCTGGATTCTGTTGCAGCAATGGAATCAAATTCCAGTCCGCTTAATCTTTTTTGCATTTCATGAATAGAAAGCTTTAATCCTTCAGCATTTTCCAAAATAGAGGTTACATCCCGAAACATAATCCCTTCTTTTGGAAAATCCGGAATTGTAACAACATAATCTTCTAACTTCTTCATCATAGTCTCCTTCCTCACCCTTAAGCTTTGAGTAAATAAAAAACGAAATATTACTTTCGCTTTGTATCGTCTTCCTGCATTCTGATACAAAGCCTTTCAATTGCTCTGGCTACGCCATCTTCCTCGTTGGAATAAGTAATATAATCAGCTGCTTCCTTGATCCGGTCTTCTCCGTTCATCATCGCAACTCCTACTCCACACAAGCGAATCATATCAAAATCATTATTGCCATCTCCGCAGCACATGACCTGTCCCTTTTCAAATCCTTTTAATCTGGCAAACTCCAGAAGAGCTGTTCCTTTATTACATTCTGCTGCATTAATCTCCAGGTTATTAAATAATGAACTTGTTACTTTAATAAAAGGAAGTCTGGAAAGCTCTGAAAGAATCTCTTCTCTCTTTTTCAGGTCATAGAAAAACATATTGAATTTTTCTACATCACAGTCCATCCGTTCTATCTCATCCAAAAGATTCTCCACCGGCTTTCTGGACTGTTTTATAAGCATTTGAATCTGAGGCTCAACCCGGTAATCATCCAGATGATTATAAAACCGGTATTCCGTATATCCTCTTCCTTCAATATAGCAATCGTACATCGTATGAAATCCTTCCAAAATCTCTACCAGTTTTTTTGCATCTTCTTTCGGAATCTTACAGGAATACAGTTCCTTTCTTGTCGTAAGATCCAGAACTGTCGCTCCATTGGAACAGACCGCATACCGGATTCCTTCTATTTCTTTTACACAGGAAGGAATCGCTGTCAATGTTCTTCCTGTGGCAGGAAGAATGTAAATTCCTCTGTCAATTGCCTTCTGTAGCACCTGCTTTGTTCTGTCTGATATGGTCTTGTCATCTTTTAACAAGGTACTATCCAAATCCAGTCCCACTACTCTAATGTCTTCATTGATTGTCATAGGTCTTCCTCACTTTAAGTCTATTGAAAATTTTGTATTACCATCTGTAATGTCTTCATTCCTCTGAATTCGTTCACATCCGGATAGTAGGTAAATGACATCCGAATCGCATTTTTGCGACCCTGATACATATATTCTACCTCATTTTTTCCGAATTGAGAAGTCAAATATTCATTAAAGTCTTCAATATTTCCAAAATATATCCCATCTATTTCATAGCCGGTTTCATCCGCAATTCGAAGCTTTAATACATTTCTTCTTGCTCCCAATATTTTTGCACCTAAAACGGACAAATTTTTCTGAGCAAAAAGAGGTTTGGGATTTGCTGTTCCAAAAGGTTCCAGAAGTTTTAGTTCTTCGACCAGCTCTTCCGTCACATACTGAATCGGCATTGGCACATCAATCACAATCTTTTCCCGAAAATCTTCTTCTGTTAAGGTCGCCAGCTCATTTAACCGGTCATGGAAAGCCCCCAAATTTTCTTTTGGTATGGTAAGCCCGGCTGCCATTGGATGTCCTCCGAATTTTGTCATCAGGTCTTTACACTGGCTCATCTCTTCGAACATAGAATATGCTTCAATGGAACGTCCTGAGCCTTTCAGGGAACCTTCTTCACTGTCAGTAAGAACAAAAACAGGTTTATGATATTGTTCCCGGATTCTTCCGGCTATGATTCCTGCCAGACTTTCATGGCAATCCGGCAAATATACCGTAAGCACTTTATCATTTTGAAAACCTTCCTGCTCTACAATTTCCATGGCCTGTTTCACTCCATCCATGGTCATATCCTTCCGCTCTTCATTTAATTCTTTTAATGTCAATGCCATTTCCAGAGCTTTTTCCCGGTTCCTGCAAAGCAAAAGTTCCAGGGCCATCCGGGCAGAACGCAGCCTTCCGGAGGCATTGATACAGGGTCCTATTACAAATCCCAGGTGATAAGCTGTAATTTTTTTCCCGTCCAGCCCAACTGCTGTTATTAAAGCAGAAAGCCCGATATTCGAGGTATGATTTAATCGTTTCAGGCCTTCTTTAACCAGAATCCGGTTCTCATCTGTAAGGGCCACTACATCACATACGGTAGCAATTGCAGCCACTTCAAGAAACTCCTGCCAAAGGTCTTTTGGCTTATGAAATTTATCATATAAAACCATGATTAACTTTAAAGCAACGACTGCTCCGCAAAGAAGAGGATATGGGTAACGACAATCCGGCTGTTTGGGATTTACAACCGCATCTGCCGGGGGAATCTGGTAGATTTTTTTTCCATCTTTTTCTTCATAAGGAACATCATGATGATCTGTCACGATCATCGTCATTCCCAGTTTTTTTCCATACTGTATCTGACTGGAAGCAGCAATCCCATTATCACAGGTCAGAATTGTGTCAATCCCGTCCTCCCATGCCTTTTGAATCAGATTTTCATTGATTCCATAGCCATCCCGGATTCGGTCCGGAATCTGATAATCTACCAGTCCATTGCAGTTTTCCAGTCCTTTATATAGAATATAATTAGAAACAACTCCGTCTACATCGTAATCCGAAATAATACGAATCCTTTTTTGCTGCCGGATTTTCTGAACCAGAATGTCTGCCGCCTTATCTACATCTTTTAACATTTGCGGAGCATGAAGATTGGATAAATCCCCATATAAGTAAGTTTGAATATTCTCATCTCCTATCACGTCTCTGTTTCGAACCAGACGGGCGATGACCGGATCTATATGAAAGCGTTTTCCTATTTCATAAAAATCTGCTTTTTTATTCAGCACGACCCACCGTTCCACTTATTTTCCACCTTTCTCAAATACTTTATCACTTTTCTTCCCTTCATAAAAAAGAAAGGCTGCTATCAGGAGATAACAGCCCGTACAATTATTTCTTTTTCTTTTTCGAAATGGCAGCCTGTTTGTCATCCTTTTCCTGCCGTTTCTTCATCCAGTACCAGATTGGACCGGTCAGGCATACAGAAGAATAGCCGCCAAAGATAACACCTACCATCAGGGTAAATGCAAATTCTTTGATAGATGGAACTCCTAAAATATAAAGTACAAATACCATAATAAATGTTGTCAGAGAAGTATTAATACTTCTGGTGAACGTCTGACGGATACTGGTATTTACAATCGCATCCAGACCATCTTTCTTTGCATTCATTTCTTTTAAGTTTTCACGAATTCTATCGAAAATGACAATGGTCGCATTGATAGAATAACCTACAATGGTAAGCATACACGCGATAAATGTATTACCAACGGAAAGTTTAAATACAGAGTATGCTGTCAGCACGATTAAAACGTCATGCATCAGAGCAATCACCGCACTGGCACCAAAACGAATATCTTTGAATCGGAACGCAATATAAATCAGCATACAGATTGTCGCGATGATAACAGCTACTGCTGCATCTGATTTCATCTCAGAACTTACACTGGAACTGATATTTTCTGTAGCAAATGCTTTAATATCATATTTTTCTTCCAGAGTTTCCTGCAGCTCTTCTCTCTGTGCAACGGTAAGCTCAACCGTCTTTACAACTAACTGGTTGGAATCCATAACTTTCTGGCTCTGTACCGATGTTGTCTTTGCAATATCTCCTACCAGATCACATACCTCTTTATCAAATTCATCTGTAATATCATCTTTGTCATCCATTGTTAAGGTTACAGATGTACCTCCAATGAATTCCAGACTGAAATTCAGGTAATTGTTAATACTCTTATTGGCCTTGTTGATCGGCATGAAGATAAATCCAAGGGCAATGACTACAACAGAGAAAATTGCACAGTATTTGCTGGCTTTGATGTAATTCCATGACTTGAACTCTCTTAATTTGCCATAGTATTTTGGATCTTTTGCTCCTAATGCATAGAAAGATTGTACGAGAATTTTGGAAATTACCAATGCTGTAAACATGGAAAGTAAAATACCAATTCCCAGTGTCTGAGCAAAACCAATGACGGAACCGGAGCCCTTCAATCCTAATACAATAGCAGCAATCAATGTAGTAATATTTCCATCCAGGATGGCTGATCTTGCTTTTTCAAAACCATTTGTAATCGCATTCTGAACAGAGACTCCTGCCCGGATTTCTTCTTTAATACGAGTGAAAATAATAACATTTGCATCTACTGCCATACCAATAGATAACAAAATACCTGCAATACCCGGAAGGGTAAGGGTTACGTTAAATCCATTTAAGGCAAGCATGGTTAAAATAATATAGGCAATCAAAGCAATGGCAGCACAGAGACCTGGCAGCGCATATACCGCAATCATAAAAATACAGATCAGAATAACACCAATGGCACCTGCTTTGATACTGGTTGATACTGCGTCCTGTCCAAGCTGAGCTCCTACAACATTAGAACGAAGTTCTTTTAACTCTAATGGAAGAGCACCGACACGAATGGTTGTTGCAAGCTGTTCTGCTGCTTCATAGCTTTCCATTCCTTCGATTACACATTCTCCGTTTTCAATGGTTGTCTGAACGACAGGTGCACTGACTACCTCATTATCATAAGAAATAATAATGGATTTTTGTAAATTCGCAGCTGTTGCTGTGGCAAATTTCTCTGCACCATCTTCATCCATGGTAAGAGCTACCACATAATTTTTAATTCCGTTTTCTTCTGTTGTTTTTGCTTCTGCACTTTTGATGTTGGAACCTGTCAGTACCGTTTCCCCATCTTCTGTTGTAAAGGTAAGGGCACCTGGTTTACCAAGTTCTTCCAGAATTTCATTTGCATTGGAAACACCTGGAATTTCAACGGTAATACGATCATCTCCCTGCTGATAAACCTCTGCTTCTGTACTATATCCCTCTACACGCTTTTGCAGCTTATAGATGGTATCTTCCATCTCAGTGTCTGTTGGTTTATCTCCAACAACTTCATACGTAATGCTGACACCGCCAGCCAGGTCAAGGCCCAGTCTGATATTCTCAATACGTCCCTTATGTTGCTTTCCTACCCCAAATGCAGTGGTATAACCACATAATAAAGTAATCAGGAGGAAAATCACTAAAGAGAGTACGGCCTTTTGTTTCGGTTGCATCCTTCTCTTACTGTTCTTACTCATTTTATACTTCCTTTCTTACTCCGCCAGGGCAGCCTTTATCATAATGGCACATTCCACTCTCTTTCGCTCCAATTCACAGCTAATGTCATAGGTGTCGTTAATATTACCATGAAACTTATAAGAGTTGGCTGGACAGCCGCCGCTGCAATAAAATCTTGCAAAGCAGTCTTTACACTTGTCCTTCGTATAAACGCTGCAGCTTTTGAATTCTGTCTGAATGTCCGGTTTCTTAATTCCTGTAAATACATCACCCATCAGGAAATCCTCTTCCCCTACAAACTGATGGCAGGGATATAAATCTCCCCATGGAGTAACTGCCAGATATTCAGAACCGCTTCCACCGCCGGAAAGTCTCTTGTATACACAAGGTCCTCCTGTTAAATCCAGCTTAAAGTGGAAGAATTCAAAGCCTCTTCCTTCTTTTTCCCGCTTGATGATTTCTTTTGCGAGAAGATCATATTCTTCAAAAATCTGTGGCAGATCTTCCTTACGGATTGCATAACGCTCCTCAGGCTGCCCTACCACAGGCTCTACGGAGATCTGTTTAAATCCTAAATCAGCCAGATGGAACACATCTTTTGAAAAATCCAGATTATCTCTTGTAAAGGTTCCTCTGACGTAATAATCTTTTTGTTCTCTTTCTTTTGCAAGTTTTTGGAACTTCGGAAGAATAATATCATAACTTCCTTTTCCATTTGGTGACGGACGCATCTTATCATGGACTTCTTTTCTGCCGTCAATGCTCATAACCACATTGCTCATCTCCCGGTTCAAAAAGTCCGTAATCTCATCATTTAATAAAATTCCATTGGTTGTCATCGTAAAGCGAAACTTCTTATTATGCTTTTCTTCCAAAGAACGTCCATACGCAACGATCTCTTTGACAACATTAAAATTCATTAGAGGTTCTCCGCCAAAAAAGTCAACCTCCAGATTTCTCCGGTTACCGGAATTGGCAATCAGAAAATCCAGTGCCTGTTTTCCCACTTCCAGGCTCATAAGAGCGCGGTCACCCTTGTATTCCCCTTCTTCTGCAAAACAATATTTGCAGGCCAGGTTACAATCGTGGGCAATATGAAGACACAGCGCCTTCACAACTGTCTGTCTGTTCTTAAATTCCTTGATACAGTCTTCATAAATGTCTTCTGTAAAAAGCTGTCCATCCTGTTTTAATTCTTCAATCTCATCCAGAATTTCCTCAATCTCATTCGTGTCATATATGGAAAGCTTCTCGATGATCTCTTCTTTTGTATTCTCCTCGTAGAGGGCAATCACCTCATAAGTCAAGTCATCTACTACATGAACAGAACCGCTGCAAACATCCAGAACGATATTATATCCATTGTTCTTATACTGATGTATCACAGGATATCTCCTTTCTAAATTCCCCTATTACTTTCGCACAAAATAGAGGCGTTTCCTTGTCGGAT
>JALEPU010000023.1 GCA_022766905.1 Lachnospiraceae bacterium
ATTATAAGAGATTCCCGTTTGTAAAGTATTTTTCTGTAATATGCTGACAGTTTATTGAAAAACAAATCAAAATCATACAGATCGTTTTCAAAAACTTCACGTACTTCTCCTGGAAGATGTGCAAAGTCAATCAGAATATAACTTTTATACTCATTTTTTCCAAATTGTTCTGCAATATAGCTTTTGCCGACACGTCTTGCCCCATCTAATAACAATGCACAGTTTCCATTATCCTTTTCTTTCCACTCTAACAGACGATCATATATTTTGCGTTTCAAAAAAGTCCCTCCTTCCTTTGCTAATACTATTATACTCACAAAAGGCAGTTTTATTCAATATATATTTTCACTAAAAGGCATTTTTAATTTCCTTGCTTTATACACAAAAAGGCACCTTATTTCGGTAAACTCTTCCTTACACACAGTGCCCCATACCCGGTCTGTGGATTGGGATATTCCGTAAATCCCAAAAGGTGTCTGGCACCTCTTTGCAGGTAAGCTTTTATCTTTTCTCCATACAAAAATGGGTCATTTCCTTTTACGATTCCCCATTCCATCATAAGAGCTGCACTGCCGGACACAAAAGGGACCGCCATGGAAGTTCCGCTTTTAAACCCATACCCGCCTCCCGGTACCGTACTTTCCACATTCACTCCGGGGGCTACAAGATCCGGTTTTATCAGATTTTGAAGGGTATATCCCCTGCCGGAAAAAGGTGCCATCCTGTCTGTATATCCGTCATAGGCCCCGACAGAAATCAGCCGTTGTGCCGTTGACGGAATCGTAAGGGTTGTTTCCACAGAAGGCCGCAAAAATCTTGTCACCTCACTGATCAGGCCGCTGTCAGGGAGCCACATGGCATAAAATCCGGTCACAATTTTGACCGGAATAAGCTGAATGGACCAGATTCCTTCATCTACATAATCATTGGCTGCAAGAAAGGAAAAATAGATTTCCTGTGCTCCGTTAAATGGCGATGGCTCCCCAAAGTATACCAGGATCTGGGTTTTACCAATACGAAAAGAAGTCAGGCCTAATCGGTTCTTGAGCGGTCCAATGCTTTCCCCGGACGGATGATCTAGGATCACTTCAAATTCATCTGCATAATTTTTCCAGATCTGAAGCTGAAAGCTTTGTTCAAACGGACCGGATACAAATTGTATTTTCTCTGTTTTCCCCTGTTTCACCGTACCGGAACTATGCCGGGCTGCAATTCCTTCGTTTCCTGTTCCTGCTACAATCGTAATGCGGGATAAGCCCATCAGACTTTCCAGATAAGTTTCAAGCAGGGAACTGCCATTATGTGCGCCAAAATTATTGCCAAAGCTAAGATTCATAACCAAAGGAAGATTTCTTTTAATAGCAAATCGTACCATAAAATCTGCTCCTGTCATCAGTTGGGTGGTTCTTGGAAAATCGCTTTCCGATGGAACCCCCAGCTTTACGATCAAGAGCTTTGACTTAGGTGCTACTCCTTTCAAACGTTCCCCACTTGCTCTTCCGTTTCCTGCTGCTATCCCTGCAACATGAGTTCCATGACCACTCCCATCCCTTTCCAAAACCAGGCGTCCGCCTTCGTTTCGTCCCATCCGAATTGCCTCATTGATCTGTTCTTCTGTATAAAAAGTGCCTCCCGGATAACCGGCAGGCGGATTATTTCTTCCTGTCTGATCCCATAATCCCAGAATTCTGGTATTTCCTTCCTCATCGATAAAATCCGGATGAAAAATGTCAATACCGGAATCAATGATCCCTATGACAACTCCTTCTCCGGTAAGAGAACCGGCAGGTGGCTGTAAAGGATAAATACAGGATGTCCGGATACCTTCAGACACACTATATAAAAGAGCTTTCGGTTTTTCTATAAATTCTACTCTTGGATGTCTTGCCAAGGCTTCAATCTGAGCTTTTGTTCCCCGGCTGATTGCATATTGATTCAGCAAGGAAACAAAGGTCAAAGGGAAATCATGTTGCAGGTCTTCCATTTCTCCCGAATAACGGATTACAAATTCCCAGGTTTGATTTTCTGCATCAAAACCGGTAGAAAGTTCCCTGCTTTTTTCTCTTTGTTCATCGGTCACTTCCATGGACAGGTTCAAAAGATTTTCCAGTTTCTGATTTTCCATTCTGAAAACATCCGTTTTTTTCTATTTTATGTTCTTTCGACAGCTTCCATTCCGATCTTATTTCTTTTATCAATTCTTTTTATTTCATAGAATTTGCCATCTCATAAAACTGGAAATACAGACCTTTTTCTTCCATCAGGCTGTCATGAGTTCCTTCTTCTACAATTCCGTCTTCCGTTAATACCATAATCCGGTCTGAATGTCGTATGGTGGAAAGTCGGTGTGCAATGGTTAATGTTGTCCTTCCTTCCGACAACCGTTCCAAAGATTTCGCCACCTCATATTCACTTTCATTATCCAATGCTGATGTAGCCTCGTCCAGAATCATAATGGGTGGATTTTTTAAAAATACCCTGGCAATGCTGATTCTCTGCTTCTGACCGCCCGATAGTTTCACTCCTCTTTCTCCAATATAAGTATCATAACCATCTTTTAACTCTTCAATAAATTCATGAGCTCCTGCCCTTTTTGCAGCTTCTATGACTTCTTCCCGATTTGCAGTTGGTTTCCCATAACTGATATTTTCATATACGGTTCCGGAAAACAGATAAACATCCTGCTGTACCATTCCAATGGAAGCACGAAGACTCTTTAAGGTATAATCTTTGATATTTTTGCCATCTAAAGTAATCTCTCCTTTTGTTACATCATAAAATCTGGGAATCAGATTGCAAAGTGTTGTCTTTCCTCCACCGGAAGGGCCTACAATTGCTACTTTTTCACCCGGCTTTATATGAAGATTCAAATGAGCAAATACCTGATTATGGTCGTCGGGATATTCAAAGGTCACCTCTTTGAAGCAAATGTCTCCCTTTGGATCGGTCAATTCCTTTGCGCCTGGTTCATCAAAGATTTCTATGTCAGCATCCATAATCTGCAAAAATCGTTCAATTCCTGTCATTCCCCGCTGGAATTGTTCCGCAAATTCAATGATTCTTCGTATGGTTGCAATTAATGTGCTCACATACAATACATAAGCAACCAAATCTCCCGGTTCAATTTTTCCATAAACTAAAAATAGTCCTCCCGCTGCCAGCACCGCCAGATACATCACGCCATCGAAAAACCGTACCGTTGTCTGAAACGCTGCCATATACTTGTAGGTTTCCTTTTTTATATCCAGAAAAAAATGATTGTCCTGTTGAAATTTTTCATTTTCCATTTCTTCATTGGTAAATGCTTTCACCACTTTCTGCCCCAGAAGACTATCTTCAATTCTGGCATTTAATTCACCAATCTGATTTCTCTGTTTTGCAAAAGCCCTTTTCATTCTCCGGTTCAGTTTCATGCAAAAAAGAAGCATCACCGGAACAATCAGAAAAATAAGAATTGTGAGGGTCAGATTAATCCGGGACAGAATGAGAAAAGAAAGTAACGCCTTCACCCCTGCAATAAAAAATTCTTCCGGACAATGATGAGAAAATTCGGTTACGTCAAACAAGTCATTGGTAATCCGTCCCATAATTTGTCCCACTTTTGTATTGTTATAATAGGTGTTGGACAATTTTTGAAGATGTCCGTAAGCATCCCTTCTCATATCTGTCTCAATCTTCGCACCCATTACATGACCAATATCTGCCATATAGTAATTTGCAATACAGTCTACAATTCGAAGTCCCAGATATAAAAGTGCCAGTTTTCCAATGATTCCTGCTGTCAGAAGAGTCACATCCTCAATCCCCTGATTGGTAATATAACGCATAATCAGTGGCAAAACCAGCTCACAAATTGTAGTGAGGGCGGCACAAAACAAATCCATCCACAGCGTTTTCTGATAGGGCCTGTAATATGGAATGAACCTGCCCAGTAATTCCCTTGTCAAATATTCTTTATGATCCATCATTTCTTTCCTTTCTCAACTATCTTTTATATCGCAATTATTCTTCTATGTTCAGCTTGACGAATTTTACTACTCTCTTTAGAATAAAAATACAAAGCTATGAGTCAGCTTACATCATGCAAGACTCCATTCCTGTTAATAACCAAAACCAACAAACGAAAGAAGGATTTTATGTCAACTTATCAATGGAGAATCGATAGTCCCATCGGTCCAATTCGAATCATACAGACAAATGATGCGATTACGGCACTTTATCTGGATGCAAAAACAGGACACCCACAAAAAGAAGCCTTAAATCCGACACTTTGTCCAGAATCCAAGACTTCTTTATTAGCACTTACTGTCACTCAGTTAGACGAATATTTTCAGGGAAAACGAAAAAGTTTCTCAATTCCCTTAAATCCATCCGGCACCCCATTTCAAAAAAAATGCTGGGATATGCTTCTTACAATTCCTTATGGACAGACTCGTTCCTACAAAGAAATTGCTGCTGCCATTGGCAATGAAAAAGCATGCCGGGCAGTTGGAATGGCCAATCACAGAAATCCAATCTCAATCCTGATTCCCTGCCATCGGGTCATCGGATCAAATGGAGCACTGATTGGATACGGGGGTGGTCTTCCTGCCAAAGAATATCTTCTAAAATTAGAAGGTGTTCTTTAACGATTCATCCGATCCAATTTGAAAATGCTGGAAAACAGCAGGAGTATATAAAGATAAGAACACCAGCTCCTGTTCATTTGGGTTTTCCATTCGGTGAGGCTCTGCACTCTGAAAATAAATCGAGTCTCCCTCTTCCAGATGATATTCATTGTCGCCAATCTGAATGTTCATCGTGCCCTGCATAATATAAATCAGTTCTTCTCCCGGATGGGCATTGGGTACATTCCAGGATTCCTGAAACCCATCCATCCGGCCAAGAGCTGCTCCCATCTGATGTTCATCATCCGGAGTCAGCGATTCAAAGGCCACAGCGCTTCCCGGCTGTTTCGGAAGCTGTCTTCTCTCGTTCTTTCTTACAACCGGATTCTTCATATCATCCTCACTGAAAAAATAAATCATAGAAACCCCCAACACTTTGGAAATCTTCTTTAAAGAAGAAATGGACGGCTCGGCCAGCCCTCTTTCAATCTGGCTTAAAAATCCAGCTGTCAACTGAACCTGATCCGCCAATTCCTTCATATTCATTCCCAGTTCTTTTCTTCTTGTCCTGATTTTAACTCCCAGCATATCTTCTCCCTCCTGTATTTATTGCTTTTCCATTCGTTTGTCTCTACTGCTATTTGTAAGCTGCTTTTCCATAAAAATGAATATAAAAGAAAAGCAGCTTCAGAGAATAAACTCTAAAGCTGCATATAAGTGCCGATGGCCGGACTCGAACCGGCACGGCTGTTAACCGCTTGATTTTGAGTCAAGTGCGTCTGCCAATTCCGCCACATCGGCTGATTCTCAGGACTTACTCCCGCGAACAGTCTATATAATATCACATCAATTTCATAAATGCAAGCTTTTTTTACACTTTTTCTTCAAAAAGTACCTCAGTCATATCCCGTCTTTCTATCGAGTTCTATCTGATTCATCTTCCGCCGGAAGTATGCCAGGTCCTAATTCCCGGAACCTGGCTATCATCCTAAAAATACTTGCGGTTACCCCATAGATTAGCCTTCTTGAGATAGGTATACTGAGCATATGCTTCTTCCAGTATCTGTTTTTCATTAGGAAAGCGAAGCAAATGATAGGCTTCATGAAACTTATAATAACCTGAGTCAACAAAATATTCTTCTTTTTGTGGCTTGGAGTAATAGCTGTCTGCCATCATAAGATACCAGTGTACACTTTTCACTACAAGATCTATGGGCGTATTAAAGCTATATTGACTCTTTCCGACATACTTGATAATCGAAGCTGTCGCACCTGTTTCTTCTTTTACTTCCCGAAGAGCGGTCTGCTTATATTCTTCGCCTGGTTCTACCGTTCCTTTCGGAAGTACCCATCCTTCATATTTGTTTTTATAATTCTTATATAAAAGCAAAATCTTTCCTCTGAATATTACCACACCGCCACAGCTTGTTGCTTCAATCATTTGGCTTCTCCTTATCTCGGACACCAAAACTCGGTGTGTTATTCATAACTTATATTCAGTATACCTCTTTTTCCCTCTGATTTCAAGACAGGAACGAAGAATCTTTCCTTCTTTTGGTAAATTCAAGTACGCCTCGGCGTACTTGCTGCGAGGTGCGAGTCTTATCTTCTTTCAAGATTAATACAATTTATCTATCCATCCCGTTATTATAGAAACTGTCAAATACTTTTTTTGCCACAGGAACAGCATATTCACTGCCTGCCCCGGCATTTTCAACAATGACACTGATCACAAGATCCGGATCATCATAATTGGCAAAGCCGATAAACCAGGCATGAGAATCTCCGGAACTGTTTTCGGCAGATCCGGTCTTACCCGCCGCCTGATAAAGATCACAGTTTAATTTTCTTGCGGTACCGTCCTTTACCACACCCCGAAGCATACTTTTTAAAATCTTCGCTTCGCCATCTGTGATGATTCTTCCATACTCTTCCGGTTCATAGGCTCTCACCTGATTCCCGGTATAATCAAGCCGTTTATCCACCAGGTAAGGTTTCATCAACACCCCGTCATTGGCAATTGCCGACATGATAAGAGCATTGTGAAGAGGCGTGATCAGAGTATTCCCCTGTCCGATTACCGTCTGAGGGATCTCACTTTTCTCACTTTTTTTCGATAAGGAATAACTGCTTTTATTGACTGACAAGCAAAATGGAATCTCTTTATTAAATAAAAAGGCCTCACATAAATCCCGAAACTTATTCTGATTCAGTTTCACTCCCAGATTTACAAAAGAAGTGTTGCAGGATTTTGCCAACGATTTCGCCAGATCGACTTCACCATGAGAAGCATCGCCATAACAGCTTATTTTTACACTGTTTTTAATAATACTGCTGTCACAGTCATAGGAATAGTTTTCATAATCATCCGGATTTTCCCTGATATATTCTAAAGCAGTCAGCACTTTAAAGGTAGAACCCGGAGGGTACAGCCCCTGAGTTGTCCTGTTTAATAAATTGGATTTTTTGTCATCGGATACAAAAGAATCCCAGTCTTTGTCGATCTGATTCGGATTAAAGTCCGGTTTGGATACCATGGCAAGAATCTTTCCTGTCTTCGGATCTAAGGCCACAACAGCTCCTTTTCGGTCTCCAAGGGCATCGTAAGCTGCCTTTTGCAGTCGGGTATCCAAAGTCGTCACGATGGTATCTCCCGGATTTTTATCTCCTTTCAGACTATTGAACAATTGTACAAAAGGATTGGCACTGGAAGTAAGCAGCTCATAATTGCAAATACTTTCCAGACCGGATTTTCCATGACTGTTAAAGCCTACTACGTGGGCAAACATTCTTCCATAAGGATATTCTCTTTCCTCATTTCCATTTCCGTCATCCTTTGTAACCGCCAGCTCTTTTCCGTTTGCACTCAATATGGTTCCTCGTTTGATATCTTCCCCGTAATGGGTCATTCTTTTATTATAGGGACTGGCAACAACCTGACTACTGTCATAAAGCTGAAATTTCACAAGATAGACGATCAGGCAAAGAAATAATCCGGCAAAAATGACTGCCATCTGTAAAATCTGCCGGTTGGCATTCTCCATCTTGTCCTCTTTCGGTTCAAACATGCGGATATACCATTTTTTCTCTTCTTCCGGTTCCATTGGAAGATCATTTTCATAATCGTATTCCGGTTCCTGTTTCTTATTCTTCTTCCACATGAGCCACCTCTTCCTTTCCTGCCAGCAAATAAAGTCCCTGCATAATTCCCATAATCAAAAAGGCAGTCACAACAGAACTTCCGCCATAGCTGATAAAAGGCAGGGTAACGCCGGTAGACGGAATAAACTTCGTTGCACCTCCAATGTTTAAGAAAATCTGAAAAATATAACAGGTGCCCAGTCCTATTCCAATTAATTTCGTAAAAAGATTTCCCGCCTTCATCGCTACATTTACAAATAAAATAAATACACACAGACAAATGATGATTAATAAAATCGCAAATACCAAACCCAGTTCTTCAGCAATGGCAGAAAAAATAAAGTCAGACTCTACAACCGGGATATCCAAAGGCCTTCCAAGGGTCAGCCCGGTTCCAAACCAGCTTCCTGTCCCAATTGCAAAAAGAGACTGGGTAATCTGATAACCGGAAGTCTCGATGATCTCCCATGGATTTCTCCATGCGGCAACCCTGTTTCTGACATGTCCGAACAGCAGATAGGCAAGTCCCCCTGCTCCCGCTCCTCCAAGCAGGCCTCCGAAGAAATAAATTGCTCTGCCTGTTGCAACATAGCTCACAACAATATAGGTTACAAAATATAAAAGAGCCGCACCAAGGTCCTTTTCCAGTACCAGAATCAATACGTGGACCGCTGAAATACAGGTTACGATTACAACCTGTTTGAACTCTCTGGCTTTTGCATACATCGCTGCCAGGAAAAAGACAAATAAAATCTTTACGAATTCAGAAGGTTGCAGCGCAATTCCCCCAAACTGAATCCAGTTCGTTGACCCATTTTTCGTGGAACCTACTACAAAAACCAAAGCTAAAAAACCAATGCCTAAAATTCCATAGACATACCCAAGTTTGGAAAGCCAGGATAATCTCTCCATGCAAACCGGAACAATCAAGGAAATCAAATATGCTCCGATTACAATAAAGAATTGTTTTACTGCTTTATCAAAAGATAACCGGGACAGCATGACAAATCCGATGGATAACAGAAAAAACATGTTATTCATCAAAGCCAGGGAGCAATTTTTATAAATATGTTCATAAAGCCAGATTGCTCCTTTAAAAAACAGGAACTGTACCAGATAAAAAAGTGCTATTTTTAAATTTTTTGTCTGTAATAACAAAATCAAATAGGAAGCAAAATGAAAGGCAAACATGCAAAACTGCTGCCTGTCAATTAAAATTGCCCTTTTTTTCTCTGTCCTTGCCCGCACAACGGTAAGACAGGAAATGGTATAAATGGCACACATTAATGTAATCAGATATTTTGTTATTGCAGATAATACTATTGCCATACAATCACCTACTCTACTCCACGATTATAATGTCCTCTTGTATATTCTCCTCCCATTTGGGAAACCGGCTTTCCTTCTTTCCACTCTTCATTAAAAAGATCTATCATTCTTCTCATCTCTTCCTCAGATTCCATAGTAAAATGAATCCTCACCGAAGAAGGCCTTTTCTCTTTCCAGTCTTTGGAAAGGCCCTGCATGGAAAGAGGGGTTCCATTCCATATAGTATTATAACAATGTCTGCAGTGCCTGCGTCCGTAAAAATTCTTATGAAGCCGGTCGGTCATCTTCATATATCCCGGTTTCTGTACACATTGAGTCGTATTCTTCGCCGGACATTGTGCCGATACCATAAGCGGAATCCTTCCATACACGATCCACTCCGAAGAAGAGGCACAAAGCCCTGAATCTCCCTTTTTCTCATCATCATTCAAACGGAAAAGCTCTTTTTTGTTCAGTTCCAGCGGCCAGACAACGGTATAATCCCCTCCCAGCCATTTCCGGTAAGTAACCAGAGCTTCCCTATTATAAGCATATAGGCTGTGGTCCAGGACAATTTCTATCTTCTGATCTATCCATCTATCTCTTTTACTCCGGATCCATCCCAGTTCATCCATATTTCGAATCAGAAAACCATCCGGTTTTTCTTGCAGCAGTTCTTCGAAAATCTTGTCGTAATATATTTGTTCCTTATTCCGAAATACTCTTGGAAAGGCATAGAATATCTGTTTTTTTTGTTCAAAACCAAGGATTCTCCATCTTCTTCTTTCCTCCGAAGAAAGTTCTTCCAAAGGGAAATATATTCCGTCTACCTTCGGATGATTCAGTAAAAATTCCAGTTTTGTTTTATCTTCCACAGAAACACGAAGTTTTGGAAGTTCCGGCTCGTCCTCCTTCTCTTTCGAAGAACAAAAAAGAGGATCGCTGCCAACCCATGCTTCTGGTTTTTCCTGATTTCGTACAGCTCTTTCTTCCAGTTTTTTTTGCATCTGTAAAAAGGCTTCTCTTCTTAATTTTTTGATTCCACCCATCGGATAAAAGACATCCTGTCCTACTTCTATCTGAAGATCAGCAAACACAAAAGGACTATTCCCCGTCTGCATCAAAGGTTTTTTCACCTGTTCCTCTGTGACAGGGCGTTCAGATGCTTTCACAACCGGATCACCTGTAACTTCGATAACTGTTTCTTTCCCTTCCAGTGTCCAAAGAGTAAGCCTCGCCGGTTCTCCTGCCGCAAATATGGCTTTTCCACCGACTTTTTTCTTGCAAATCGAATCGAAAAGATTCTCTTTCAGTTGCTGCTTCTGCCATGGATTTGCAGTTCTCAAAATACTCATTCCAGGGCAGAGACTTTTGATTTTTCGGCCTTTGATTTTAAAATTCCTTCCAGGCAAACAATCACTGTTGCTGGTCAGAACTACTTCCTCCCCTGTTCTCGTAAGAACTTCAAATACGTCTCCTTTATGAACTCTGATTTTGGGATGAAAGTAAATCTCTCCATCTTTTATTTTTTCAATCTTTCCTGCAAAAATTCCCTGATGATTTGGTCGGTCCATTGACATCATATCCGGGCCGTTATGCCTGTCATAATAACCGGTTGTAAATCCACCCCGGTTATAGGCTTCCAAAAGAAGGTTCCAGTCATCTTCTTCCACCTGATAAGGTTTCCCCGGATGATCCCAAACATAATCCATATATTTCCTGTAAACAGAGACGATAACAGCCACATATTCAGGATTCTTCATCCGGCCTTCTATTTTGAAAGAATCGATTCCCGCCTCGATCAGTTCGGGCAGCAAAGAAATCGTACACAAATCTTTCGGACTTAACAGATAGGACGGTTTCTTTTTTCCTTCTATCTCATAAGGAAGACGGCATGGCTGGGCACATCTGCCCCGATTCCCACTTCTTCCTCCTATCATACTGCTCATCAGACAGCGGCCGGAATAACAATAACAAAGTGCCCCATGGACAAAGGTCTCAATCTCAAGGCATGTTTCCTCTTTGATTGTCCGGATTTCATCAAGAGATAATTCTCTGGCAGGAACAATCCGGCTTGCTCCTGCTTCTTTTAACAGTTTTGCTGCCGCCAGTCCGGTTATATTCATCTGGGTACTGGCATGCAGAGGCAGTCCGGGAAAATTTCTTTGTATAAATGAAAAAACGCCCGGATCCTGAATAATAATCCCATCCAGACCTGCTTCATAATAGGGAAAAAGATAATCTCCTACCAGGCTCATCTCTTCTTCTTTGACCAGGGTGTTTAACGTCAGATATAGCTTTCTGTCGTAAAGATGGACATAACGGATTGCTTCAACAAGCTCTTCCTGTCCCGGATTATTAGCATAAGCTCTGGCGCCAAACATCGTTCCACCCATATAAACCGCGTCGGCACCGGCTTTTACGGCTGCCTCCATCGCTTCCATGGAACCAGCCGGAGCCAAGATTTCTGGTTTATTCATCGTATGCCAGTCTCCAATTCAATGATTCTTTTTTGCAATTCATTAATCTTATTTCTGTATTCTTCTACCAGTTTTTTGGATGTTTCAAGCCGCATCTTTTCGGTTAAAATTTCCTGATTTTTTTCAAATATTTCCTTATCTTTCCGGTCGTATTCTTCTTTCATCATGGCCACGACTTCCTTGGTCTTATAAAGATCATCGGAAATATTGAGTGCAAGGAGAATACTTTGATATTCTTTATTCAGCTTTTTATAACTTGGTATCTCCTTAATCTCCTGAATCTTGCCGTTTACATAAGATGCAATTCTCTGCATATATTCTTCTGATTCATTTCCTGCCAGCGTATAGACTCTGCCATCAATAATTACTTCCATCTTTCTCCTTTGCTCTTCCATCCCGATCCTCCTTATTCCTTTTCAAAAGGGATACCAAAATGGCGGTAGCCATCTTCTGTAACCATCCTTCCCCTCGGTGTTCTCTGTATCAGCCCATGCTGAATCAAATATGGTTCATACACTTCTTCAATGGTGCCGGCGTCTTCTCCAATGGCAGCTGCCAGTGTATCCAGACCGACCGGACGGCCATGAAACGTATGTATCATTGTCAAAATCAATCTTCGGTCTGTCTCATCCAGCCCCAACGTATCCACTTCCAGCCGGTTTAAAGCTTCCCTTGCTACTTCTTTTGTAATCACTCCATCATAAGCCACCTCTGCAAAATCTCTGACCCTTTTGAGGAGACGGTTTGCAAGTCTTGGCGTTCCCCGGCTTCTTTTTGCCAGTTCTTTTGCTCCATCCTCTTCGATTTCCACACCTAAGACTTTTGCGGACCGAAGGACAATGGTTGTAAGTTCTTCGTCTGTATAAAAATCCAGTCTGTTTACCACCCCAAACCGGTCCCGTAACGGAGCTGTCAGCATACCGGCTCTTGTAGTCGCACCCACAAGAGTAAATTTCGGCAGATTAAGCCGGATGGAACGGGCGGTTGCCCCTTTTCCCACCATAATATCAATGGCATAATCTTCCATAGCCGGATAAAGGACTTCTTCTACCTGACGGTGCAATCGGTGTATCTCATCTATAAACAAAACATCATTTTCCGCCATACTGTTTAAAATAGCTGCCATTTCTCCCGGCTTTTCGATGGCCGGACCGGAAGTCACTTTCAGATGAACTCCCATCTCATTGGCAATAATACCTGCAAGCGTTGTTTTTCCCAGTCCCGGAGAACCGTAAAGCAGCACATGATCCAAAGGCTCCCCTCTTTGCTTTGCCGCTTCAATAAAAACCTTCAGATTCTCCTTTACTTTCTGCTGTCCTATATAATCCTCAAGCATCTGAGGTCTTAAACCGGATTCAATCTGAATATCTTCTTCTGTAAATTCCGTTGTAATGATACGCTCTGTCATCTAAGTTACCTGCTCTCTATATGGTCAAAAGTTTCTTTAATGCTTCACTTAAAAGGGTCTCTGCATCCATCCCGGATGCGCCCTCCACAGCCTGAATCGCCCTTAGTGCTTCACTGTTGCTGTATCCTAAACTCACCAGTCCGGAAGCTGTAAGACTCATGACATCATCGGAGACTTCACCATCCCCGACATCAAAAGCCGTCTCAAAAGCATCCTCTAAATCCAGTTTATCCTTCAGCTCGATGATAATCCTTTTTGCTCCCTTTGGACCGATTCCCGGTGCTTTTGAAATTGTCTTGCTGTCATCGCTTAAGATGGCAAAATGAAGTTCATCTACCGACAAAGTAGATAAAATTGCCATCGCTGCTTTCGGTCCGACTCCGCTTACCGTAATCAGAAGTTTAAAGGCACGAAGTTGATTCTTTGAGGAGAATCCATACAGACAAAGCATATCTTCTCTGACATAAAGATACGTATATACTGTATAACTGCTGCCTACCGGAGGCAGATTCCCGGTAAGGTCCGGTGTCTTAATATCATAACCAATTCCGTTGTTCTCTATCACAATACCGTCCTGCGTTACAGCAGCCAGCGTTCCTTTTATATATGAAAGCATATAATCCTCCAAAATCATTCTAGTCGTCTCAATATGACATTCATCCCATATCAGTTTCTCTATGAATGCCAAATTTCCGCATGGCTCATTATAACATAACTTCGAACATTTGTTAACCTTTTACCAGAAAGAAAAAAGACATTCCAAAAAATCTTCTTTCCAAAATCTTTTGAAACATCTTTTCTTTCTTTCTCATTTTTGAATCGTAAAATCTACTTACAGTAAATCATCCATTAACTCTTTTGGCGCCCGGATCCTTTTTTATAGGCCAGGACAGCTGCTCCTATTGCACCTGCTAACTGGGCATTTTCATTGCTCACCACCGGTATCTGTAAATACTCTTCCAGAGTCTTTTTAAAAATCTCGTATCGTGCCAGTCCTCCTGAGAAAAATACTTTTCCTTCGATCGGAAGCTTTAACGCAAAATTTGCAGTTCGCTTACAAATAGAGTGAATCATACCAAAAGCAATATTTTCCGGCTTTTCCCCTTTCGCAAGCAGACTTACCATCTCACTTTCTGCAAAGACCGTACACATACTGGTCATCTGAACCGGCACCGCTCCTTGTACAAAGGAATCCAGATTCTCCGGATTCTGCTCTAACGTTCGAAGCATCATCTCAATAAATCTTCCTGTCCCGGCGGCACATTTATCATTCATCAAAAAATCATTGACATTTAAAAATCTGTCCAGAAGAATGACTTTGCAATCCTGGCCTCCAATGTCAATCACTGCTCTTACATCCTGATCCAGAAACGACGCCCCTTTCGCATGACAGGTTATCTCTGTAATCTTCTGATCTGCCTCCTGGAGCAAATCTCTCCCATATCCGGTTGAAACCGTAAAAATAACATCCTGGCAAAAAAGGCTCTTATAAACCTGCTCCAGAGATTTTGCCGGATTGGCCGAAGTAGGAAGGATCACCGATTTTACAATCTTCTCTCCGTCAAATAAAACTCCCTTTGTCATCGTTGAACCAGAATCGATTCCCAGTCCATATTTTTTGTTCATGTAACTTCTCCATCTTTTTGCCCCTGTCTGATTCAACAAGGACATATTTTTCTATCTATTTTGTATTACAGCATCTCCACAAATGCAGCCATACGGGTATTTAACTGACCCACATCTGCCTGAGAATAGTCTGTCTCGATGCTCATATATGGAATTCCTTTTTCCTCATTCACAAAGCGTTTGATTCCGAAAGATTCCACATTATAGGTATGACAAGCCTGAAGCACCATATCCACCACTGCATCTGCCTGAAATTCATCAATCATTCTTCCCAGTAATTTGTATCGATTCGGATTTGGTGTCATACAGGAACATCCAATATTCAGATACCGGTCTGCCAAAGCCTGATATACATCCGGATTTGTCTCATCTACCATCTCATCAATACTCTTCATTCCACTGCAGTTTTCAAATCCTACAACTACACCGCCATTATCCTCAATTGCTTTGATTACTTTTTCCGTAGCTCCACCCAGTGGACATCCGGTAATCAGAATTCTTGGGCGGTGTTCTAACATTTTTCCTTCTGCATAATCTTTTTTGATTGTCTCTGTCACTGCCTTAATCTGATCAATGCTTTCTCTTTTATCGAATTTATATCCTGCTCCATATAATACTTTAAAGATATCTTGTCCAAGCATCGGAGCAGGTTCATTTGCCATCAGGTAAGACAAATCTTTTAATGCCTGTCGTTCTTCATTTCGAAGTACAATAGCATCCTTAATCGCATCTTCTGTAATGGTTGTCTCAAATTTTTCTTCTAAATATTCTTTAAAACGAATAATTTCCTCTTTCCACAGCTTCTTTCCTGATTCACTCTGGGAATTCGGAAGTTCCATGACATAAACCGGCTTAAATTCACCAAGGTATTCGTACATCTTTTTCTTGCCGTCGCAGGTCGTCTCGCCTACAATCAAATCGGAAAAATAGAAGAACGGACATTTATCTGTTTTTGCAAATCCGTAGCTGGATTTAATCAGCGGACAAAGGTTTCTTGGTAGTGTTTTTTCTGCTTCTCCCACTGTCTCATCGGACATAGAACAAAGACCTACTACGGTCGCTCCTGCTGCCATGGCAATTTCCTGCGGAAAATAGGTACAAAACACACCAACGACCGGAGAACCATTTTCTTTTATCTTCTTCACTGCTAAAAATGAATTTTTTCTCTGTTCTGCAAATTCATCAAATACTGCTGGTAAATCTTTTATCACTTTCATCTGAAAAATACCTCCCTTGGGACTTTTCTCTTATTATAAAAGATTCCCCTGATGTCTTCCAATTCATTTTTTCGTTATTCCTGTTTGAGAATATCGTTTTCCTCTATAAATGGCAAAAAATCCTTGTTTTTCTGCCATTTATCAAAGAACAACATCATCAATTTGAAAAATATTTGAAAGGAATTTCTGCTCCAGCCAGGTGAATTTTTCTTCTTTGTGATATACAATATAGATAGTCCGATAATACTTTTTTTCCTCCAGATCAAATGCCAGAAGCTTTCCCGCTTTTACCTCTTCTTCCACTGCCCGGGCAGAAACAATATTGACTCCCATTCCGTTCATCACTGCATTTTTTATAATTTCCTGATCATTTATTTTTGCTACCACATGAAGATGATTCTGTCCGATTCCCTGTTCTTTTAAATATTTATCAATTTCCATTCTGGTTCCGGATGTTTCCGTCCGCAAAAGAATAGGCTCCCGCAGCAATTCTTTTCCCATGGTTCCGGATTCTTTCAAACCACGAAATCTTTCATTGTTTTGAGTAATCATGACAAGCTGATCCTGACATAAAAACTGAAAGGTAAGATTGTCCTCTTCTTTCTTCGTCCCAACAAAACCAATCCGAATCTTTCCATCTTTCAATTGATCCAGTACATAATCGCTGTCACCCTGATCCAGTACAAAACGACAGTCAGGATATTCCGTTAAAAATGAGGCCATCCTTTTTGGAAGAATGTACTTGGCAGGAATGGTAGAAGCTCCAATTAAAAGCTCTTTTTCTCCTGTATCTGAAAACTCCCGTTCCATCTCTTCACACTGTTTTAAAATCTTTTTGGCATATTCATACACACGGTATCCATCCTGCGTAATATAAAGATTCTTCTTTGAAGAACGGATAATTAATTCCCGTCCCAGTTCTTTCTCCAGCGCTTTTACGTGGGCACTTACGGTAGACTGGGTCAAAAACAACGCATGAGAAGCCTTCGTAAAATTTTTATATTCCACTACAGCCCGAAACGCTTCCAGCTGTTTAAAATTAAAGTTCATAATTTCACTTTATTCCCCTTTTTATTTCTTCGTACCTTCCCTTTTATTTTATCTATTCTTTCTTCTCCTGTCCAGTTTTATTATCGAAAAAATCGATAATAGAAAAATTTCTCTTTTTCAATTTTTTTCTCCTCTTAAATTGTAGAAATTTCATTTTTGTGTTATTCTATATAGCATCGTAGGTCAAAAGGTATGGTCTAAGGAGGGAACATTCATATGAAACAATATCGTTATATATACTCAATTGGAAAAAAAGGCTTGCCGCCTCTTAAGGGAAATACTCTTTTCCTGGACATTGAGACAACCGGGTTTTCCCGGGAAACAACCTTTCTTACCATAATCGGTCTTGCATGGCAGGAAGATGATAAGATTGTGATCGAACAATGGCTGAATGAATGCAGTCAGCCGGAAACAGACTCAGCATCTGTGCAAGACCAGTCACTAAGTCAGGATGCAAAAGTAGAATTTCATCCTGAAACAGAAAAGTCCCGGGATCTCTGGTCTCTTCTGGAAGATGCTTCTATGGTAAAGCCTTCCTCTTATCAGCCGGCCCATTCTGCTTTTCAGGTAAAAACCAATTTTCTCCATAGTAAAAAACATTCCCGTCATCTTCCGCCTCCCCTTTCCATGAAAGAACGAGGTTTCCTGGAAGAAAAACTTTTACTTAACACTTTGGAAGATTTTCTGCAGAACTATGAAAAGCTTCCTACCCTGATTCATTACAATGGAACCACATTTGACCTTCCTTATCTGAAAGCAAAGTATGAACAATATGGCCTTACCAGTTCCCTGTCCGATTGTTCTTCTCTTGATTTATACCGTTATGCGAAAAAATATAAAAACTTTCTTCATCCAGGAGGACTAAAGCAAAAAAATATGGAGGAAGTTTTTGGCCTGTTTCGGGAAGACACCTTGTCCGGGGAAGAACTGATTCAAACTTATGAAAAAGGGATTCAACAGTCCAATAAGCGTCTCCTCGATCTTTACCTGCTTCATAACAAGGAAGATATGGAAGGCATGGTTTTTTTACAAAACTTATTACAACTGGATCAGGTATTTGACGGGGATTTTACAATTGAGAAATGGGATGAAAACAAGGACTTGTCCAGTTTGTTTGTCAAACTTTCCTTTCCACTCTGCCTGAATCGTTCTCTTTCTCTGGACCTTTGCGGCATCCACCTTCATATGGAGGGCAATGATCTCTTTTTAAAAATACCGGTAAACAATCTGGAAGCCAAATATTTTTATCCTGATTACAAAAATTATTATTATCTGCCACTGGAAGACCGGGCTATCCATAAATCAGTTGCTTCCTTTGTGGAAAAAGAATTTCGAAAAAAAGCAACCAAAGAAACCTGCTATATGAAAAAAACAGCATCTTTCTATCCTCTGCCCCTTCCTTCCAAAAAGAAGCAGCAAAAAGAATGTCTGGAAAAATGCTGTTTGCTTCAATTATTTTATCAGGAATTCGGAGATACAAAAGCTTACCTGCTTTGTTCTTCCCTCCATGATTCCCAATGCAAAAAACAATATATCAAAGCATTGCTTCTTGCATTTTTAGAATAAGCCCGATCTGTTCTCTTATTGCATAGGAAATTACGACGAATTTTCTATGCAATAAGAAGTCTCTGGGCAGGATTTTTTTATTTTGGTATGATAATGGCCGCCACAATATAGGCTAAGATTCCGGAACCTCCAAAGCAGGTCAGAACGACCCATGCCAGACGGACCAAAGTAGGATCAATGTTGAAATACTCTGCTATTCCTCCGCATACACCACAAAGCATATAGTCTGTGCCGGAACGGTATAATCTTTTGTTACTCATCTAAATCTCCTCCTTAAATTGAATTGTTGTTTCTCCTGCCGCACATTCTATCTCTAATACCCGTGTTCCATCTTTTGGATGATACGTATGCGTATTGGCCAGCCCGCTGTATTTTTCTGTCCCATATTGGATCGAACCTGCTGCTACATCAAAATTTGTAATATAGTCTTCCCTGGAACCGGCAAGAGTTGCATGAAAGCTTCCGGCTCCAATTTCCATCTGAATCTTACTTGCATCCAGATATTCTATCCTTCCTTCTCCTGCTCCAACTTCGCAATCGAATTCATCGGTTTTCACAGAACCAATTGTCATCTGCCCTGCTCCTATGGACAAATCAAATTCATTTGCATTGATATCTGTCTCACATTCCAATTTACCGGCACCAAGAGAAAGGGAGAACTCATCCCATTGAACATCTTTCGGAAGATAAAGCAAAAGTACTTTCTGGTTTTTCTGAAATACCGGTTCATAGTCTATGGTAAGGACACCCTCTTCCTGGCGAACTTCCAAATCATTTCTTCCTTTTTCGGAAACCTGTACTACAATCTTCTCTTCCATTTCTTTCTCTGCCGGAAGAATCTTCACATGTGCCTTTTTGACTTCCAGTTCCAAACTGTGAATCTCCTGCGGTGAAAAAGTATATTCTTTTACTCCTGTCATATCCACAGAGCCTTCCGTCTCATCATCGTCATCATCCCAGACAAAATCCCAGTCTGAAAAATAACCTGAATATTTATGAAATGTTTCCCTGGCCGCCTGTGAAGTAAAGCCTGTACAAAATGCTGCCCCCAGAAAACCAAATCCAATCACCAGAATCACCGCTGCCGTAATCAATAAACCTTTTACCCATTTTTTCATGTAGTCTGACCTCCTTTTCCTCTATGAAAAATTCGATATCCTGTATCGGCAATCAGGCGGCATACTCTTGGAAATGCCCAAAATGCCAGCCAGATAAATGCAACCCAAAACAAAATTCCAAGCGCGAGAAGAATCATTCCTGCTCCCAAAAGAGCAAGCCCGACAGGAACAGACGTTACAAGATTCGCAAACCCAATCACAATCAATGCAATGCCTCCAACTACCAGACAAATACCTGCTGCCAAAGCCCCTATCACGATTCCTGCAATTGCTGCGAGAACTCCAAAAACTGCCGCTAAAAGGCCAACTCCCACAGACCCCCAAAGAGGAATTGTAAAAACTGCAAGAATGATCAAAAGGATCCATCCGCTTTTCTTTCTGTCTTTTTTTCCTTCATATCCTTTTCGTTTTCTTTCTTCCGGAACCTGTCGATCCTCAAATCGTTCATCTTCATAGCCGGTATCTGTATATTCTCCCGCTTCTCTGTTTCCATGTTCCAAATCTGCCTTAATGATAGCTGCAACCTTTCCCGGGCTTCCCAGCTCCTGAATGACCGCATCCTCATTCTCTTCTCCTGCGTCATCAAAATAATTTCTATAATAAGCAAGAGCTTCTTCTCTCTCCTCGGCAGAGATGTCAGATAAGAGCCTCTCCAGCTGCTCTAGAAATTCTCTTCGATTCATCTAAAACATCCTCCCATCAAATAAGCTTGTAATCTTTTCTGAATAATTCTTCCATTCTTTTCGGTATAACGTTAGCTGTGCTCTGCCTTTCTCGGTTATCTTATAGTATCTTCGATTTCTTCCGGCATATTCCATATCATAAACTGCCAGACAGTCATCTTTTAACAGGCGCCTTAAAACCGGGTAAAGGGTAGATTCTGAAATATCTAAAACAGATCTGACATCCTGGGTAATCTTATACCCGTAGGTTCCTTCTTCCTCTTTTGAAACAACAGCCAGAACAATAGCATCCAGCAAAGCTGCTCCTGTGTTAAAAACCATCTTTTCACCCCTTAACGCTAGAGTTGCCATACAAATGAGCCTAATGTCCATTTGTCCCTTGACTCATATTATATAACATATAATATCCTTTGACGTTCATATTATATATCATATAATATTGTATGTCAATATAATTCTTTCTTTCCGTTTACTCACTTTTACCCTCTAAGAGAGGGTTTTTAAATTGTATAAAAAAATACAGAGTAATTTCCTACGTAATAAAAAAGCCCAGATAAAGAAGAGTTTACTTCCTTATCTGGGACAATGATTCTTATGATTCAATTTGTAAAAGCAATTCCTTACTCAGCGTCTGCTTCTTCTGCAGGCTCTTCACTTGCAAGTGCTTTCATGCTTAAGCTGATTTTCTTTTCATCTTTTCTAAAGTCAACTACTTTTGCTGTGATTTCCTGACCAACTTTTAATACATCAGATGGTTTCTCGATGTGCTCTTTTGCAATCTGAGATACGTGAAGAAGTGCATCTACACCTGTCTCTAATTCAACAAATGCACCAAAATCTGTCATTCTTGCAACTTTACCTGTTACAACATTGCCTACAGCATATTTTTCATCTGCATTCAGCCATGGATTTGTCTCTGGGAATTTTAAGCTTAAGGCAATCTTCTCGCCCTGGATGTCTTTGATTAAAACTTTTAACTGCTGGCCAACTGTGAAAACTTTCTTAGGATTTTCAACACGTCCCCAGGACATCTCAGAAATATGAAGTAAACCGTCAGCTCCGCCTAAATCGATGAATGCACCAAAATCTGTTACATTCTTAACAACGCCTTCTACTTCCATTCCAACAGAAATCTTAGCGAATAATTCTTTCTGTTTTTCCAGTTTCTCAGCAACTAATAACTGCTTGCGGTCACCAATGATTCTTCTCTTTCTTGGGTTGAACTCGCTGATCACGAAGCTGATCTCCTGATCTGCATATTTGCCAAGGTTCTTCTCATAAGTATCAGATACAAGACTTGCAGGGATAAATACTCTGGTTCCTTCTACAGAAACACTTAAACCACCGTCTAATACCTGTTCCACTTTTGCAGTTAATACTTCTTTGTTATTGAAAGCTTCTTCTAATCTCTTGTTGCCTTTTTCTGCAGCAAGTCTCTTGTATGTGAGTAATACCTGACCTTCGCCATCGTTTACTTTTAATACTTTTGCTTCCATAGTGTCTCCAACTTTTACTTCCTGAGTTAAGTCCAGGTTAGGAGTGTTGGAATACTCGCTTCTTGTGATGATACCGTCAGCTTTGTAACCTATATTTAAGATGATCTCGTCTTCTTTCACATCGATGATAGTTCCTGAAACTACCTCACCGTTTCTGATGGTCACCAAACTTTCCTCTAATAATTGTTCAAAACTTTTTTCTGACATGCTAATATGAACCTCCTTGATAATATTATTTGGGGTTGAAGCCCCTGCAGTAATTCCAATCCTCTTAGCGCCGATAAACTTCGACTGATCCAGATCGTGAGCCGTCTGAATGAAGAACGTATTGCCGCATTCTTTTTTACTAATTTCATATAGCTTTTGTGTGTTCGAACTATGCTTCCCTCCAATGACTATCATGGCATCCACATTTTTAGCAATTGCCTTCGCTTCTACTTGTCTTTCTTCGGTTGCATTACAGATCGTATTAAAAACATTTATATCATAACCTTTTTTTTCAATAATTTCAACTAAATCTTTAAATTTATTGTAATTAAATGTCGTCTGGGATACGATACTTAACTTTTTTTTGTCAGAAACAGCAAAATTCTCCGCTTCTGCCATTGTTTCAATTACAATCGGAACTGAAACACACCACCCTTTAATGCCTTCCACCTCCGGATGAGAGGCATTTCCTATAATGATAACCTGCCTTCCTTCTTCACTTTCCTTTCTCACAATCTTGTGAATCTTTTTTACAAAGGGACAGGTTGCATCCACCAGGTTAAGCCCTTTTTCTTCGATTAAGTCATAAATTGATTTTGTTACTCCATGGGACCGAATGATGACGGTACCTTCAGAAAGTGCCTTCAGTTCATCCTCATCGTGAAGAACCCTTACTCCTTTTTTCCGAAGATCTTCTACTACTTCTTCATTATGGATAATCGGTCCGTAAGTATATACGTTCTCTTCTTCTGTATGGGAATAGACAGTATCTACTGCTCTTTTTACTCCAAAACAAAATCCTGCTGTTTTTGCTAATCGAATCTCCATCTTCAGGCTCCTGTTTTCTCATGGAAGGCTGTAATAACAGCATCCACTACTTCTTCTATGGAAAGATCAGAAGAATCTAAAAGATAAGCATCCTCAGCTTTTTTCAGCGGAGCGATCTCTCTGGTCATATCCTGGTGATCTCTCTCTTTAATGTCCTGTTCAATCTCTGAAAGCTCACAGGAAACTCCTTTTTCAATCATTTCCTGATATCGTCTTTTTGCCCGCACGCTGACAGATGCGGTCAGATAAATCTTAAGATCCGCATTGGGAAGGACATGGGTTCCGATGTCCCTTCCATCCATCAAAATATCTGCACTTTTTGCCATATCTCTCTGAAGCTGCAAAAGTGCAGCCCTTACCGCAGGCTGTGCGGAAGTTAAAGATGCCATAGCACTTACTTCCTCCGTACGAATAAAACTGCTTACATTCTCTCCGTTTAGCAGAACCTGTTGTTCTCCGTCCTGATACTCTAATGTCACATGAATATCCGGGCACATCTTTTCAATGGTCTGTGCATCTTTTCCATCTACCCCTTTTCGTAAAAAATAAAGGGCAATGGCTCGATACATGGCTCCTGTGTCTACATACACAAAGCCTAACTTCTTTGCAATGGTTTTTGCAATGGTGCTTTTTCCTGCCCCAGCCGGGCCGTCAATCGCAATACTGTACATCTACGTTCCTCCGTTACTTAAAATCAGCCTTTCGAAAAAAGCATTTGGGGATGCCTTACGCATTCTTGCCTGCCAGATATCCGGTGGACCAGGCAATCTGAAGATTATATCCTCCTGTCAGTGCATCCAAATCCAATATCTCCCCTGCAAAATAAAGTCCTTTTACCAGTTTGGATTCCATCGTCTTGGGATTAACTTCCTTTACCGCAATTCCACCTTTTGTAATAATGGCCTCATTCCAATTTCCAAGGCCTGTTACCGTAAGAGGAAATTCCTTCAAAAGAGTAACCAGACGGCTTCTTTCTTCCCTGGTTATTTCATTAACTTTCTTATCGGGAGCTATTGCACTAATCTCTATTATAATAGGAATCATTTTTTTTGGCAACAAATCATCCAAAGAATTTTTAAATTGCTTATTCATTTTTTCATGAAAATCCCTTAAAATCCGACTATCCAGCTGGTCTTTTGACATTGCCGGCTTCAAATCCAATACAATTTTCAAATCTTTTTTTAAATATTTTCCTGCATATGCACTGAAACTTAAAGCAACCGGACCGCTGATTCCAAAATGGGTAAATAACAGTTCTCCAAATTCCTCATATACTTTTTTCTTTCCTGCATAGGCCCGAAAACCAATGTTACGAAGAGAAAGCCCCATCATTCTTTTGCAACAGTCTTCCTTAATGTGAATCGGCACCAGAGATGGAGATAGTTCTGTCACTTTATGACCTGCCTCTTTCGCCCATTCATATCCATCGCCGGTAGAGCCGGTAGATGGATATGAAAAACCTCCTGTTGCCAAAATCAGGCTGTCACCTGTCTCTATCTGACCATTGGAAAGTCTTACTCCACGGAAAATACCTTCTTCTATCATAAGAGATTTGATCTTTGTATTCAGCCGGACGATAACGCCCAGTTTGTCCATTTCTTTGGAAAGAACTTTTATGACATCGGAAGAATGGTCTGACACCGGAAAAATCCGCTCGCCCCGTTCTCTTTTCAATCTTAATCCCAGACTTTCAAAAAATTCTATGGTATCCTGGTTGGAAAAGCCGGAAAAGGAACTGTATAAAAAACGATAATTGGATACCACTTTTGAAAAAAACTGTTCTTCCGATTCACATCCATTGGTCAGATTACACCGACCTTTTCCTGTGATGAACAGCTTTTTTCCAAGCTTTTCATTCTGTTCCAGTAAAAGAACCTGCTTTTTTTCCCTGGCAGCCCAAATTGCTGCCATCATACCTGCAGCTCCTCCTCCTGCTACAATCACTTTATGCATCTTTTTTCTCCTGTCTGTGTAAGACCCGGTTTCTTACATCTCGTCATTATTTTCATAGACATCATACTCATTCCAAAGTTTTTCCAGTTTATTGAGACGTTTTTCCACATCGTCTTTTCTCTTTACGGAAAGAGCAATAATCAAAGCGTTAATCAGACTTTGAGCTGCAACCAGAGAATCTACAATTCCAAGAACATCACTTTTTACCGCCAGTTTACAATCTGCATAGACCATAAGCGGAGCCCGGGGATGATCCGATATTGCAATTGTTTTGGCTCCATGTCTTCTTGCAAAATCAAATGCCTGCAGTGTCCTTTTAGAATACCTTGGAAAACTGATTCCGATAAATACATCTCCTTCTTTGATCCGGTTCAGCTGTTCCATTGTATCCAGTACATTATTGGATTCGATTACCTTCACCTGATCCATAAAAATATTCAGATAATAGCCAAATAATCCGGCCAGAAAACTGGAACTTTTCGTTCCTAAAATATAAATGCAGGAAGCCTGATCCATCATTTTTACTGCCTGGTCGAATTCCTTTGAATCCAGCAAGTTTCCGGAAGTGCGGATTCTTTCTGCATCCTTTTGTAAAATTGTAGTCAATAAGTCTTCTCTTTCACTTAATTTGGCAATCAAATTAAGACGATCTACAGAGCTGGATTTTGTTTTTACCAGTACTTTCAAAGCTTTTTGCATCTCCGGGTATCCATCATATTCCAGCTGATATGCAAATCGGACAACCGTTGACTCACTTACGCCGGCTTCTTCCCCCAGCTTCTGTGCCGTTAATACGGAAGCCCGTCCATAATCTTCCATAATATAAGCAGCCAGTCTTTTCTGGCCTTTACTAAAATCCTTTTTTTTCGCTTCTATTCTCTGAAGCAGATTCATTTGTTCCAGCATAATAAACCTCTTTTTTTCGAAATATTAGGATGCAAAGCATCATAACTATGGTAATCGTACCATACTTATTTTAGGATTTCAAGACGATTTTGAAGGAGTTAAAATTAATTCTTGCAAAAAATACCTGTAATTTATTTAAATTACAGGTATTTTTATATCTCTTATCTCATTTTTCTTTGTAGGAATAAAAGGATTCCGTCAGAAAACGGTCCCTCTAACCGTCCCGTTATACCGGATAAGCTCCACTCTTTTCATCGGCTGCTTTCGGATCCACTTTGGTCTTCTGAGCTGCACGATATTTGAAGAAATCGGTTGCAACCTGTGGGAACAGTGCATAAGTCAATACATCCTCATCCTGCTCTTTCCACTGCGCCATCTCTTTCTCGATCTTATCCAGTTCCGGTTCTAATAAATCTGCCGGACGACAGGTGATTGGCTGCTTATCTCCAATTGCTTTCTTCTGGACTTCCGGATTAAATGGTTTTACAGTCTGACCGTATTCTCCGCTTAATAATGCCTTGGATTCTTTGGTAATCATCTTATAGCGTTCTCCGGCAATTACGTTAAGTACTGCCTGAGTACCTACAATCTGGCTGGATGGTGTAACCAAAGGTGGTTCACCAAAATCTTTTCTTACTCTTGGAATCTCTTTCAATACTTCATAATATTTATCTTCCGCATGCTGCTCTTTTAACTGAGATACCAGATTGGAAAGCATTCCTCCCGGAACCTGATAAAGAAGAGTTTTAATATTAACACCCATTACTTTTGGATTCAGAAGACCTGTTCCTAATGCATCCTCTTCAATCGGACGGAAGTAATCTGCAATTTCTGCCAGAAGATTCTGGTCAAATCCGGTATCGTACGGAGTTCCCTTAAATGTTTCTACCATAACTTCTGTAGCCGGCTGGCTGGTACCCAGAGCAAACGGAGACATCGCCGTATCAATTACATCAACACCAGCTTCCACTGCCTTCATGTATGTCATGGATGCAACACCACTGGTATAATGAGTATGAAGCTGAATCGGAAGGCTGGTTGCTTCTTTTAAAGTAGTAATCAGTCTTGTTGCCTCATATGGAACTAAAAGGCCTGCCATGTCTTTGATACAGATGGAATCTGCTCCCATCTCTTCGATTTTCTTAGCAATATCTCTCCAGTAATCTAAGGTATAAGCATCTCCCAATGTATAGGAAAGGGCTACCTGGGCATGAGCGCCTTCTTTATTTGCTGCTTTTACCGCTGTCTGCAGGTTACGAATATCATTCAGACAGTCAAAAATACGGATAATGTCAATTCCGTTTGCAACGGATTTCTGAACAAAATATTCTACTACATCATCTGCATAATGACGATAACCTAAAATATTCTGTCCTCTGAATAACATCTGAAGTTTTGTATTTTTAAAACCTTCTCTTAACTTTCTTAAACGTTCCCATGGATCTTCTTTCAGGAAACGTAAGGATGCATCAAACGTTGCACCGCCCCAGCACTCTACAGAATGATAACCTACCTTATCCATTTTATCGATAATCGGAAGCATCTCTTCTGTGGTCATTCTGGTTGCGATTAAGGACTGATGAGCATCACGCAGGACAGTTTCCGTAATCTTAATCGGTTTTTTTATCTGATCTGCCATTCTATGACCTCCTAATATTTATTTTTCTTCTAATTTCAAGATAAACTTATTACGCAAAATATGCAAATTATCTGGATTCCGTCTTTTATGCAACTCCAAAGATTGCCATGAAAGTACCTGCTGCAACCGCTGTACCAATTACACCGGCTACGTTTGGTCCCATTGCATGCATCAGAAGGAAATTGGTTGGATCTGCTTCTGCACCTACTTTCTGAGATACACGAGCTGCCATAGGCACTGCGGATACACCTGCGGATCCAATCAGAGGATTTACCTTGCCTCCTGTCACCTTGCACATCAGTTTACCAAACAACACACCTGCCGTCGTACCTACCGCAAACGCTACCAGACCAAGAATAACGATCTTGATTGTGTCCAATGTTAAAAACGCTTCTGCACTTGTTGTAGCACCAACAGAGGTACCAAGTAAAATAACAACGATATACATCAATGCATTGGATGCTGTCTCGGAAAGCTGTCTTACAACCCCACATTCGCGGAACAGGTTACCAAGCATCAGCATACCTACCAAAGGTGCTGTTGTAGGAAGAATTAACACTACAACAACGGTAACAATAATCGGGAACAGGATCTTCTCCAGTTTGGATACCGGACGAAGCTGTGCCATTTTAATCTTACGTTCTTTTTCCGTTGTAAAAAGTTTCATGATTGGCGGCTGAATGATTGGTACCAGAGACATATAAGAATATGCCGCTACTGCAATCGGTCCCATCAGTCCTGTCTGGCCAAGCTTTCCTGCAAGGAAAATGGAAGTAGGGCCATCAGCACCACCAATGATAGAAATCGCTGCTGCAGCCTTATCATTAAAGCCCATCAGCATAGCCAGAATATAAGCGGTAAAAATACCGAACTGGGCGGCCGCTCCCAACAGGAAACTGGCCGGATTGGCAATTAACGGTCCAAAGTCCGTCATCGCACCGACTCCCAGGAAAATCAGCGACGGAAGGATACTCCATTCGTCTAATAAATAAAAGTAATGTAAAAGACCAGTGTCACTCATAATATCCGGATACATATTAACCAGAAGCATACCAAAAGAAATCGGTACCAAAAGGAGTGGTTCATACCCCTTTGCAATAGCCAGATAAAGGAAAATCAAGGCTACAATAATCATGATGATATTACCTGGTTTTAAAAATGCAAATCCGGTCTGCTGAGCAAGATTAGTCATTGTATTAATCACATAATCCATATCTCAAACCTCCATTTATTGTCGGGTCATATTGTCTCCTAGTTCATTGTAGCCAATACATCCCCGGCTTCCACAGAAGCACCCTCAGATGTGTCAATGCTTGCAATTACACCGTCTTCCGGAGCTACGATTTCATTTTCCATCTTCATAGCTTCCAGAATTGCTACTACCTGACCTTTCTTCACAGACGCACCAGCTGCAACTTTAAGAGACAAAATCTTACCAGGCATAGGAGCAACCACTTTAATACTTCCGGCACCGCCTGCAGGAGCTACTGCTTTCTTTGCAGGAGCCGGAGCTTTTGCCGGTACTACAGGAGCTGCTGTACTTACAGGAGCTGACACTGCGCCATCACTTGCCACTTCTTCTACTACTACATCATAAGCGGTTCCATTCACCGTAATTTTATATGTTTTCATTCTAAATTCCTCCTGAATACTATGATTATTTTCTGGATCTTCTAATTGATTTTACAATAAGAGTATCTTTGGAAACAGGCTTTCCTTCACTAGCCATAGCAGCACAGATTGCCGCTGTGATGACTGCCACAAGCTGTCCGTCATCCACCAGTTCATCTGCCGGTTCCTGGTATACAGGTTCTTCTGCCGCAGGTTCTGCAACAACCTGTGTCTCTGCTTTTTTCGTAAATTTCGCCTGAATGTCAGGGATATACTTAAACAGACTGATGATGAAAGAGATAAAAATCAAAACAGCAAATACGGTTCCCATACCCATCAGAGTATTAAGAGCAGCTTTTTTGAAAATCTCACCGGTTGTATATACTTTATCAAAACTTCCGCTTACCAGCTGTCCCTCACTATCAATCGTTACGGTATAAGTACCTTCTCGCTTGGAACAATTGATATTCAAAACAACAGTTGTCTGATCATCATCTATCGTCACTTCTCCATCGGTTACTTCCTGGAAATCTCCCAGTTCACCTTTCATCTCTTTCCAGGATGATAAACTTTGATACAACCCTTCCTGGAGCTGACCGCTTTCCAGGTAACTGTCAATGGTAGCATCATCAAGAGCTACAATCTGACCTAAAAGCTGCTCAATATTGGAACGATAGGTAGCTTCTGAAGCCGCCTCATCTGCCGCTTGGCTATTATCCTGAGCAGATCCGCAGGCTGTCATAAGACCCAGGCAGGTAAGCATACTTAAAATAAGTAAAATTCGTTTCATGTCCTTACCTCCATTCTATATCGTTCCGTGTTTTTTAGCTGGACGATCCTCTCTTTTTGTAAACAGCATC
>JALEPU010000042.1 GCA_022766905.1 Lachnospiraceae bacterium
CGGGAACGCCGCATCCGGTTCCGATCAGCATCGGGATAAAGGATTTTCCGGAAAGACCGAATTTACGGAAAATACGGTCCATGATAAACGCAATTCTCGCCATGTAGCCGCACGCCTCCAGGAATGCGAGGAACGCGAACAGCACCAGCATCTGCGGCACAAAGCCGAGCACAGCGCCGACGCCGCTGATGATACCGTCAACCAGAAGACCGGTCAGCCATTCCGCACAGCCGATGGATTCCAGAAATCCCTGGGCGCCCGGGATGATCCACTCCCCAAACAGTGTGTCCTTGGTCCAGTCGGTCAGGAACGCTCCCACCGTAGTCACCGATACATAATACACAACATACATGATCGCTGCGAAAATCGGCAGTGCCAAAAACCGGTTGGTAACGATCCGGTCGATCTTATCCGATACAGACATCTGTTGTTTCACACGTTTTTTATAGCAGTCCTCGATGATCGCACCAATATAATTATAACGCTCACCGGTGATGATGCTTTCCGAATCATCATCCATCTCTTTCTCGCAGGAGACGATGTCCTCCTCAATATGGGACAGGAGCGCCTGATCCAGCTTTAAGCTTTCCTGAACCTTCGCATCCCGCTCAAACAGCTTGATCGCATACCAGCGTTCCATGCTCGGCTCCACATGCCCGGTAATAGCCTCTTCGATGTGAGCGATCGCATGCTCCACGCAGCCCTCAAAGGAGTGGGCAGGAACCGTCTTTTTCCCGCTTCTCGCCAGAGCGACCGCGCGTTCAGCCAGCTGATCGATTCCCTCTCCTTTTAAAGCGGAGATTTCAACGACCTTGCAGCCGGTATCCTTCGACAGGCGCTCAACATTCAGCTCTTCGCCGTTCTTTCTTACCAGATCCATCATGTTGACTGCGATGATCACCGGGATCCCGAGCTCAGTGAGCTGTGTGGTAAGATACAGATTGCGCTCCAGATTCGTTCCGTCGATGATATTAATGATCGCGTCCGGACGCTCTCCAATCAGGAAGTTTCTGGATACCACTTCCTCCAGTGTATACGGAGACAAAGAATAGATGCCGGGAAGGTCCACAAGGATCGCTTCATTGTCCTTATCGGTGTGGCCTTTCAGTTTTCCCTCTTTTTTCTCGACCGTGACTCCCGGCCAGTTTCCCACGAACTGGTTGGAGCCGGTCAGTGCATTAAATAATGTGGTTTTTCCGCTGTTTGGATTGCCAGCCAATGCAATTTTCACTCTCATAATCGTTTCCCTTTTCTCAAGTTTATGTATTACAACTGTTTTTAGTTATTGCTAACCGCTCGGTAAAAAAAAATTACTGTACATCGATCATTTCCGCGTCTGCTTTTCTCAATGACAGCTCATACCTGCGGACCGTAACCTCAATGGGATCGCCAAGAGGAGCTACCTTGCGGACATAAATCTCCGTCCCCTTTGTGATTCCCATATCCATGATCCGGCGTTTCACAGCGCCTTCTCCGTTGATTTTCAGAACTTTCACGGTATCCCCGCATTTTACATCCTTCAGTGTAGCCATACTCATTCCTCCTATACCATGATTTTACCTGCCAGTTCCTTGTCGATTGCCACCCGTGATTCCTTCACATTGACAATCAGATTTCCGTTCATCTCAGATACGACAGTGACATATCCGCCCACAACAAAACCCAGACTCTCCAGAAAACGTCTGGTCTCCTCTCTGCCTCCGATCTTCCTGATCTGATTCATTTTTCCGGCTTCGGCCATTGATAAAGGCATCATAATTCACCTGCTTTCTCTCCTGATAACAATTATCATTAAACAAACCTGATTACATGGGTTAGTATACGCTTACTAAAGTTTTGTGTCAATAACTTAATTGATTATTTTTTCTCATTAAACCGACTTTTTTTCAAACTTGTATTTCCCGGAATTGAATGTTATAATGAATAAATAACTGTCAGACAGACAAAATCACAATGATGATTGGGAGGTATTTATGCACGGCAATGAATCTGCTGAAGATTATCTGGAGACTATTCTGATTTTGAGCAAACGGCTGCCCGTTGTCCGTTCCATCGATATTGCTGTGGAGATGAACTATTCAAAGCCCAGTATCAGTGTTGCAATGAAAAACCTGCGGGAGAAAGGATTCATTGAAGTGAGTTCCGCAGGTTTTATTACACTTACCGAATCCGGACTCCGTATCGCAACAAAGATCTATGAACGCCATACGGTTCTCTCAAACTGGCTGATCTCCCTCGGGATTCCGGAGGAAACAGCCATCGAAGACGCATGCAAAATGGAACATCGGATGAGCGAAGAAAGCTTTAACGCCATGAAAAAATTCATAGAACTTCATCAGGGACAGCAATAAAAGTCAAAACCACCGGCTAAGCCGGTGGTTTGTTCTTAAACTGTACCGATATATATATTGCCGTAGCCGTAAATAATTTCGTTGCCCTCCGTCCAATCGGATACAAATGCATATTCTTTTACCCTTATTTTACATACCATGATAATGTATATATTTCGTACATTCTTCTCGTATCATTTGATATGCTTTTCATTCTGTCCCTATCGTCCATAACCTGCTGTAACCAAATTGTATCCAGACGAACATGTTATTTGTTAATCATTTCCTCCAACTTCAAATAGTCTATTTTCCCAACATTTGTCTTAGGGAAATCTTTAACAAAAAGATATTTTACAGGTTGCATGTAATCCGTCAAATGCAATTTACAATGTTCTTTTAATTTATATTCTATATCAGGTTCCGTGTTCTCACCATCTGTAATAACAAATACTCCAACCTGCCTATTACTCTCACTATTTGGATCCCGTTTTTCAACAGCAGCACAGTTTACAACTCCCGGAAATTTTCTGATGGCCTCCTCAACCTGTGCTGGATATATTTTCCATCCACCAGATCCTACAATCATTCTTTTTATACGTCCGACTATAAATATGAATCCATCTTCATCAAGATATCCCAAATCTCCACTATGAAGCCATATTTTTCCATCGTTATGAAGTTTCAACGTCTTTCTGTTTTCATCATCATTGTTATAGTATCCAAGCATAACACTTGGACCAGTAAAGCATATCTCGCCAATTTCTCCTGTTTTTAATTCGTTACATGTTTCTGGCTCAAATGCCGAAAACGTCATCTGAATAAATGGAATGCCTACACTCCTCGGTCGGTAAACATCTCCACCATAATTAATGCTTATTCCACCCGCAGACTCTGTCATTCCGTATCCCTGGCATATTTTCCAGTCGCAATTTCTTTCTTCAAAGTACTTATTTATTTTATTTTCTAATACTTCACTCAACGACTCTCCGCCACTTGCCGGTGCAATAATAAATGACAGATCTTTTACGTTTTTATTTGAAATAAATCCTTCCCATAATCCTGGATTTAAACTTAGATGACTATACTTCTTTGATATTGCTTTTTTTGAAATTTTTTCAGGATCAAACATTTCAATACAACATTTCATCCCCATTGCTAAAGGCATATGGACTGATGTCTGCCATGAATACGCAAAAAACATTGCTGATATACTAAGCCAACTCTCTTGGCGAGAGAAAGACTTCATAACCTGCGCATATTGACATACCCCTGCATTAATCTGTGTATCGCCCAACATAACCGCTTTTGAATTTCCAGTCGATCCACCTGTATAAAAGATAAATGATGTATTCTTTAATATTTTTTCGTCCCGGTGAGAATTGGATACTTTAACATCCGTATGAATTAACTCATTATATTTGACAATCTTTTTCGTATTAGAATGTGCATCTATTTTTTTCTTTGATGCTAAATGATACAAAACTCTTACGCCCAAAGACATTGAATTGCTCACTGAAAGTAAAACAACTATCTCAATACTTCTTGACAGATTAATCGCAGATAGAACACTTTGGTATACTGCATCAAGAACGAAGACTATTTCAGAACCAACTTCAGTGAGACACGACACTATTTTCTGCTCACTGAATCCTGGATATATCATATTAATAACTGCCCCTAATGAATTTGCAGCATATATTAAATATAATAGCTCCGGTGTTGTTACAGAGATAATACTTATTACACTACCCTCTTTAATTCCGACGTTTTTTAGCCACTCTATCTTCTCAGTTACTTCATCAATTAATCTTCCGTATGTAATACTGTTTCCATAATATATCAATGCAACATCATTTCTATTGTTAACATTACTTTGATATATCAAATCCCAAGCTGACTGATAATTATCTGTAACATTCAGGCTTACATCTTTATAATACTTAAGCCAAGGCCTATCTACCGATGGATACCCTGTCTGTCCGTCTATAACGAGCATAATTTTCACTTCTCCTTCGTCAATCACTTTTTCATCCACTTATGATGCATATACTCTTTGAAATCATATTTTTGATCTCTTTCCAATTCCAGAAGAAACGGAGCTACGCATTTGCAATTAAGCCCGGTGAGCTTCAAATTGGTAAAACTCTTTCTTACATCCTCCGGCGATGGGTGCTCCTTATCCTTATACACAGTCAATTCTTCTTCCCACACATCTCTTGTCCAAGAACTTTTGAGATATTCCTGTCGTCTTTCCTCCATAAACGCCATGTGAATATCTCCTGTAAGGTTGGCTCGAGTTAGCCCGGTAGAGTGGTTTTCCAGATTTGCCCAAACCATTGTTGACAGAACATCTGCCAAAACCTGTATTGCTTCCTGCTTTGTATCATACATGGACAAATCCATGGGTTCCCCGTAATTCATATAAATGGTATCGGATCCATATTCATAAAATGGTGCAATGGGAACCACCTTCGCTCCTGTACGCTTTGCCAACAGGTATGCTCCAGCAAAAGGTCTGTTTATCAGTTTATTCTCCGTATTATTGAATCCACCTTCCGGAAACAGCATGACGCTTGACCCATGTTTTATCACAAACTCCATTTTGTCTACAGCACTCTTTCTGCTTTCATCATCCGTTCTGTTTACATAGATAAACCCATTCAGCCATGCAAAATTCATAAGTGAATTGTGTTCCACCTGGTCAGTTGTACCCAAAAGCAAATATGCATTCCTGTCAATCGTCGCAAGACTGGCTATGATATCATTTGTAAATCCATGTGTAGCCACGAATATATATGGCTCATTCTTCTCAAGCTTAGGATAATTTTCCACAACAATTTTTTCTTTTGTCGCAATTATCAATAGTTTCTTTAACACGCCTGCTATTTTCTGTCTGCGCTTAATACCTTTTACTGAAGTAAAATTCGTAATATCCGCATTTAGGTATTTGATTAACCCATAGTTCTTCATGTGTAATCTCTCTCCCCAGAGGCATCCCGATGCTTTATTCGTTATTCTTTCTTTTGTAGTTTTTCAACAAATCTTATCAATGCAAGTAGCAAAGTACGCCCTTTTTTATTCGCACTGTAAATAGTTCCCACAATTTTTTACCTCCGTGTGAGCATTGATATTTCTGAATTTATAATATCATAAACAACCTTTCAATAATTGGCCGCTGCAAAAACAGCCCCGATTCCGCCAAAAATGGAACGCTGATAAACGACCAGACCTTTTTAATCTGCTTGCTTTGATGTATTCATTTCTAACGACAACATTGCTGTGTAGGTATTTTCTGCTTGCTCTGTTTGAAATTCACCGTTATATTGACTTGCGATGTCGTTCAAAATCTCATGTCCATAGCCTTTTCTGTTTTTTGCTATACCGGAATCCGAATTGTCAATGGGGTTTATCACCTTAATATGCATATAGTTACCGCGTGCAGTACCACGAACCACAATTTTCCTTTGTTGCGTAGGGCATTTTTTTGTTGCGCGGATTGCATTATCCATCAAGTTTGAAAAAATACTGCAAAGATGAACGGGAGAAACTTCTAACTCTGCCCCCAGCGCAAATTTGGTATCTAAAGAAATTCCTAAGTGCAGACACTCTGTCGCTTTTTCTGTCATGACAGCATTGACAATCGCATTTTCACAAAAGTCGGTTTCTTGCGTTTGTGCAATACCGTCTTTCATCTGCTCCAGCAATTCCCTCGCTCGTACATGATCGCCGTTTTCGGTCAAATGGAGTGCTGTAGTCAGCTGGTTATTAAAGTCGTGACGGATTTTTGCCAATTCTTCTCGGCGGCTCAAAATTGTGTTGTAATGAAGTTCTTCTGCACTCCGCAACTTTTCCAATTCTTGCAATTGGCCTGCGAGCGCTTCTTTTTCCCCTTGTTCCATCAGAAAATAGAATAACATGATGTCCGCAACAAATCCGATCACGCACCCGACAACCGTTGGAAGCATTCCGGTATAATCGCCCCAAAAAGACTCCGCAACATTCCACACCATAAACAACTGACTGATGGGAACGGACAAATATATCCATGCATTTTTCGGAACTTTGCGTTGTTTTTCCACCTTATTCCAAAGAAATACCATTACCGAACTAAAGCACATTGATACCATGCATACAGCAGTCTGTAAAATCAGCATTTCATACGAATTAAAATCTGAATTATATCGTATTCCGGCCATCTCAAACAGCGGGAAAACGATACCTTCCGCAAGATGAGCCGCAATTATATATAGGGAGCACGCAAGCAGCTTTTTCCACCATTGACTGCGAAAACAAAAAAACAGAAACAAAAAAATAATCGCCATCTGGATATAACCCATCGCATGAAACAAGGAGGAAAGCTCACCGCACAGGCTCCGGATGATCCCCGGGATCATGTCTGCCACAGTGAAACCTGCACTGAGCAGCCAGCGAGGAACCTTTGGCCAGCGGGGTTCCAATAAAAAGCTCCAAACCAGTCCCATAAAAAACACATACAGAACGCCGCCCAAAAACACATTTACCCAATAAATCATAACGTTCCCCCTCTAAAGCATCTTCCCCATGTAACGAAAAAACGAACTTCGCGTACTCGCATATTGCGCCTTACTAATAGGAATCCGCTCTCCGTTGTTCATCAAAATGCCATTTTTTTCAATATATTGTATATAATCCATATTAACCAGATAACTTTTGTGGCATTGCAAAAAACGATCTGGAAGTCTGTCCTTGATAAGCTCCAAACGCTCATAACAACTGAGTAATCGATTATGAGTATGGATCAATACCTGATGTCCCGCACTTTCCAGAAATACAATTTCGCGAAATCCAACAGCATGGATAATACCTTTTTGCTGCACAAGCAGTTTTTCATCTGATTGACGCGCAAGCGCATCTTCTGCCTTCTGCAACAAGCTATACAAAAGAGCTTCGTCCACAGGCTTCAGCAGATAGCCACACAAATTTGTCGGCTGGAGAAATATCTGTTGTGAAAAACGGTCATTATATCCCGTCACATAAATGATCTGCGTATTCGGACGGATTTCGTAAAGTCTGGCAGCAAAGTCTATTCCATCAAGGGATTGCTCCCAATCAATATCCATAAAGACAACATGAAAAGACTCGCCGTCTTCTATTACATTCCAAAATTGTTGGATGGATGTAAATTTCCGAATGTTGCTTGACTTTGTAATATCATATATTTTTTGCAGCA
>JALEPU010000078.1 GCA_022766905.1 Lachnospiraceae bacterium
AAAGGGGACAGTTATGGGACATTTTTATTTTGTGAGACATGGACAGACAGTGTGGAATGTAGAAAACAAGATTTGTGGCGCAACAGATATTGCACTGACAGAATTAGGTCATCAGCAGGCCATAGAAACCGGAAAGAAAATGGTAGAAGAAGGGATTACCGCAGACGAGATTTTATATTCTCCTTTGGTAAGGGCAGCAGATACTGCAAAACATATTTCCGAAATAACAGGAATCCCTGCCCGGGTGGAGCCAAGGCTGATTGAGCAGAATTTTGGAAAATGGGAATCTACTCCCCGGGATGGGAAAGAGTTCAAAAAAGCCAAAGAATATTTTGCATGCAGCCATGAAGGCGGGGAGTCAGCCTTAAGACTTGCCCAGAGAATTTATAATTTGCTGGATGAAATTAAGGCTCAATCGGATGAAAAGACGTATATTCTGGTTGCCCACAATGGAATCGCACGAGTGGTGCAGTCTTATTTTACGGACATGACCAATGAAGAGTATGCAGCCTTTGGTGTAAAAAACTGTGCTGTGATACGATATGATTTTTAAGAAAGAAGGAAAGAATAATGTTTTCATTGGAAAGTTATATCAGTGCAGTAAAGGAAAAAGGAATTTCCATGGATGCCGTCATGGTAATTCAGGACGATGTGATTTTAGCACTTCATCGATTTACCGACAACGTATTTCACAATGTTTTTTCGGTGGCCAAAAGTTATACCGCAACGGCAATAGGATTTGCTATTGAAGAAGGAAGGCTTAGCCTTTCCGATAAGCCGGTGGACCTGTTTTCTAATATTTTACCGGAAAATCCGGATCCCCGCTGGCAGGATGTTACCCTTTTTCATCTTCTGACCATGACTTCCGGACATGGTAAGCCCCATATGATGGCTGTGGATAGAAAAAAACTTCGGGGACAGACCGAGGAACAAATGGATCCGGCTATGATGAAAGAATGGCTTTTGTTTGCTTTTACCCGTCCTATGATGTACCAGCCCGGTGAAAAATTTTCTTATGGAAATCTGGCACCTTATGTGGCAGGCCGTATGTTGGAAAAAGCAGTAGGATGTTCGATTTGTGATTATCTTTATGAAAAAATGTGGGAACCAATGGGAACAGAAAAGCCTCGCTGGGATGCTGATTTGTCCGGCCATACCTTTGCAGCCAGTGATTTGTATTTAGATATTGCAGATATGGCAAAGCTGGGACAGCTTTATGTGGCAGGAGGAGTTTATAAAGGAAGACGTTACCTTTCTGAGGAATGGGTGAAAGCGGCAACTTCCATGCAGATTTCCTCTGCCCCGATCAATCCTACCGGATATGGGAAGGATGAAGAAGCCGGATATGGATATTATTTCTGGCAGAATCAAAAAACAGGTACTTTCCGGGCCTATGGTAGAGAAGGCCAGTTCGTGATTATGATTCCGGAAAAACGGGCAGTCATTGTGACACAGGCAATGCATTCCAATGTACAGCAGGTATTGGATGAGGTATGGGAACATATTTTACCTCAGCTTTAATTGGTGTATGAAAGAATAGAAAAAGGCTTTGCAGTAATGATTTGTTGCAAAGCCTTTTGTTTCTTTCTATTTACCAAATCCAATATTTGTCAGATGACAAAATGAATCTAATTATCGTACTGTTTTACAGTGACCTCTTTTTTCGTGAAGTCAATAAAAATCTGATAAGCGTAGTTGTCTTCGCTGGTGTCCCAGATTTCTACAAATTTCGGGGTGACTTCGATGATGATTTCTGTATCCTCATGGGAATATTTATTGTAGCTTCCCCACAGAAATTTTTTGTACAGTTTTTCAAATCGGCGATCCGGTTCGTCTACGACCAGACCTTTATTTTCGGCAATTCCCTCAATCTGAACCCCGCTCCAGCAAAGAGCTACCTGAGGATTTTCAAAAAGCTGTTTTGTTTTTCGGAATTCTTTGTCTGTTTTGAAGTAGACTTTCTGATCGTAAAACAGGCAGCTGACGTTGCGGACCATTACATAATCATTGACGGAACTTGCGAGAGCCATGATTTTCCAGTCGCCTAATTTTTCAAACATAATTTCTACAGCCTGATCAAAAGTCAGATTTTTATCTACACTAAACTTCATTGTTGTATCCTCCTTGTAGTATGTAATCTTTCTCTATTTTTTCAGCAGAACGCTGATCTTTTTATAAATCAGTATGGTAAGAAGCGAAGTAATGGTCCTGGAGACAATATTAAATGGCACAATTGAGAATGCAATCATCGTTGGGATGTTTTTGATCCATGGATTGATTTCTGAAAAAACAGCCAGAATCGTATTCCAGTTCATGCCGTAAAGAGTCATGTATGCCGGAAAGATCAAATATACATTGGTAAAAATCGAAACGATGATGGTAGCCACTGCGCCAATGGCAAGACCGGTAATAGCTCCTTTTTTTGTCTTATTCTTTTTGTAGTAGATGGCAGCCGGAAGTACAAAGGCAGTTTCCAGAAGAAAATTCTGAATTTCGCCGGTAAACATGGAACTGCTTCCTTTAAAAACCAGTTTTAATAAGATCTTAACCGTAATGATCTCAACTCCGGCAGCAGGCCCCATCATAAATCCGCCAATCAGTTCGGGAACCGCGGATAGATCCAGCTCTGCAAAAGGGGATAAAATCGGAACGGAAAAACTGAAAAACATCAGTATAAAGGCCAATGCCCCAAAAAAAGCCACCAGTGTCAGTTGATTTGTTTTTGTATTTTTCATATGATAACCTCCTGTGTGCTTCTGCACAAAAAAATATTCCCAAAGCCAAGAACACATCTGGCCCGGGAATGTCTCTTACGGAGTACGATCTCACATCATAAACATAAAAACATGAAAAAAATGTCTTTTCCCATCCGGACTATACCGTCGGTTCTGGAATTTCACCAGATCAGCCTTCATTCTCTGAAGGGTCATGGACTATACCATCGGTCGGGACTCTCACCCTGCCCCAAAGACCTTACTGTCTTAACTTTTTTTTATGGTATCATATTTATGGGACAGTTTCAACAGCAAATCCGGATTTTTTTGTGGACAGGAAAAGAAATTTACATGTTTCATGTGGAAATCGTTCTTTCCTTTGTGCAAAATCACATTTCTTTTGCACAAAAAGGGTAGATTTTAGTTTTCAAAAATGGAAATCAAAGTTGATGATTGTGGATAACCGTTTTATTTTGTGACCCGGTCAAAAAATTATCGTAACCGTTTGTTGAAAAATGGAAGGGTGAGGATTAAAATAAAAGTAGATTATTCTGGGTGCATTATCTTTGCAAAAAGATAAAAAGAATAGTTTATCGTGTAGCACATGCTTTTATAAAGGATGGATTACGGTAAATAATAATTGGGAGGTTCAAAAAGATGTTAACAAAAATGATTGAAACATTGAAAAAGAATCCTCGCACCATTGTCTATACCGAAGGTACGGACAATAGGATTCTTGATGCTGCTTCCAAGCTGACCAAAGAAGGGATTCTTGGAGTTATTCTCCTTGGAAACCCTGAGGAAGTAAAAGCAGCAGCAAAAGCCGGCAATTATGATATTGAAGGCTGTTGCATCATTGATCCTGTCGGATATCCTGAGATGGATGCCATGGTTGCTGAGATGGTAAAACTTCGTAAAGGAAAGATGACAGATGAACAGGTGCGCAAGGCTTTATCTAAGAGCAATTATTTTGGTACCATGCTTGTTAAGATGGGAAAAGCAGATTGTCTTTTAGGTGGAGCAACTTATTCCACCGCAGATACCGTTCGTCCGGCTCTGCAGTTGATTAAGACAAAACCAGGCAACAAGATTGTAAGTTCCTGCTTCATTCTTGTTCGCGGCGATGAGAAGATCGCAATGGGTGACTGTGCAATTAACATTGATCCGACAGAAGATGATTTGGTTGAGATTGCTGTAGAATCTGCAAACACAGCTAAGATTTTCGGAATGGATCCAAAGGTTGCTATGTTATCCTACTCAACATTAGGTTCCGGTAAAGGACCTTCTGTTACAAAAGTTGCTAATGCAACAAAGAAGATCAAGGAAGTAGCTCCAAATCTGGCAGTAGAAGGTGAGATTCAGTTCGACGCTTCTGTATCACCGGATGTAGCAAGTATTAAGTGTCCAGGTTCACCGGTAGCGGGACAGGCTAATACATTTATCTTCCCGGATATCAATGCTGGTAACATTGGTTACAAGATTGCTTCCCGTCTTGGCGGATATACTGCAGTTGGTCCTGTACTTCAGGGATTGAACGCACCAATCAATGACCTGAGTCGTGGCTGTACCGCAGAAGAAGTATATAGTATGTCCATCGTAACAGCAGCACTTAGTATTCCTCAGGATGATGCACCGGCGAAAGAAGCTGAGCCGGCACCGGCGCCTGTAGAGAAAGCACCGGAAGAAGTGGATACAACAGAACTTGAATTATTAGTAAGAATTGTTGTAGAGACATTGAAAGCAGCAAAGAAATTCAAAAAATAACCGTTCAATTATCATGCATGACAATTGATACATAGAATGTCGCCTATGAGTCAGGCGGCATTCTTTTTCTTCGTTAAGAAGTTTTACAACCTTCGAAATCTTTCATCTCTGTATCTTCTTTGCTTTTCTACCTGATCCAGATAGGCAGTCATAGCCGGAATATCCTGATTCAAAGTTCCTTTCAGAAGAATGTAATTTGAGGCATGGTTGGCACGAAAAACAGTTCCTTCCGAATCTACGTGATTCAAAAATAATCGCATTTCTTCTACCACATCTTCCGGTTCAAGAAGAGTTAATGTTCCCGATTGAATTCTGGAATAAATAGGAGTACTTGGATCCAGCATGAGAGTAAGAAAGCCGACATAAGCGGGTTTTATCTCGCTGATTAAAGAAGCAGATGCAATTGCGTGTTCCCGGAGCCGTTCCCGTCCTCCGAGGCCGGAGATTAAGGTGGCGGAACAAAGAATACCGCATTCAGCCAGTTTGCATCCGGCTTCACAAAGTTGTTCCCGGCTCACATCTTTTTTTACATCTTTTAGAATCTGAGGATCTCCCGATTCAATTCCCATATATATCATTTGAAGCCCTGCTTTTTGAAGCAGACAAAGTTCTTCTTTGGATTTAAAAAGAATGTCCTGTGCTGTGCCATAGGCGGTAATTCGTTCTGCCTTTGGAAAATGTTCTCTGATATAAAAAAGAATATCCAGTAAATCCTTTGTTTTTATAACGAGAGCATCTCCGTCTGCCAGAAAGATTCTTCGGATTTGAGGTCCATAGAATTCACTGGCTTCTTTCAAATCAGCAAAAATCTCATCTTTGGAACGGATTCTGAATTTTTTATCTTTATACATATTGCAAAATGTGCAGGTATTATGAGAACAGCCGATGGTAATCTGGATAATCAGGCTGTGAGCTTCACTGGGAGGTCTGTATACGGTTCCTTCATAGTGCATGATTGGTTCTCCTTTTTTCTCTGAATTTATAAAGATGATAACACAGTCAGAAGGATGTTCGCAATCTACATTGTTGATTTCTCGTGTTTTACGGGTTCCGGAGTCATGAAGGAATGGAAGGCATGACATTGGATCCTATGAAAAAAGTGCTTGCATTAAAAAAAAACTCTTTTATAATATGACAGTAAACTTAAAGTTTAAAGATTGTAAACAAAAGTGGTGAAAGGCACTACGAACAAAAGGAGGATGACATTGAAAAAGAAAGTATCTTTATTGTTGTGCATGGTCATGATTACGGTTATGTTTGCAGGATGCACAGCAGACAAAAAAGCAGAACAGGCAGACAGGGAATTACGGCAGAACTTGTAAACGTAGGAACCGGCTTTGCCGCTGATTATGAAAATGTAGATGTAAAAGGGAAAATCGTACTGGCGGGAATTGACCAGAGAAATGAAGCATGGATTGACGGATATTTGCAGGAGGCAGCACTTCATGGAACAGCAGCTGATGTATGCAGGCCATTATGATAAATATTTTTACGGTTTTCAGGATGACTGTTCCTCCATTGGTATGATCTTTACGATTGCAAAAGCAATGAAGGACTCCGGTTATGTGCCGGAAAATGATATATTAATCGTTTGTCATGGAGCAGAAGAATGGGGAGCGATCGGGACCCAGTTCGACTGGGCAACCGGTTCCTGGGGTACGATCAATCAGGCAAAGCCGGAATGGGCAAAAAATATGTTAGCTCTCTTTAATTTTGAACTTTGTGGTTTTAAAGAAGCAGATACAGAAACAGGATTTATCCAGTCTGTGCCGGAGTTTGATACGTTTGTTGAGTTGTTTGTAGATTCCTTTGGTGATCTTGTAGATACAGGTGCTTTCTCTAAAGGAATTACAGGAGAAACCAGCCATGTTCAGACCATGGAGGATGGAATCAATTATCGAATGGCAGGGGTCCCTTATCTGGATGGTACGGCAATGGCTTCCTGGCTGGAAGAAACCTCTGATGAAGAACTGGCGAAAGAAGCAGGTGTGGATGTTTCTGCATTTCAGTCCAAACTGGAAAACTATCATTCTTATGCGCAAAGTCTGAAAAAACAGGCAGAGGACTTAAATCAAAAATATGCAGATGCTTATTCGGGAAAAGATGAGAAAAAGATGACTGAGCTGAGAAAAGAGGGAGTGGATTTGAACCGGGAAATTCTGGAGTTTTTTGAAAAGAGCCAGGATAAAATGCTGGGAATTGAGGCTTCTTCCGGTGTAGTGACCAGACAGGAAGGATATATAAATTCACTTCGGTTATTAAAAGGTGCTTTAAAGGCCTGCGAAGAAGAGGTAGATTGGGCAGAAGATGAAAAATCCGGAGCTCTTGATCAGCTTTGGCAGTTAAATGGAGCCCTGGCATACGATGCAATTCTTTTCAGCAAAGAAAATTATGAACAGACAGATTCCATGTATCTGGATTCGGCAAGATTATTCTGGGGAACCGGAAAGGTGATTGAGCTGGCAGACATCAATGAGGCAACTGTGGCTATCAATGAAAATGGTGATTTTGATACAGCAAAGCCAATCCTGGAAGCTTCCTATGACAGAATGCTTGTGAAGTTAAAGGAAGCCATGGAGACAGAGATGAACGGAATGGAAGAAATCACAGGAGAATAATCCAAAACAAGAAATTTCTTTCGGAATGGTTTTAAAATGGTTGGGATACGGATGTTTTTTGAAATTTATATTGAAAAACGGATTGAAATATGGCATGATAATGGTACGCTACAGATGGCGGCTATGATCAGAAAGGTGTGATTTCATGACGTTAGAAGAGATGAAAAGAAGAAAGCAGGAATTAGGGTATTCCAACCAGACCATTTCGGAAAAATCAGGGATTCCTTTTGGTACGGTTCAAAAGATTTTCTCCGGACAGACGAAAGCTCCGCGGGAAGATACAATCAAGGCCCTGGAGCAATTATTATCACCTCATCGGGATGTAACCTATCCATCGATGGCTGAGGAAGAAAGGGATTCTATGGTATGTGAAACTTCTGCATACGTTGTTAAGAAAGACGGTTATACTTTGGAAGACTATCTTGCCCTTCCGGAAGAACAGAGGGTAGAGTTAATTGACGGTGTGTTTTATGATATGGCAGCCCCTACTACCGTTCACCAGGCACTAGGTGGCTACATTTACAAACTGTTATTGGACTTTGTTTTGGAACGAGGGGGAGAATGTATGCCTCTCGTATCCCCTGTCGATGTCCAGCTGGATGAAGATGACAGGACTGTTGTTCAGCCGGATGTCCTTGTGGTTTGCGACAGATCCAAATTCCAATCCGGCAGAGTATTTGGAGCACCGGACCTGGTGATGGAAGTAATGTCTCCCTCTACAAGTAAGAAAGACAGCCGGTTGAAGCTTTATAAATATGGAGAGGCAGGTGTAAAGGAATACTGGATGGTCTACCCAGATCGAAAGAAGATTATTGTCTATGATTTGGAACATGACGGCATTCCGGTTATTTATTCCTTTGAAGAAAAAGTTCCTGTTCGAATCTGGGACAACCAGTGCTTGATTGATTTTTCTGAGATTTATCAGAGAATCTCGTTTTTATATGATTAACTCAGGATAGAAGAAGTTCCTTTAGTTTTTTCAGGTCTGCTTCTTTTGTAGACCAGCTGGTGGCAAAGCGGACGACGGTATGAGTTTCGTCGTATTTCTCCCAGAAACTAAAGGCAACTTCTTTTTTGAGTTCCTCCATCTGCTGATTCTCCAGAATAATAAATTGCTGATTGGTAGGAGATTCCAGGTAAAAAGGAAGACCGACTTCGTGAAAGATCTCTTTTAACTGTTCTGCCATCATAATGGCATGGCTGGAAATCTCAAAATATAAATCATCTGTAAATAAGGTATCGAATTGAATGCCCAAAAGCCGTCCTTTGGCTAATAAAGCACCTCGTTTTTTTACGGAAGTCATAAAATGAGAAGGGCGGTTCTGCTTTGAAAATACAACTGCTTCTCCGCAAAGACAGCCAACTTTGGTACCGCCAATGTAAAATACGTCACACAAGGAAGCAATATCCGGAAGAGTCAGGTCGGTAGAAAGACTCATCAGTCCGTAGCCCAGACGGGCACCGTCCAGAAACAGAGGAATTTGATAAGTATGGCAAATCGAAGAAATTTTTGTCAGTTCCTCTTTGGTATACAAAGTACCGTATTCGGTAGGGTGAGAAAGATAGACCATACCCGGAAATACCATGTGTTCGTGGTTTCCGTCTCCATAGAAATCTTTCATCCATTTTTTCAGAGTGTCCGGTAAGATCTTCCCTTCCTGATGAGGAAGCGTAAGAACTTTGTGACCGGCAAATTCAATGGCACCGGCTTCGTGGGTGCTGATGTGGCCTGTATCAGCGGCAAGAACCCCTTCGTAATCTGAAAGCATGGTAGAGATCACGACAGAATTGGTTTGAGTACCTCCGGATAAAAATTCCACCTGAGCATCAGGGCACTGACAGGATGCCCTGATTTTTTCTTTTGCCTGTTCACAATAAGGGTCAGTTCCGTATCCGGAAAGAGGTTCTGTATTTGTTTCCATCAGGCGCTCTAAAATACGAGGGTGAGCACCGGTGTTATAGTCATTTTCAAATGAAATCATAGTTTTCTCCTAATAAAAAAATCATCATAAAGAATCGAAAAAATTTTTACCGACAACATACCTAACAATAAAGGATGGCAAGAAGAAAGTCAAGGAATCAGGGAATAGAAATATCTATGAAAAAATCCCGAATTCATGTAAAATAAAATTATGTGAAGGAAACGAGAGAAGGTTTGGAAAATAAGCGGTATGATTGGAGGAAAAGATATGGCGTTGACGATTAGAGAAGCTTTAAAATTTGGGGGGCTTTTTGGGGCGGCTGTTGTTGCGGGGGAAAGTGGACTGGATACACCGATTGAGAGTGTCAGTGTTTTGGAGGTTGCTGAGAGCAATATATCGAAATGGGCACTGAAAAACCAGCTTTATATTACTTCTTTTTATGCAATATGGGATAACGTGGAACAGCAGAAGATTGTAATACAGACACTGATTGACTGTGGATGCTGTGGGTTGGTTTTGTGCTATGTAGGAACATGGATTCAGCAGATTGATGATGATATTATTAAAATGTGTGATGAAGCCGGTTTTCCGCTCATTCAGGGAAGAACAGATGTTTCTTATATTGAGATTATGAATCCTATTATTAATCTTTTGTATGAAGAAAATACCCAGTCATCTTCTGCTAATGATTATAGTATGATTCGAAATGACTTTCTGAATCTAATTGTTAATGAAGAAAATATGGAAACTGTGTTTAAACAGATGAATCAGAGATTAGATAAAAAGATTTCTTATTTTGATACTTATGGGAAGGTAGTTTTTTCTGATAAGGAGAGAGAAATTGTTCAAGCAGAGGAGGCTTACCTGGAACAACATTTTAATCATGTATTATATGCATGCAGTCAGAACGGCTCTACGGTGGAAGACATCAATGGACGGGAATGCTTAATTGTATTGATTCGTTCCCAGAAAAATCTTTTTGGACTTTTCATCACGGATTATGATATGGATTTTTCCTACGATGTAGAGGGAAGCTTAGTTGAATCTTTGGTTGTGTCCGGAGCTTTGATTATGAGGAAAAGAAACCGGTCGGCAGAGTATCGGGAAAAAGCATTTCAGGAATATGTAACAGACCTTTTAGTATGGAATTTTCCATCGAATGACAAAGCAGTGGCTAGAGGTGAAGAATTAGGTCTTTCCATTTTAGATAAAAACAGAGTGATACTTATTAACATTAATTCGATTCAAAGGATGGGAGACTCAAAAGTACAACTGGAGATGCAGAATTACATCAAAAGAGTGCTGCTTTCCAAAATAGAATATTTTCTGAAATCTTATGATACAGAGAACTGGCTGGCACTTAGAAGTGATACCATTATTCTTTTTTTAAATCACCAAAAAGGAAAGACAGAGATGCAGCAGTTATGCAATCATATTCTGAAGTTTTTTAAAGGGAAAATGGATTTATCCATTTCGATTGGTGTCAGTAATTCCTATGAACAATTTACGGATCTTCCGGAAGCTTATCATCAGGCATTTCAGGCAGCGGTTCTTGGAAGGGAACATTATGGCGAGAATAAAGTAGTCTATTATGATTACGTCTATTTTTTCCAGAAACTAAGGCAATTAGGAGGACAACAGGAAACCCTGGAGGTATGTCAAAGGTTTTTGGAGCCGATCAAGGATTATGATGAAAAATACCATACAGATTTAATGAGCACATTACGTTGCTTGCTTGCCAATGAAGGAAATACGATGAAGGCGGCTCAGAAGATGTATGTACATAAGAATACAATATTACAGAGAAAGACAAAAATTATAGATTTACTGGGCTATTCTCCTTTTGAAATGCCTTATTTGCTTAATTTTTTAATGATATTTGACATTTTGAATGAATAAAAGAAAGAAAAGCAGAAAACATGTGTGCAAACGCACATAAGTTTTCTGTTTTTTTGTTTTTTTACACGAAGATTTTAGCAAATAATAGGTGTATAGTATAATTATCATAAAAATTTGGTATAGGAGGAATGAATATGGGAGAAGCGAAAATGAACACATCACCACAAACTCAGTCACAGGCAGAAAATGATAATGCCACTTGCCGCGTGCCTGATGATCAGCGAAAAGGTTTCCTGAGCGTTGCTTTTGTTGCAGCCGGTTACTGTATTTGTATGTCCGGTCTGTATACAGGAGCTGCCATTGCATTTGGGATGTCTTTTAAGAACGCAGTCATCGCCGTTATCATTGGAAATATTATTTTAAGTCTATATGGCGGACTGGTGGGTGCAGCAGGAGCAAAAGAGGGTGTTGCTTCTGCAATGCTTGCAAGACATAGTTTTGGAAGAGAAGGTTCTAAGGTGATTGGAATTTTACTGGCGGTAGTTATGCTTGGTTGGTATGCAGTGCAGGTCGGATTCTTTGGCTCAACCATGGCAGCCTTGTTCCCGGGAGGAGGATTTATTACCTCAAAATATGTGGCAGCAGCTTGGGGTGGTATCCTGATGATGCTGACAGCCTATTTTGGATATAAAGGGTTGAATCTTTTAAGTTATGTTGCTGTACCAGCCATAGGAATCTTGTCTGTTATAGGTATGGTTCTAGCTGTAAAGGGAGCAGGAGGTATGAGCGAAGTTATGAACATTGTACCTTCCCAGCCGATGACAATCGGAGCTGCTGTTGTATCAATTGTTGGTTCCTTTGCAGGAGGAGCTGCGGCCCAGTCTGATATCACGCGATATGCGAAAGACGCAAAAACTTCGTGGGGCGGCACTATTTTTGGTTATCTGATTGCAAATAGTTTTGTTATTCTTGCCGGATATTTGATTACAGCCGGTACAGGAGAAAGTGATTTACCGGTAGCATTTTTATCCATGGGACTTGGTATTGCCGCACTTTTGATTCTGATTCTGGCACAGTGGACAACGAACGATAATAACCTTTATACTGCAAGCTTAGGATTTGCAAACTGTCTGCCGTTTACCAAACATCAGATTGTTATTGTCACCGGTGTACTTGCTACGATTGTAGGTGCCATGGGACTTGCGGATTACTTTACTACATGGCTTTCTCTTCTGGGAGTAGGAATTCCGCCGGTAGCCGGAGTTATTATCTGTGATTACTATTTATTGAAGGGACAGAACTACGAATATGGACCCGGAACGAAATACTGTAAAGTAAATATATGGGCATTTATCAGTCTGATCGTGGGAGCAGTGGTTGGATTTACTGTACATATGGGAATTGCATCCATTAATTCACTGGTAGTAAGTATGGTTGTATATTTCATTCTGATGAAAACTGTTGGAAAGAGTAATGCAGGAATTATTGGAGAAGAGATAGAAGTTTAATCAAAGTGAGTAAGAAACAGAAAATATATATGAAAAGAATAAAGGAGGAAACAATATGCCACAATATATGGATTTAGAGTTAGCAAATGCGTGTTACAAATTAATGCATGATTTAGTTCAGGTGAAAAAAGGAGAAAGCGTTTTAATCACAGTAGATTCCAAACCGGATTTTCGAGTAGTGGAAGAAATGGCAAAAGCAGCAGAAGTGCTGGGAGCAAAAACAATGGTTGCATGGCATTCTACCCCAAAAGGATATGGCGCACTTACTATGCCGTATCTGCCTGAACCGTTAAAAGAATGCGTAGATAAAACAGATGTCTGGATTGAAATGAATGACCAGTGGCTGTTATATTCCCCGATTTGGGATAAGGCGGTAACCAATGGACGTACCCGTCAGGTTATGCTTGGAGGTCTTACAATTCCACAGATTGTCCGTTGCATCGGAGAAGTTGATCTGGAAGTCCAGAAGGCATTCCAGAATAAATTGTCAAAAATGACAAAAGAAGCAAAAAAGATGAGAATCACCAATGCTGCAGGTACAGATGTTTCGTTTGAAAATGATCCAAATCGCCCTGTTGCCAATGAATGTGATTATAGTTTCCCTGGAGGACATTTCCTGCTTGGCCAGATTGGATGGGCACCAAAGGAGGAAACAATCAATGGAGTTATTGCCTTTGACGGAACCATTTCCGGAGGAGGAGATGCAGAACTGGGACATCTTCTGGAACCTGTATCTTATGTAGTAAAAGAGGGAAGAATCCAGGAAATCAAAGGCGGTGAGCAGGCGGACATTCTGCGGGCTTATTATAAGAAACTGGATGATCCGAATATGTATATTGCAGCTCATGTTTGCTATGGTGTGAATCCAAATGCCAAACTGGAAGGTACAACAACAGAAGATGAGCGTGTCTGGGGAAGTACTGAGTGGGGATTCGGACATCAGGGATCCTGCTATTCCGGCGGAGCACCAAGAGAAGCAAAGAGCCATATCGATGGTATTTGCCTGAACTGCACAATTTATCTGGATGATAAGATGATCCTGGAAAATGGAAAATTTGTAGAACCGGAACTGGCTGAACTGGCAGCTAAACTGGGTAAATAATGGAGAGAAGTAGTACATATGAAGAAAATAAAAGTATGTGCAGATCCTTTTCCACCGTATCAATATATCGATAAAGACGGGGAAGTGAAAGGGAGAGATTATGAAATTGTAATTGAAAAATTACGACTTGCAGGTTATGATCCGGAGATGTGTATTGCACCATGGAATCAAATTTATAAAGAGTTTGAAAATGGAGAGCAGGATGTTTTGTTTCAGGCACAAGATTCACCGGAACGTCTGGAAAAATTTTATTTTTCGAAACTTCTTCGATATGCAGTAACAGAGATTGTGACAGCTAACGCAGAACTTGTAGATTTGAAAACATATGAAGATTTAACGAATTATAAAATAGGAGTAATTGCAGATTTTGCAAATGGGCCTGAAATTGATGGTTTGCCATCTTCCTGTAAAGTAGAATTTGCAGATACGAAAGAAATTCTGCAGGCAGTGAGTAGAAGAAAAGTTGATGTGGGGGTTTGCGATCAGGGAGTGAAAGAGTACCTCATGACAAAAGAGCAGGTACTGTATCCAATAAAAGAACTTACGTATCAAAGACCTTTGTATGTGATGTTTCGCAACCAAAAACAAAGAGATGATTTTGATGCAGTATAGAAGAAAAGCGGGCTTTATGTCCGCTTTTCTTCTAACATAATTAGGAGGAAAAAAGATGATTTTCGACGGACATGGAGATATATGGACCGATGTTACAGTAAGAAGAGTAGAAAAAGGAGAAAAAGATATTTTCCGTACTTATCATTTAGAAAAGTTTCGAAAAGGTAATGTAACAGGAGGAATTTTTGTAATATGGGCAGATCCGCCTTTTGACAAAGAACCGGAAAAACGTTCAGAACAAATTGTGAAATGCATACGGGAAGAGTTAAAAGATGCAGCAGATATTTTAAATCCTGTAATGAAGTTTTCTGATTTTGCTGTTGGAACAAAGACTGATAAAATAAATGTTGTGACAGGAATGGAGGGATTGAGTCAAATAGGAGAGGATATAGATAAACTCGATTATTATTATGAAGAAGTAGGTGTACGCCATGCAATGCTGACATGGAATGAACAAAATGCTCTGGCAACAGGATGGCCGGTAGATGTAACAAGAGGATTGACTCAGGCAGGAAAGAAAGCGGTGAAACGAATTCAGGACCTGGGAATGGTCATGGATGTTTCGCATCTGAATGACAAATGTTTTTGGGAGGTTATGAATCTTGCTCAGGGACCGATTATTGCATCTCATTCCAATGCAAGAGCGGTTTGCCCGGCTATGCGGAATCTATCGGATGAAATGTTAAAAGAGATAGCAAAGACAGGAGGTCTTACGGGAATGAACAGCCTCCGGGAATTTATTGATGAAAAACATGAAAATCAGGATGTGGAACACTTGGCAGATCATGTGGAGTATATTGCAGATTTAATTGGAATTGAGCATATTGGCCTGGGATTTGATTTTGATGATTATCTTGGAGACGAAGCGTTAGGTTCTTTCAGTTCCAATATTGAGTCGCCGAGCGGAGCCGGTATTTCCAATGAAACTGAGGCAGGAAATCTTCTTAACGTTTTGAAAAAAAGAGGGTATAAAGACGAAGAATTAGCGGCAATTGCATATGGAAATTTCTACCGGGTATTCAAAGAAGTGTGGAAATAATTCTCAGGGATAATAATTTAAGATTTTTAGGGATATTGTAAGGACGGTATAGTCTGTTTACAGTATCCCTTTTGTATTTACGGCAAAAGAAGAATACAAAGAAATGTCACAGTTCTTTCAGAAAAAGATGTTTTTCTTTTACTTGTAAAAAACATCTGGTATGATAAAATATTCTAAATGATAGATATTGAAGAGGGAAACAGAAGGAAAAGTGAAAGGTTATCATTAAGGAGGAGTGTCATGGATCATAATCATTTACATGAACAGGAACTTCATCATTATTTAACCATGATTGCTTGCTTAAATGAAAGTACGGAAGAATTTTTTTATCTTTGGGATTTTCAAACACTAAGATGCTATATCAGTAAAGAAATCAACCATAAGTATGATTTGTTTGAAGAGAGAAAAGAGTGGTATGACCAGGAAGACTGGAGAAGAATTATATATAAGCGAGATGTTCCGCCAGTCAGGGAAAAGTTGAAAAAGATCCAGAAAGGAGAATCTACAATCTATGATGCAGATTATCGAATTCTTGACCGAAATGGAAAAACGATCTGGATCAATTGTAAAGGGAGATGCTTGTCCGGCTTTGAAAGTGGAGGGACTTACCTGGTTGGAAAAATAGCAGAAAAAGAAATCGGGAAAAAGACAGATTATTTAACCGGACTTTTGACGACGGATAAATTTCTGGAAGATTTGGAAAAATGGATAAATAAGGGGATAAAAGGCTACTTGATTCTTTTTGATGTGGATAACATGAAAAATATCAATATGAAATGTGGAAGAAGCTATGGCAATTCTCTTTTGAAAAAAGTGGCAGAAGTGCTGGAGGAAGCGGTCAATGATTATTTCCGGATTTATCGTATGGAAGGAGATCAGTTTATCGTTATTTTAACGGAGCAGAACCAGGAAAAGGCAGAGGAGATTTTCCGACAGGTGCAAAGTAAACTGCAACCCATTTGTACTATATCAGCGGGAGTTGTTTCCTATGAAAAGACTGAGGGACATGATGCGGATATTTTCTATCAATACGGGGAAAATGCTCTGGATTTGGCAAAAAAAGAAGGAAAGAATCGGCTGGTATTTTTCTCATCGGACAATTATAACAAACGATTGAGCCAGATTGGGTTTTTGGATGAATTGAAACAAAGCATCCAAAAGGAATTCCAGGGATTTTCTATTCATTATCAGGCAAAAGTCAGTAGCAAAACCTATGATGTCTGTGGCGCGGAAGCTTTGCTTCGCTACGATTCCATGGAAAGAGGTTTCGTTAGTCCTACCGAGTTTATTCCGCTTTTAGAACAAAGCGAATCAATCTGCATTGTTGGAGAGTGGGTTCTGGAAAATGCATTAAGAGCCTGCAAAGAATGGAGAAAACAGTTGCCGGATTTTTGCATGAGTGTGAATGTTTCTTATGTGCAGTTAATGGAAAAAGATGTAGTCCGGATGGTCATTGATAAATTGGAGAAAATCGGACTTCCCGGCAGCGCGTTGATTTTGGAAGTAACAGAGAGCATGCAGCTGCAGGATTACGAGTATTTCAATAACATTTTCAGTCAGTGGAGAAGCTATGGAATTCAGATTTCCATAGATGATTTTGGAACCGGTTATTCCAGTTTAAGTTATCTAAAAAGTATAGAAGTTGATGAAGTAAAGATTGACCGTTGTTTTATCAGGCAGATTCAATTTAGCGATTATAATTATCGTCTCTTCCACAATACCATAGACCTGGCTCACAGTGCCAATATTATGGTTTGTTGTGAAGGTGTGGAAAAGGAAGAGGAATTATCTGTGATAGAAGAGCTTTCACCGGATACCCTGCAGGGATTTCTCTTTGCAAAACCATGCTCGGCTGATCAATTTACAATGGATTATGTCAGGGAGAAGCATAAAAACTGCCATGCTCAAATAGGAAAAGAAAAATATTTACAACAGATTGAGCTGGAGAATCAAAGAAAAGTGTCTGAATTTCTGGATAAAAAAAGAGTGCTGAACAATAACAGCAGAAAAATCCTGGAGGCAACCCAGATGGGACTTTGGGTAATTCGGATGGATAAAAAAGAGGGACATTATGAATTGATTGTAGATGATACCATGTTTGACTTGCTAGGTCTTGAGGAAACGCCTACTCCGGAAGAATGCTATGCTCACTGGTACAGCAGGATTAACGATGGATATTATCATTATGTAAATCTTGCTGTGGACAATATGATTCAAAGCAGAGAGATCGTGCAGCTGGAATATTCCTGGAATCATCCGCAAAAAGGAGATGTAGTTGTCCGTTGTGTCGGAACCTGCAGACAGGACGATGGGGGAAAGATTTGTCTGGTCGGATATCATCGATTGATCAATGAGATAGAAAAACCTCGATTTCTGCCGGATACCTATCAAAGTGAAATGTTTGAATTTAATGAAAAAAGAAAAGCTATCTTTTTTCATACGGATAGGAGCTTCTTATTTGGAGAAAAGAAAAGTGAAGATCATTTTCCCGACTGCTGGATTGAAAGTGAGATGGTACACCCACATTATGCAGAGCACTTTGCCAACATGTTTTCAGAAGTAGAAAAGCAGGAAGAATTAAGCGGACAGGAGATGCTTTTAAAATCCAAGAAAGGAACTTATGAATGGTTTCATATTAAAACCCGTCATCTTGGAAAAGCGCAGCAGGATATTCATACAATTGTAGCGATTATTGAGCCGGCAAATCAGGAAAGAGCCATGGAGCTTGAGTATATCAGGACCAGTGATTTTTATCAGGCGGTTCTTTCTGATGCTGCAGCTTATGCAGAAGTTGATGTGGAAAGCGGACATGTCAATAAAACAGGCGGACTTTGGAGTAAATACAGTTGCGGAGAGAATGCCGCAGGGAATTTTACAAAAACGTTGGAAAAAAATGTAGATCAGGTTGTCTTTCAGGACGATCGGGAAGAATACAGGGAGTATTTGAATCTGGATAATATGAAGGAATTTTATCAGCAGGGAATTCATACAAGAAAATTTTGTTTTCGGAGAATTATGGACAACGGGCAGCTATGTTGGATGAATTTAAGTGTCCATATTTTCCAGGAAAGATTCAGCAAAAATATGTATGCCCTTCTTTATCTGGATAATGTGGATGCAGAGAAGAAACTGGAAATTGCAAGAGAGATTGCGGCTAATCGGGATCCTTTGACAGACGTGTATAATCGAAGAACTTTTGAAGAAGAAGTGAGAAAATACATGGATGGTGAGGAAGATGCCTGTGGCTATCTTCTGCTTCTGGATTTGGATGATTTTAAATCAATCAATGATCAGTTTGGACATGCAGAAGGGGACCATGTGCTAAAACGGCTGACCGAGATTCTGCTTTCCATTTTCAGAAGGAAAGATATCATAGGCCGTTACGGGGGAGATGAATTCCTTGTATTTGTAAAAAGTGTAAGGAAAAAAGAAATTCTGGAAAAACGACTACAGGAGATGTTTCTTGCCTTACAGGAGTCCTCGCACACACCATTTACCTGTAGTGTAGGGATTGTATTTATCGAAAAACAGGAGTTTTCTTATGAAGAGAATCTGAAAAAGGCGGATATTGCTTTATATGAGAGTAAACAAAAAGGAAAAAACAGATACGCTTATTATGAAAGAGAAAAATAAGTCTGGCTTTTTCAGATGGAGAAAAAGAAAAGTAATTGTCCTGAGCTTAAAAATATATAAAAATCAACAAAAGTACCCTGGGAATCCCGGGTGCTTTTTGTGCAAAAGGGATATCCTCACTTGAGAATAACGTTTTTATTGACTTCTGAATTACTGCGTTTTAAAATAAAAGAAACTTGTTTTATGAAAGGAGAAATCAGAAGATGAAACAGAAACTGATTGCACTGCTTCTTACCATGGTCATGGCTGTTACTTTGCTGGCAGGTTGTGGTTCCAGCAACAGTCAGGAAGAGACGACAAAGGCAGGGGAAGAGGCTGCTGAGGCAGCAGCAGAAGGTGAACAGTTTGATGAGACAGAGGTAAATCTGTTTATTGCTGCAAGTTTGGAAGATGCATTTAAAGAGATTATCCCTCTTTATAATGAGACTCAGCCAAATGTAAAGATTACTTACAATGCAGACAGTTCAGGTACTTTGTTAACTCAGATTCAGAATGGTTTTGAATGTGATATTTTCTTCTCTGCCGATACCAAACAGATGAATACCTTAGAAGAAGAAGGCAGAGTGAAAGACGGCCAGAGAAAAGACCTTTTAGAGAACGAGATTGTAGTAATTGCCGGTAAGGACAATGGAACAGAAGTAACAGGTCTTTCCGATCTGAATAAAGCAAAGAGTATTGCCTTAGCAGATGGAAGCGTTCCTGTTGGAAAATATACCAGACAGGCATTGGTAAATGCAGGTATTATAGAGGCACCGGAAGATGGTGATCTTTCTAAGATTACAACTCAGGATATTATGGATACTTTAGGTACAGAGATCAGTGAATGTGCAAATGTAAGCAAAGTAAAAGAAGCAGTAAAAGAAGGTTCCTGTGAAGTAGGTACTGTATATTATACAGATGCATATTCTGTTATTGATGATGTGGATGTGTTAGAGCACGTCAGCAAAGATCTGACCGGTGAGATTATTTATCCGGTTGGTATGATTACCAACGATGAAGCAGATGAGCTTCAGGGTGCAGCAGCTTTAGATTTCTATAACTTTATTCAGTCAGAGGAAGCATTAGCTGTTTTCGAAAAGTACTTATACAAAGTGTGTGAATAGAAAATAAGAATGGAAAGTGGAAGATGGATTCCGCTTTCCGTTTGACTTGAAAGGAGATGGAAGAATGAAGGAAATCTTCATGGAACTGGATTGGAGTCCTTTGTTTATTTCTTTAAAGACAGCAGTTGTTGCCACCTTCTTTTCTTTCTTTCTTGGAATCTATGCCGCAAGAAAAACATTAAAAGCCGGACCGAAGATGAAGGCAGTGGTGGATGGGATTTTAAACCTGCCGCTGGTTCTTCCACCTACGGTTGCCGGCTTTTTTCTCCTGTTAGTCTTTAGCAAAAAAAGACCAATCGGAATGTTCTTATTTGACCGGTTTGGGATTAAAGTAGTACAGACCTGGGCAGGCTGTGTGATTGCAGCCATTGTGATTGCCTTTCCTCTTATGTATCGAAATGCAAGAGCAGCTTTTGAGCAGGTAGATGTAAACCTGATTTATGCCGGAAGAACACTTGGGATGAAAGAATGGGAGATTTTCTGGAAAGTGGTTGTTCCAACAGCAGGTCCTGGAATTGCTTCCGGGACGATTCTAACTTTTGCAAGAGCTCTGGGTGAATATGGAGCAACTTCTATGCTTGCAGGAAATATTCCCGGAAAGACGGGAACTATTTCTCAGAAAATTGCCATGGTAATTCAGGATGGAGACTATACGACGGCAGGAATCTGGGTTATTATTATATTAATTATCGCCTTCTTTATTGTATTTGGCATGAATCTGATTACCAGCCGGAAAATAAAGACAGTAAAACGGTGGTAAAGAAGAAAATTAGGATGTGAGGGACAGGAAAAGTGGCAGTAGAGGTAAAGATAAAAAAAGATTTTGGCAGTTTTGTGCTGAATGTTCAGTTTTCCTCGGAGGATAATCGGATTGGTATTCTGGGAGCTTCCGGCTGTGGAAAAACTATGACGCTAAAATGTATCGCAGGAATTGAAACACCGGATGAAGGCAGAATTGCGATTGGAGACAGAGTATTTTTTGATTCTAAGAAGAAGGTGAATCTGCCGGCCAGAGATCGGAAAATCGGATATTTGTTTCAAAATTATGCATTGTTCCCTCATATGACGGTTGAGGCGAATATTGGAATCGGAATCCGAATGAAAGGGCAGGGAAAGAATCAAAGAATCAAAGAACTAATAGATAAATTTCAGCTGAATGGTCTGGAAAAGAGATATCCATCGGAACTTTCCGGCGGACAGCAGCAAAGAACAGCGCTTGCCCGCATTCTTGCCTGTGATCCTGATATGATTCTTCTGGATGAACCATTTAGCGCTCTGGATGGATTTTTAAAAGAAACCATGCAGCAGGAAATGCAGGAAATGTTAAAGTTTTATGATGGAAATGTGATGATGGTATCCCACAGTCGGGATGAAATCTACCGGTTCAGTAACTGTCTGGCTATTATGGATCAGGGGAAATGCCTGATGATCGGAAAAACCAGAGAAATCTTTAAAAATCCTGGCCTAAAAGAAGCCGCAAGACTGACAGGATGTAAAAATATAGCTTCGGTCGAAAAAACAGGTGATTATGAAATCTGGGTTCCGGAGTGGAAGATGACTCTTCAGACGAAAGAAAAAGTAGGAGACGACATCCATTATGTAGGAATTCGTGCCCATGATTTAATGGAGGTACAGGAAGGAACAGAGAACAGTTTTCGGATGGAATCTGTGGGAGTTACCTGTGCACCTTTTGAGACTGTGTATCACTTAAAACAACAGGGGATGGAACAGGAAAAAGATCTGTGGTGGAAAAAGAACTCAAATATTGAGGATATTTCAGAGTCAGAATCATTTACAAAAATCATTCAACTGCCAAAAGAATGCCTGCTGCTTTTGATTTAACCTAATCACGTGAGCCTCAGTTTAAATGAACAAAGTATTAAGTAGCAGGTGGCGAAGCGGATTGTGAATATCCACTTGACTCTTGAGGATTTGATCTATTTGTGATAGGATAAAAACAGCTTTACTCATTTTATTATAAGGTAGAAATATCAAAAGAAAGAAGGTATAAGATGAAGGGTCTGTTTATTGTCAATCCATCCTCAGGCAGACAGAATTTCAAAGACAGCCTGAATCAGATCGCTGGAAAGTTGATTATGGACAAGATTGTCCCCACAATTGATGTCTTTTATACAAAAAAGAAAAATGATGCCAGAAACAGAGTGGCTCTTTTATCGGAAGGAGAGTATGATTTTGTTGTGGCAGTCGGGGGCGATGGTACCTTAAATGAAGTAGTGAACGGTCTGATTTTAAGTGAGAGTAATACTCCTCTGGCAATTATATCTTCCGGAACAGTCAATGATTTTGCGACTTACCTGAAACTTCCGGGCGCATCGGATGTAGATGCGTTTTGTCAGATGATAAAAGACTTTAAACTGAAAGAAGTAGACGCAGGGCAGATTAATGATGAATATTTTATCAATGTAATTGCAGGAGGTATTCTGACAGACATTGCGTATAAAGTGCCGAAAGACAGAAAAGCGATTTTCGGAAAGCTGGCTTATTATGTGGAAGGAGCCATTGAACTTCCGAAACAGTTCTTTGGAGATTTGATGAAACTGGAATTTGAGGTAGACGGGGAAACGAGACAGGAAGAGGTGACAGTCTTTATTATTGCCAATTCCAGAAGTGTAGGCGGCTTTAAGGATGCAGTTCCGATGGCTTCTATTACAGATGGAAAGCTGGATATTCTGATTTTGAAAAAAGTAGAATTATTCCAGGTATCCAACTTGTTATTTAAGTTTTTGCAGGGAGAACATCCACAGCATCCTTGCATCGAATATCTTCAGGCCAATGAGATTAAAATCCGGGAAGTAGGAGAAAAGACAGATATTTCTATTGATTATGACGGAGAACTGTTAGAAGGCGGAATGCCGATTGATGTTAAGGTAATTCCAAAAGCACTGAAAATTATTGTACCGGATTATGATAAGGAAAAATAGAATGAAATAGGGTTCCTTTAAAATATGGTAAAAACTGAATTGTTTCATCACTGGAGCATGGCTCATTCGGTATTTATACACGAAAATGGGTTGTTGCAAAGTAAAGATATCATATCTTTACTTTGTAACAACCCCATTTTCTTTATCTTCGCTTAATCAGAGAAATGACCATGGAAATAATAAAGAGAACTAAAAGGATAATGACTGCTGTTAAAATAAAAGGAATTTTAGAAACAGTCTTTGCTTTATCAGAATGATCTTCTTCTACGATAGCGGCATAGTCAGAATCTTCATCGTAATATACATTGGCGGAACCGATTGTGTTTCCCTTATACTGGAACTGGATGGAACCCCAGATACCGGATTTTTCTCCGCCTTTTACAAGGGAAACGGAAATATCTGAAGCAGATACAGAAGCAGGTGCCAGAATACTGTAGTCCTGGTTAAACTCCGGATTCAGCTTCTCCAGATTGGAAAGTTCTCCGGTAGATAAATCTGCATCATTTGCAGCATCAGACAATTTAAAATTTTGAATTGGCTTTAATACATGAAAATTCTCGAAACCATAATTGAATAATTTGGTTGTATCGTTATAGGCAGCGGCAGCGCCCTGGCAGCGAAGTACAACAGCGATTAATTTCATATCATCTTTTTGGGCGGTTGTCACCAAAGTGTTCCAGGCGTCGCTGGTATAACCGGTTTTTCCCTCACAAACACCATCATAATGATATTCACTTGCAGGAAGCATCATTTTGTGGTGATTCCAGAGTTCTCTTGCTTCGCTTTTATTTGTCTTTGGTACTGTATAGGTCTTGGCAGATGCAATGCGGCAGAAATCTTCGTTCTGTGTTGCTGCCTGCATAATCAAAGCCATATCTTTGGCACAGGTATAATGATTTTCATTATGTAAACCATGTGGGTTTGTAAAATGAGTATTGGTGCAGCCAAGCTCTTCTACTTTCTCATTCATCATTGCGACAAAGTCATCAATGGTTCCGCCGATATGTTCTGCAACTCCGGCGGCAGCATCATTTCCTGATACAAGCATGACACAGTAAAGGGCATCTTCCAGGGTCATGGTTTCATCTGCTTCTACTCCAACCCGGCTGCTGTCCTGCTCGATTGCATTTAACGTAGCGCCTTTAAAGGTAAGTTTATCATTTAATTTGCCATTCTCCAAAGCTACCAGGGTCGTAACAATCTTTGTAATGCTGGCCGGATAGAACTTTTCTTCCGGATTCCTGGTATAAAGTAGGGTGCCGGTGGAGGCATCCATCAGAGCAACTCCTTCACTGACAAGCTCCAGAGAGTCTTCCGCTTCAGATGCAATACTGCATCCCACATCGGAAGAAGACTTGATTCCACTGGTACTTTGCTTTTGACTGGATTCGGAAGATTCTGTAGCAGATGCGGCTTGTGTTGTAGTTTCCTCAGCAGATACAAAGAAAACGGTTGAGGAAAAGACATAAAAAAATGCCATAAAAAAGGCGAGTATTCGGTGTTTCATAACTTTCTCCTATCGATTGTATTTTTCTTGTTTCCTGTTTAGTATATCTTATTTTTTGACAAATTGAAATAGGAAAACATTACAATTTATTTAATATTTTCTTGACTTCTTCCAACGAGCTGAAAAAGCAGGAACATATTTTATGCAAACATCGGTTTCGATAATTCCAGAATAAAATTTGTTGTTTCATTTTTTTTCTTTTCATAGAGGCTGCCTTTCCTGTTTTCCATCTGATATATAATATGTAAAAACAGGAAAGGGATGCAAAAAAATTATCGGGAAATGACCATGCGGCAGATTGGTTTGCCTTCCTCAACAAAACGGGTTTCATATTCCGTCATAATATTGCCTTCCAGATATTTGCTGTGATGAAGGTCAAAGGTATAGTTTTGGAGCTTCCAGCCAGCTTCCTTAACCTGTTCCAGAGAAAAATCAAACAGGCCTCTGTTATCTGTTTTGAAAATCAGAATCCCTTCCTTATTTAATATCTGGTCATAACGGCCCAGAAATTCTTTGGAAGTAAGACGGCGTTTGGCATGTCGGTCCTTTGGCCATGGATCGGAAAAATTCAGATAAATCCGGTCAATTTCTTCCGGTCCGAAAACATCAGGAATGTTTTCCGCATCCATTCGAATAAATCGAAGGTTTGGAAGGGGGTCTTCTTCCATCTTTTCCAAAGCTCTTACCAGTACACTGGAATATTTTTCAATGCCAATATAGTTTATTCCTGGATTTTGACGAGCAAGAGCCATTAAAAATTGTCCCTTTCCCATTCCAATCTCAATATGGATTGGAAAATCATTGTGGAAAATCATCTCAGCCCAATGCTCTCTTTTTTCAGGGAGATCTTTGATTACCCACTCATTGGCAGCAATCGTCTCCCGGGAGCCTTTCACATTTCTTAATCTCATAATTTGTTACCGGTACCTTTCTATCCTATATATCACTTCGTAGAGTAAGTCCTTTTCTTTTCGGTAGAAATCCTTACTTTGACGCTGCTTCTTTTTTGCGTACTTATTTTAACATGGTCTTTTTGTTCTGTAAATAATAGAAAGGTCGGAATTGGTGATACAAATAAAAATTTTTAAAAAATATGAAAAAAGGGGTTGATTTTTAAAAACAGTTATTATATAATATCTCTTGCGTTGAGAAATGCAGGATAATTACATAAGCGCTTTTAGCTCAGTTGGTAGAGCACCTGACTCTTAATCAGGGTGTCCAGGGTTCGAGCCCCTGAAGGCGCACTTTAGAGGGATTAGACGAACCGGTTTCGTTTAGTCTCTTTTTTATTTCGTCAGCTGACTCTTCTGAGTAGTTATAATATATCTCAATATACTCCTCATAAATCACAATTTTGCTGATAAAGTTATTAATCAGT
>JALEPU010000081.1 GCA_022766905.1 Lachnospiraceae bacterium
TTTTACGATGCGCTTTTCGAAGCCTGTACGATTGGTGGAGGCCTCGGATACTCTTTATCTAAGGCAGGAGAACCGATTTCCTTCGAACAAGTACAAAAATTGGCTGATAAATCCGAGGACGAACGCGCTTTCAAATACAAGGCGCACAACCTGAATGATGCTCTCTATCAGGCACAGCAAATGTTCCAGCGTGGTGGTCTTGATCGAGAACAGGCGTATGCAGCCTATGGACTAGACTCGGATGGAAATGAGCTAAAATAACAGATGGGATCGGGATTTGCAAAGGAGGCAATGACAAAATGCAAAAGCTAAGAATCACAGATAGAAAAAAACTCGTCGAACTTATAGAGCGAATCCCGGTTCAGAATATGATTAGTATGGAAGTGGAAACATACACGGGGTCATATTTGGAAGGAATTAATTGGGATGTTTTGAAGTATGTATATAACGTTGATAATTCAACTGTCGCAAAATTTGCGACAGTTCAAATTGAAGGAGGACGAGAAGTAGAAAGAAATATTGAATATTATAGCCTCGATGTAATCATTTCCGTTGGTTATCGTGTGAAATCAAAACGTGGTGTAGAGTTTCGCCGTTGGGCTAATTCCGTATTGAAACAGTACATATTGAAAGGTTATATCGGCAATATTTATCAGTCCTTCGGTGGGGTAGAAATCTGTGAATCACTGGAAGAAAAACTTCCGACTTCTCTGTACTTCCCGGAATGTTTCCGTTATAATAAAGAATAATACGAGAAAAAGACAAAAGGAAGTGGAGATAGAGATGAAGATACGAAAGGCCTCTTTAGAAGACCTGGAAATGATTACGTTGATTGAGGCAAGATGCTTCCCGGAAGCAGAAGCAGCAACAAAAGAAGAGTTTGAGGCCAGACTGAAAGTATTTCCGGAGCATTTTCTTCTTCTGGAAGAAGAGGATCAGGTGATTGCTTTTATCAATGGAATTGTAACAGATGAAAAGGTGATTCGGGATGAGATGTATGAGGATGCAGCTCTCCACAAAGAAGACGGGGACTGGCAGACAGTTTTTGGACTGGATACGCTTCCGGAATACCGGAGAAAAGGTTATGCAGCTCATCTGATGAATGCATTAATTGATGAAGCAAAAATCCAGGGCAGAAAAGGCTGTGTATTAACCTGTAAAGAGAAGTTGATTCATTATTATGAAAAATTTGGATATAAAAATTATGGGGTTTCCGGTTCGACTCATGGCGGAGTTGTCTGGTATGATATGAGACTGGAATTTTAGTATTTTTTTCATTGGGGATTCAAAAAGCAGGATCGGGATCATAGAATCATATTGAAATCTGATTTCACGAAACAGCAGATGCTTCTTATGAAATCCGGTAACAGGGGGATCAGGAGATCTTGACCAGAGAGTTGTCTTTAAGAAAACAGGAGAGAATATCGATAAATTCTGCATTACTTGGACGCTCCTTTAAAGGACATCCGGCAATTTGATTCAGAAGCTGTCGATTCCCTTTGTTCCAGCAATACAGATTTACAGTGCGTATATTTCGTTCAATGCATGCAGGGGTTGTTTGATGGATTCTGGCTACATCTGTATAAAGCCATTTGTGAATATACAGCAGGCGACTCTCATCTTCCAGGACAAGTTGAATCGCTGTAGCCAGATGATGGTATCCCATGTAAGTACGTTTGATGCCAAGCACAAGGATTAGTTGATAGATTTCTTTCATAATTACTCCTCTGAATTTCAACCCCCTGAATATATTATAAACTACTTCTTTTGAGCTCCCAACGATATTGACATTTTTCGACTTGTCAGGCAATAAACCGAGCCGCACCGGCTTACCATTATAGGAGGTTTTTATATGAAAAATAAACAAAAATGGGCACTCGTTTGTTTGATCAGCATTATCGCTTTGATTGGAATTGTAGGATGCCAGAGTAAGAAAAATAAAGAGAAAGTACCGGTAGAAGGCACAGAAATTTCAACAGCAATGGAAGAGTAGCAGCAAGGAGGAGAAGAATGAAATTTGTTTCATGGAACGTTAATGGCCTTCGCGCCTGTGTAAAAAAAGGATTTGAAGAGTATTTCCGGGAAGAAGATGCAGATGTCTTCTGTATTCAGGAGACAAAACTTCAGGAAGGACAGATTGACTGGGATCCGGAAGGATATTATTCTTATTGGAATTATGCAAAGAAAAAAGGGTATTCAGGTACAGCAGTGTTTACAAAACAAAAACCGGTATCTGTGACCTATGGTCTTGGCATTGAGGAACATGATCAGGAAGGCCGGGTAATTACTCTAGAATTTCCGGATTATTATCTGGTTACTGTCTATACCCCGAATTCACAAAATGAACTGGCAAGACTTTCCTATCGAATGAAATGGGAAGAAGATTTTTTGCATTATATCAATGAATTAAATGAGAAAAAACCGGTTATCTTTTGTGGAGACTTAAATGTTGCTCATCAGGAAATCGATTTGAAAAATCCAAAGACGAACCGGAAAAATGCCGGTTTTACAGATGAAGAAAGGCAGAAGATGACAGAAATTCTGTCTTCCGGTTATATTGATACTTTCCGCTACTTATATCCGGATGCGGAAGGAATCTATTCCTGGTGGTCTTATCGATTTAAAGCAAGGGAAAAGAACGCCGGGTGGAGAATTGACTATTTTATTGTATCTGAAAGGATAAAAGATCAAATTAAAAAGGCAGAAATCCGAACCCAGGTGATGGGTTCTGATCACTGCCCGGTTGTTTTGGAAATGGATTTCTAATTATCTTCCAATGCTTTCCGTTTCTGTTTTTCTTTTTTCGTGCGCGTCGTTAAAAACTGGAATGCCATTCCGGCCACTGCGACTCCAACACCTATTGGAATAGACATGGAAGATGGAATGTCAGGCACGAGCTTTAACAGACATCCGGAGATAATCAGGCCGTTTTGGAGGCCAGTGATTACAATAATAGCCGGTCTCATATAAATAACTGCCAGGACAGCAACAATCACGGCAAGGATGACCGAGGCTGCAGTTAATAACATGCCATCCAGGGAGAGAGAGGCAGCACAGAGAAAATATGTACCGGCTCCAAACAGGATAAAGACTCCTAACAGATAAATCTTATAGGATAATATGGCGCCCAGAACAGCACCGACTCCGGCTCCGATCATGGCATAGGTACCATCCTGGACAAAATAATATAAAATACCGTATCCACATGCCGCACCGATAATCAGGCCGGCAAGAGAAATCCAGAATTTCAGCATTTTATAACCAAAAAAACAGCCTAAAAGAGCTATGATCAGTCCGACAAGAAGAAAACCGGTTGAAATGGTATGGAGTGCAGAAGAGGCTGTCTCCATCATTTGTTCTTTCCCTGGAATCTGATCCGGCAAATTTCCCTGAGTTAGTTCTTTGATCTGGGATGATAAGCTGCTCAACTCAAGATTCTGAAGTATATAACGGATATTTGAAAAAAGGTTTGATAATTGTTCCATCAGCGCAATCCTCCTTATTTTGTTTCTCTCTGTATTTCATGGGTCTCATTGTAGCACAGGAGAATAAAAAAAGCAAAAATCGGATTTATCCGTTTTTACAGGGGTGTTTTTTTGCACTTGGACTGAAAAAACTAGTGTTGCCAAAGAAAAATGACTAAAAAGTGCACCAATGAGCAGATTATTTTCTGCCTTTTTTCTATGATTTTTCCTGAAAATGTGGTAAACTGAGTATAGATAATTGGGTGTAGAAAAGAACCAATGGGAAGGAACATGTTACATGAAGATAGAGAGACTTATTGATCTAGAAGATTATGAATTTGATACGCTTTTGGTTACTTATAACCAGAAGGACACCTTAAGCTTATGTCTTGACAGAATCAGTGACATCTTTGCAGCTCTGAAAGAAGATGGGTTAGTAGGTGGCAACAAAGTCTACGGAATCCGTGGCAGGGATTTTGCGTATAAGGGTCACCCTTATTATAATATGGTTTTCATTGGGGTTACAGAAGATGATTCCCCAAGAAAGATTCAGCTTCAGTATGGTGCTGCGATGAAAGAAGTAAAGCGGCTTAGAGGACATAAGGTTCTGATGATGGCTGCCGGTGAGAAGGTATCTTACTGGGTAGAGTCTGCCCTGAAGGGATTATATCTGGCAGATTATCAGTTTACAAAGTATAAATCATCCATCAAAAAAGATGAGAAGGAGATGGAAGTCGGGGTTCTTACGACCTTGGAACCTGGAGATTTTAAGCTGAAACTTAATCGGGCTACCTCTTTGAGTGAGGCTGTATTGTTTGCCAGAGATTTAGCCAACGAACCGGCGAATCTGCTGACACCTGAGAAGCTTGCCGAAGAAGCAGTTAAGCTGGGAGAATCATACAATATGAAGACGATGATTCTGGGACCTGCTGAGATTGAAGAATTGGGCATGCATGCTTATCTTTCTGTTGCACAGGGATCTTCTCAGGAACCTCGGTTTATTGTGATGGAATATAACGGAAGAATTACAGAGAAGGACAAGCTTGCCCTGATTGGCAAGGGTGTTTGTTTTGATTCCGGTGGATATAATGTAAAGATTGGCGGCGGGATGACTGGCATGAAAGGCGATATGAGTGGTGCTGCAGCAGTACTGGGTGCTATGAAAGCCATAGCAGAAGCTAAGCTGGAAGTTAACGTTTTGGCAGTGATTCCAGCCTGTGAAAATATGATTTCAGGCAGTGCATCAAGACCGGGAGACATTGTAGAATCTCTCAATGGTAAGTACATAGAAATCGATAATACAGATGCTGAAGGCAGACTGACTCTGGTAGATGCCATTACCTATGCAATTCGTACCAAAAGAGCAACGGCAGTTGTGGATATTGCAACATTGACCGGTGCTTGTGTAGTTGCTTTAGGTGATCGTTATATTGGTACATTTTCCAACGATGATGCTTTGATGCAGAAGGTAATTCAAAGTTCCGTTGTATCAGGAGAAGCTATCTGGAGACTTCCTCTTTGTGAGGATGAATACGCAGACATGAATGCTTCTACGATTGCTGATATTAAGAACACAGGTAGTCAGTGCGGAGCAACGGCAGCAGCCGGATTCCTTCAGGAATTTGTAGAAGGAATACCTTGGGTTCATTTTGATATTGCAGGAACAGCAGATTCGAAGATGGATCGGGAGATTTTCTCCATTGGTGCGACCGGAAGCGGTGTACAGCTTTTGTTCGAGTTAGTTAAGAGTTTGGAAAAACCTCATAAATCATACTAATTATCATGGTGTCAAAAGTTTTGGACACCAACATTATAATAATATGCAAGTAATGGAGCCTGTTTCATAGGAAGCAGGCTCCTTTTTAGGAGAGTGACGTAAAATGAAAAATCAGATCATAGACCTTCCGATTGAACAATTATGTTATCTTAGTGAACCTTATTTTATGAAAATGTGTGGATTTCACAAAGATCTTGAAAAGAATAAAAGTCACATGAAAGAAGCCATTGCATTACGAGATCAATGGAAAGATCAATGGAGTCCGCATTTGATTCTTTCCTCTTATTCTTCCGATTGTATTCAGGATGGAACTTTTTGCTTCGGAGAATCCAGAATAGACTGTCAGGTGCTTCAGCGGATTCCAAAAGAAGAAATCCTTCACATCTTCGTTTACGGCATGTGTCTGGAAGAAATAGAACACAAAAAAGAGATGGATTTTCTGGATTCTTTTTACCTTGATACCTGGATGACTGCCCTGATTGATGCGGGAAGGGACTGGACCGGAAACTATATTCGAAGTATTTTAAAATCATCCAATTCCAGGAAATTCTTTGTAACAGACTCTTTCGGACCTGGATTTTATGGAATTGGAATTGAAGCGGTATCTGAATGGATGAAAATCATAGATGGTGGAAAAATAGGGCTGAAACTTTATCATGGAGCGTTGAATCCGCCAAAATCCAATGTGGGTATTTACCTTGCCTTGTCAAAAGAAACTGCTCTTCCAAATAAAGATTGTGCCAGCTGTCTGTCCGGTAGGCAGACTTGTGAATTTTGCAAAAGTTATATTCCTGAATAAAACAAAGAGAATGAAAATCTCCTTTCGGCATAGGATAATAAAAACGGAAGGAGATTGTTTTGTGGCCGATTGTCAGGAAATGATTTATTCCAATGAATATATGGATTTTATTTTAAATTATACCAGTCCGACAGGGAAAAGATTGTTTCAGGAATTTGGATGTAAAGAAATCATCAATGCAGAATTTGCAATTATTCATGTAAACAGGAAAGAAGAAACCGGGTCGGGAAGATATTTGCAATATCGAAATATGCCAAGAGTATTTGGTCTTCTTGATACCAGCCATCTGGAAGCTTCCGGGGTTTCCAGGGTTCAGCGGCTTCCCAATCTGGATTTATATGGTCAGGGGGTGATTTTTGGAATCCTGGATACAGGGATTGATTATCGTCATCCGGCCTTTCAAAATGAAGATGGAAGTAGCCGGATCGGAGTCATATGGGATCAGACGATTCCATCTGATACTCCGCCGGAAGGACTGAATTACGGAACGGTATATGACAATGAAACAATCAATCAGGCTTTGAAATCGGAAGATCCTCTTTTAGTCGTTCCTTCCATGGATGAGGATGGTCATGGCACTTTTCTGGCAGGAATTGCAGCAGGAAGTGCCAGAAAAGAACAGGATTTTTCAGGAGTAGCGCCTCTTTGTGAACTGGCAGTTGTAAAACTAAAAGGTGCAAAAGAATATTTGAGAAATTTCTGGCTGATACCGGAAGGGGTTACCGCGTTTCAGGAAACCGATATTTTTACCGGAATCCGATTTATTCTGGAATATGCATATCGTCAAAATAAACCTTTTGTTTTAATGTTAGGTTGCGGAACCAATGCGGGAAATCATGGGAAAACAGGATATCTGAAATACTATCTGAATAATATTTCCTCTTTTTCCGGCCGGGGCATTGTATTGCCGGCAGGAAATGAAGGAAGTCTTTCCCATCATTTTCGGGGAAACGGACTGGAAATGAAAGAATATCAGGACGTAGAACTCCATGTAGCGGAAGGTGAGAAGGGCTTTTTGGCAGAATTGTGGGCAGAAGCACCGGATACGTATTCCATCGGATTCCTTTCTCCGCAGGGGGAATACAGTCAGAAACTGCCGCTTTCCATTCGGGATGGAGGAATCGAAGTAGGATTTGTATTTGAAAAAACAAGAATCATGGTATTTTATGAGCCGGTGGAACGGATGACGGGAGATATGCTGATCTGGATTCGGATGTCAGACCCAACACCGGGGATATGGCGGCTCCGGGTTTTTAAAGAAAATGTATTGATTGGGAGATATGATATCTGGCTTCCCATGGAACACTTTATAAAAAAAGACACCTATTTTTTAAAACCGGATCCGGATACCACAATCTGCGAACCGGGAAATGGAGCGTATCCGATGACAGTAACTGCCTATGACCATCAGAATGGCAATTTATTTTTCCAGGCCAGCAGAGGATTTACGAGAGATGGAGGAGTAAAACCGGATTTTGCAGCCCCCGGAGTAAATGTTTTTGGTCCTGCCTTAAACGGAGGATATCGAACCGGAACAGGGACCAGTGTGGCGGCCGCGGTGGCAGCAGGATGTTCTGTTCTACTTTTTAATTACTCCCCTTATTATACCGGGCTTCAGCTCAGTAATCTTTTCATCAAAGGAACAACGCGGAAAAATATCATTTATCCGAATAAAGAATGGGGATTTGGAGAAATAAATTTGTATCGAAGCCTGGAAAGTCTTAGAGGCTCTGTCACAGAATAGCGGAAAAAGATTGACGGAACTTCTGATTGTGTGATAAAATATAATTGAATTTTACAAAATATTCATGTGAGAAATAGGTAAGCCGTAAATTTCATTATGCAATTCGTACATCCTTATTTTTCATCAGAAAGTAGTCCTGTGTGATGCAGGGATTTTTGGTGAAATAATAAGGTTTTTTTTTACCATATTTTAGAAGGAGGACATGAAAATGGTAGATTAATTATTGAAAAATGCTACGATTGTGACAGTGAACAAGGATCGGGACGTTATTTTTGACGGCGCTATGGCAGTATCTGACAAAAGAATCCTGGCAATAGGAAAAACAAAGGATTTGGAGCAGCAGTATGCCGATGCCAAAAAGACAGTAGATTGCGATGGGAAGATTATTTTCCCTGGATTTATCAATACCCACAATCATCTGTTCCAGACTTTATTAAAAGGTTTGGGTGATGATATGGTTTTAAAAGACTGGCTTGCAACAATGACATTTCCGGCAGCAGAGTATTTACTTCCGGAAGACTGTTATTACGGAGCTATGCTTGGCTGTATGGAAGGGATCCACAGTGGAATCACGACTATGGTAGATTATATGTATCCTCATGCCAGAGAAGGATTAAGTGATGGTGTGATGGATGCCTTTAAAGAATTAAAAATTCGTGGAGTCTTTGGACGTGGATGCATGGATGCCGGCCTGGATTTTGGAGTAGTACCGGGTATTACCCAAAAACGAGATGAGATTGAAAAAGATGTGGTTCGTATTTTTGAAAAATATCACAATACAGAAGATGGAAGAATCAAAGTCTGGGTTGCACCGGCAGCGCTCTGGTCCAATACGGAAGATACATTAAAGATGCTCTGGGAAATTACCAACAGCTATAATTCCGGATTTACCGTACATGTTTCAGAAACTCCGTTTGACCGTATGGCAACAGAGGCACTTCATGGATGCGCAGGAACAGACTGTCTGGAAAAACTGGGCATTTTAGGAGAAAATGTTTTAATGGTTCATTGTGTTTATCTGAATGAAAAAGACATTCGCCGTTCCAAATATTATGACTTAAAAGTTTCCTACAATCCGGTCAGCAATATGTACCTTTCTTCCGGTCTTGCACCGATTCCTCAGCTTTTAAATGCAGGGGTAACCATCAGTCTGGGTGTGGATGGGGCAGCCAGCAACAATGGACAGGATATGCTGGAACTGATGAAAACAGCTTCTCTACTTCAGAAAGTCCATACTTTGGATCCAACTGTAATTACAGCAGAAAAAGTGCTGGAGATGGCAACGATCGATGGTGCAAGAGCAATTGGAATGGAAGATGAGATTGGTTCTTTAGAGGTTGGAAAGAAAGCGGATTTTGTAATCTTTAACCCTTACTTATCTCCAAAGGCAATTTCGGTTCACAATCCGGTGTCAACGCTGGTATATTCTTCTACCATGCAGAATGTGGAAAGCGTAGCAGTGGATGGTGAATTTGTCATGGAAAATGGTGTCATTACCGTTGTTCCGGATGAAGGCAAAATCTTAAGAGAAGGCCAGAAGGCAGCGGAAAACCTTTGCAAGAGAGGCAATATTACAAACCGCGGTGCCGGACACCGGTGGAAGAGTATCGCCTTCTAGAAAATAACAGAACGAAGTTTTTGCAGGGTCCTGGAAAATCATTTTTAATGATAGTTCCAATGCCCCTGTTTTTTTGCTTGTCAGAAGTAAAAAAAAGAATTATAATAGGCGTTAAACACGTAAGAAAAGAGGTAAGAAAGATGAGATTATCCATGTTATTTGGACCGTTGATCGGGGCTGTGATTGGATACTGTACCAATTATATTGCGGTAAAGATGCTGTTTCGTCCTTTACACCCGGTTAAAATCGGGAATTTCACATTGCCCTTTACGCCTGGAATTATTCCGAAAGGAAAAGAAAGACTTGCAAGAGCTTTGGGAAATGCAGTAGGAGACACTTTACTGACAGAGAAAGATTTTGAAGATGTTCTTTTATCGGAACAGATGACAGAGTCTCTGGATCATCTGGTGGATCAGCTTTATGAGGAAGCGGAAGATGAGATGACGATCAAAGATTACTGTCTGATGATTACCGATGAAGAAGGATATCAGGATGGTAAAGGGAAACTGGTCAATGCCCTGACAGATAAGATTATGGATGGGATCGGCAAGCTGGATTTTGGACAGATTATTGCAGATAAAGGTGCGTCAGCAGTGAAAGAGCATCTGGATGGTTTTCTGGCTATGATGATCAGCGAAGACATGATACGTTCTTTTGCCGGACCGATTGCAGGAAGCATTGAAACGTATATTGCAGAAGAAGGCAATCAGATGATATGGCCGATTGTCTATGATGAGGTGACAAAGGAAGAGGAGAAGGCACCCGGTCAGCTGATGAAAGACATTGGAGTGGAAAAAGAGACCATGAAAAAAGTCCTTCAGAAAGTCTATCGTAGCTTTATTTCAGGTAAATTACCTGAATTTTTGAAGAAGATCGACATTAGCGGTATGGTAGAACGTAAAATAAACCAGATGGATGTCATAGAGGTGGAAGATCTGGTCATGTCAGTGATGAAGAAGGAATTGGGAGCAGTGGTAAATCTGGGTGCCCTGATTGGTTTTGTCATTGGTCTGTTAAATCTTTTTATATAAGACAGGCGGGAGCTGCTTTTTAAAGTGGCTCTTTTTTTGTGAATTTGGAGGAAGAAACAAAAAATAACTGAAAATTCAAAGAAATATTAATTAAAAAATAATTTATAAAAAAATGAAAATAAGTATTGACAAAATTCAAATAAGAAGCTATAATTAACTCATAACAAAGAAAGAAACACAAAGTTAACAGAAAAAGAAATGGAGGGTGATTCCACCAAAACCATAAGTTAGCTTAGGAAGGGAACTCATCTCCCGGATGAAGAATCCAAACGATGAACAAGGTTGATGAATTTAGGAACAGGAGGTACAGACCACCAGAAGCTTAAGTTTTTAATCGGAGATTTTAAGAAAGGAAGGTACGGACCACCAGAAGGAGAATGAATTAACTGGAATTTCATAGAAAGAGAGGTATAGACCGTTGGACAAGGAACAAATTTAAAGAGGCTATCTAAGATGTAAAGAAATCTGGATAGCCTCTTTTTTGTTGCTCGAATGAAGTCGCCGTAGGAAAAGAATCCTGCAAAGCAGAATCCTTTCCTATGTGAGATTCAGATAAAAGTCAAGTGGATTGTCCAGGTATCTGCTGTAAAAGAGGATTTAATATCCTAATTCTTCGCCTACCAGAATCACCTTGATTCTTCCAGGTACTTTGGAGTATCTGGTTGTTACGATCTGGCTGCAGATACAATCATCGCCCAGACATTCTCCGCAAACACCTGTGAAAGCACATGGAGTATTTAGGTTTAAACGAATTGCGTTTGGGGAAGAAGCCAGACTTCTGACTCTATCTCGGGCTGCCTTTTCATCACCGGCAATTTTATTCATTCCGGCTACAATAATGACATTAGAAGGACCGAAACAAAGGGCAGCAACCCGGTTACCCATACCGTCTATGTTGACAAGTTCACCATCCATGGTGATTGCATTACTGCTCATCAGATAATAATCTGCAAGAACTGCCTGGGAAAAAACCTGTCTTTTTTCTTCGGAAGTTTTGGCAAGATCACGATTGATATAGGTATAATCTTTTGCTGCATCTGAAACCAGAAAATCTTTGATTCCGATTTCACTTAAAGTAACGGAGCCTCCACAGGTGATGGAGCAGCCTTTGGTAAAATAACTGGTTACTTTTTCAAAAGCTTCTTCTTTCGTAGGACAATAACAGGCTTCAAACCGGCGTTTTTCCATTTTTTTGATAATAGTCTGAGCTAATGCTTCATAAGATTGTTGTTTTGGTGTCATATGTAATCCATCCTTTCTGTTTCAAAATATAGTCATGTTTGCTCATGTCATTTGTTCTTTCTAGAATAACATATTTTAAGGGAAAAGGGGAGAAAAATAGAAAAGAAAATATGTTTTGCTTCTGATGGAAACAGTTGAGTTATAGATTGGTTTTTGCTATAATTCATATTGATATATTTTGCTTAGAGCATCACAGTTGAAAAAACACAGATGATGAGGTGTAGGATGGAACAAAAAGAAGAAAAAATTTCAATTATTCCGGAACAGAGTCAGAAACGGCCGGAGATTGATTTATCTGATATATATTTGAATTTAGAAGTAGAAGCCGGTAAAAGTTTTAATGGCACTTTTACGGTTTTTAGTAAAAATAAAATAGAATTGGAAGGAAAGATTTTATCGACCAATGATAAGGTTGTGCTGGAAAAGACCGGACTTTCGGGGACAGAATGTGAGATTCCATTTTATTTTAAGGGAAAACTGGCGATTCCGGGTGAGGAGCATTATGGAGATTTTTTGCTGATCACCAATGGAGGAGAATGGAATCTGCCTTATTGTATCACAGTCGTACCGAAGAAGCTTTGGATCGATGAAAAACCAATCGGAACGTTTACTGAATTTGCAGATCTTGCCAGACAGGATTGGAAGAAGGCAAAAGAGGCCTTTTTTTCCAAAGAATTTAAAGAGGTATTTCTTTCGGAAGATAAGGAAATCTATTCGTTGTACCAGGGACTGTTAAAAGGCCGTTCTAAAGATGTGATTCTGGATAATTTTCTTCAGGAGACAACAGGAAAAGAACCGATTTATATTTCTGTGGAGGAAGATAATACTCCCATTAGTTTAACTTCCGGAGAAATTGGAAGGGTTTGCATGAAAAAGAAGGGCTGGGGATTTGTAGAGGGAAAGATTTATAGCAAAAATGGTTCCCTTTCCATGAATAAAACGAATATGACATCACTTGATTTTTCAAATGATTGTCTGGAGCTTTCCTTCTCTGTGAATGAAAAGGAAGATTTCTATGAAGATACTCTGGTGATTGAGACTGTTTTTCAGCAAATTGAAATTCCGGTCAAACAGATTCGAAAAAAAGAAAAAAGAAGAACAGGGAATCAAGCTCGGAAGGAAACAGGAATAGCAGGTATGTTGAGGCCTTATATCGATTTAAGAACAGGAAAGATTTCGGTAGCAGCTTACATTGAACAAACGTTGTCCTGGTTGAAAACACAAGAGAATGGAAATGTGGATCCTGATTTCCTGGAATTATGTCGTTTTCAGGTTTTGCTTATTCAAAATCAGGAAGATGAGGAACGAATCAATCAGAGCGATTTTGAAGCCTACAGTCAGATGATTGAAAAAAAGAGAGCAATCTATTTGAAAAAGCCTCTTTGTCGGAATTATTTTTATTATTTGATGGCTCTTTATAAAAAGGATAAGGCTTCCATTTTGGAGGCAGCCCTGCAAATCAAAGATGGATATGAAAAAAGCCGGAATTTCTATGATTACTGGATGCTTCTTTACGTAGACCGTAATTATGCACTGGATCCGAAAGGACAATGTGAAAGAATGTTTGCTTACCGGAAAGAGGGGGAAAACAGTCCGCTTCTTTATCTGGGCCTTTTGGATGTTTTAAATCGGAATCCATATTATCTGGAAGATTTGGAGGAACAGGATGGGGCTTCATTGATTGGCTGGGGAATCCGCCATGGTTATTTGTCTCTGGAGCTTTCCAGACATTTTGCAAAACTTACCATGAAAGAGAAGTTTTATCGGAAAAAGTATCTGGCACTTTTGATTCATCTTTATGAAATTCGTCAGGATGAGTTATATCTGATGGCGATATGTTCCACGTTGATCAAAGGCAATCAGACAGGACATGAATATCACTGTTATTTTGAACAGGCTTTATCAAGAGGACTTAAGATAGTAGGATTAAATGAATATTATTTACGCAGTCTGGATTTTTCCAGTTATCCGATTCTTCCCCAGTCTTTGCTTTTGTATTTTAATTATAGCAACAGTCTGGATGCAAAGGAAAAAGCTTATTTATATACCAATATTCTTCATTACAAACAGCAGTATGAAGGTATCTATCAAAGTTACCTGGAAAAGATGGAGAATTTCGTGAAAGACCAGATGGTAGAAGGAAGAATGAACCGGTATTTACAAAAACTGTATGAATATTTTCTCCCTTCTGTGCTACAGGATTCGGCCATGGTAAAATATCTTCCGAATATTATTTTTAAGAAAAAACTGGTTTGCAGCCAGCCGGGAATTGTAGGGGTCTATGTCTGTCATGATGCGATGGAAGAGGAGGTCTATGTTCCTCTGGTCAATGGAGTATGCCAGATAGAGACTTATTCAGAAAAAGTAACGCTGTATTTTGCAGACACCAGGTCAAATCGCTATCGGGCCGGAATTCCCTATACCTTATCTCGTTATTTAAATGAGAATAAATATATGGAGCTTTGTCTTTCTCATAATCTGGAAAATAAAAAAGTTCTGTTGAAATGGACCAGAGCTTTGGATGAAAAAGGGGAGGAAAATGAAAAAATAGCCAGTATGGTGATGGAAACCAGTGGAATGAAGAACTGGATGCGGGAAAAAGCGGTAGAACAGATTCTGGATCATTATTATGCAAAAAAGGCAATGGAAGATCTGGATGAATGCCTGAATCAGATTAATTATAAAGTCATCAGGCCTTCTTATCGAAGAACTTTGATGAATTATTATATGGCTTGTAACCGGATGGAAGATGCTTATTTTGGAATTGAGTTATACGGAAGTGATCTGGTAGAGAGAGAACAGCTTTATCTGCTTACCTGTGTAGGTTTGTTTCTTCATAAAGAAGAAAAAGATGAGCTTTTGTTGACAATGGCCCACAGGACTTTTATGAATGGAAAATATAACGACGAAATTATTCTTTATCTGAGAAATTATTTTGAAGGGCGATTGTTTGACCTGCTTGACTTTTGGGTGATATTAAAAGAGAAAAAGATGGATACGGCAGAGTATGAAGAAAAATTATTACAACAGATGTTGTTTACCGGGGAACGTGATGAGCAGATGCTGGATGTGCTTTTGTCTTATCTCGAGAAAGAGGAAAATGACAGTCTGGCCGATTCCATGCTGGATCTTTACAGCAGATATTATATTTTGGGAGAAGGACAGGTGCCGGATAGTTTCTTTTTGATTCTTGAAAAACAGGTAGAAAAAGGAAATCCGCTTTCTCTGATGGTACGGCTTTCTTATCTTCGAAGGAAAGCAGAACAGGGAATCAAAAAAGAGGAGCAGGATAAAATCAGAGAGTTCCTGGAGGATTTTTGCCAAAGAGGAATTTTGTTTCCATTTTTCGAAACC
>JALEPU010000083.1 GCA_022766905.1 Lachnospiraceae bacterium
CGATGAAAGCAAAATCATCTATTGCAGTATGGATCGGACCGGAAGGTGGATTTGAAGAAAATGAAGTAGAACAGGCAAAAGAAGCCGGTGCAAAGACACTGACTCTGGGAAACCGTATTTTACGAACGGAAACGGCAGGAATGACCATGCTTTCCATTTTGATGTTTTTACTGGAAGAGTAATGAGGGAGGAAACCTAATATGAACATTTGGAAACAATATGTGAGGCCTTGGCTGGAAAGACAGCCCTTTTTTCAAAAAATAAAAGAAAAAACCGGGACAAAAAAACAAACACAAAAAAAGCCATGGAAACAGTGGATCAAATGGCTTTTGCTCCTGTTTATCGTATTTGTAGTAGTCAATTTTATTCAGGGAACTTTGGTTCTGGATTTGAGCCTGAATGCTTCCGCTATTTTTACGTTGTTTTTCTTAGTCAGTGTGTTAACAGGAATTATTTATCAATACAAACCGGCGTTAGCGGCAGCGGGGCTGTCGGCCGTCCTCTACCTGGTCTTAATCGCTTATAGCAGTACCTTGTTTCATTATCAGGCTCATCGGGATTTGATTGGAGAAATCAAAGAAGTGTCTTTTTCTGACCAGATGGATTATATGGACATGAGTCAGATTCCTATTGTAGATGAGGAGCTTGCTGACAAGCTTGCGGATAAAAAACTGGGTGATATTCCAAGCCTCGGAAGCCAGGTGACGGTTGGGAAGATGTCGTTGCAAAATGTAAACGGCAAACTGTATTATGTGGCACCTTTGGAACATACTTCTTTCTTAAAATGGCTGATGAATCAGGGAACACCGGGTTACGTGATGGTTTCTGCTACTGACATGGATCAGGTTGAACTTGTGACAGAACTGGACGGCGAAGAGATGAGCTTAAAATACCTGACCAGTTCCCGCTTTTTCAGAAATATTCAGGTGGCAGCTTTTTTGAGGGATTTGAAAAAAGGACATTCGGATTATACGTTTGAAATTGATGATACAGGAAGACCATTCTGGGTCATCACCCGGTATGATACGGGTGTGGGTATTACGGAAGAATCTGCCGTTGGGGTAGAAGTCATTGATGCTCAGACGGGAGAATCCAAAGTATATAAAAAGACAGAACTTCCGGAATGGATTGACCGGGTAGAGCCTATGGAAAATATTGAACGCTATTTGCAAAAATGGGGTGAACTGGTTCATGGTGTTCTGAACTTTACCGATAAAGATAAGTTGACCACAACCTATGGGATGAATATGATTTATAACAATGGAGACTGCTATTATTATACAGGAATTACTTCTGTTGGAAATGATGAATCCCTGGTTGGTTTTGCTCTTACCAATACAAGAACAAGAGAAACGACCCTTTATAAAACTTCCGGAGCTACAGAAATAGCGGCAATGGCTTCTGCAGAAGGTAAAGTACAGCAGTATGGTTATAAAGCAACCTTCCCTTATCTTTTGAATATTGATACCCATCCGACTTATTTTATGACCTTAAAAGATGACAGCGGGTTGGTAAAACAATATGCTATGGTAAATGTAAAAAATTATGGTACGGTAGGAGTTGGAACCAGTTTGAAAGAAGCTTTGAATGAATATAAAAAAGCCCTTTCCAAATCCGGTGCTTCCGTGTCTTCCGGTGAACAGGTCAGTGAAAAGACAGTAACGGGAAAAGTCATTCGGATTGGACTTGTTATTACAGATGAGATGACGTATTATGATATGGTGTTGGAGAATGATCCAAATACTTACAGTGTGTCGACGGATGTATCCAGACAGGTGGCACTGACTGTGGCGGGGGATCAGGTTGAGATTACCTATTTATCCGGTAATCAGGCAGAAGAGGGAACCATTTCGGCAACCGGATTTTCCAACCAAACATTAGAGCAAAGTGGACAGACAAACTGATAGGGAAAGGAATAAAAAACGATGGCAGCAGGTTCTACAATAGGAACATTATTTAAAATTACAACATGGGGAGAGTCCCATGGAAAAGCAGTGGGAGTAGTCGTGGACGGATGTCCGGCAGGTCTGGCTCTTTCAGAAGAGGATATTCAGGTTTATCTGGATCGGAGAAAACCGGGACAGTCCAAATTTACGACCCAGAGAAAAGAATCGGATCAGGTTGAGATACTTTCCGGGGTATTCGAAGGAAAGACGACAGGAACTCCGATTTCCATGCTGGTATATAATAAGGATCAAAGATCAAAAGATTACAGTGAAATTGCATCCATGTACCGTCCAGGCCATGCAGATTATACTTTTGATGCCAAATTTGATTTTCGGGATTACAGAGGCGGAGGACGTTCTTCTGCAAGAGAAACCATTGCCAGAGTCGCCGGTGGTGCAGTGGCTATGAAGGCGTTAAAAGAGCTTGGTGTAGATATTTTTGCCTATACAAAATCAATCGGTTCTGTTCAGTGTAAAGATGAAAATTTTGATCGTACATTTATTGGTGAGAACCGGTTGGCTATGCCGGATCGGGACGCAGTAAAAGAGGCAGAAGCGTATCTGGAGACTATGATGGAGCAAAAGGATTCATCCGGTGGAATTGTAGAATGTCAGATTCATGGAATCCCGGCAGGGGTGGGAGAACCGGTTTTTGATAAATTAAGTGCATCCCTGGCAAAAGGAATTGGTTCCATTGGAGCAGTGAAAGGATTTGAAATCGGTGAAGGATTTTTGGCTGCAATCAGAAATGGTTCTACCAACAATGATCAGTTTTATTATGACGAAGAAGGAAAACTGCAAAAAGCAACTAATCATGCAGGTGGTATATTAGGAGGAATGAGTGACGGAAGCCCTGTTGTGTTAAGGGCTGCCTTTAAGCCGACTCCGTCCATTGCAAAGATGCAGAAAACAGTGAATCAAAAAGGAGAGAATATTGAGACATCCATTAAAGGACGTCATGATCCGATTGTGGTTCCAAGAGCAGTGGTTGTTGTGGAAGCCATGGCAGCGGTTACAGTTTTAGATATGATGCTGGTATCTATGACGTCCAGAATAGACAAAGTAAAAGCATTTTTCCTTTCCTAGGGAAGGACCCCTCACTTTTTTGAAAGAAAAAAGTGGGTAGCTGCCCTAGGGGAGAATTCAGTAAAATGTAAAAACAGCATGAAATTAAATTTTGGACATAAAACAGTCTTGTGCCCAAAGAAAAAGTCTGATACAATATACCCTGATGTGTTTTTAGAAAGAGGATTATTATGTACGAATTAATAACAACCGATGGCAGGGCGAAACGAGGAAGGTTTCATACGGTACATGGTACCATAGAAACGCCTGTTTTTATGAATGTGGGAACAGTGGCAGCCATTAAAGGAGCAGTCAGCACCGATGACTTAAAGTCAATCGGAACTCAGATAGAGCTTTCCAATACCTATCACTTACATGTACGAACAGGGGATAAACTGATCAAGGAATTTGGAGGACTCCATAAGTTTATGCACTGGGACAGACCGATTCTTACCGATTCAGGTGGATTTCAGGTGTTTTCCCTTGCAAAATTACGGCAGATTAAAGAAGAAGGAGTCTATTTTAACTCTCATATTGACGGTCATAAGATTTTTATGGGACCGGAAGAGAGTATGCAGATTCAGTCTAATTTAGGTTCCACCATTGCTATGGCTTTTGATGAATGTCCTTCCAGTGTGGCAGAAAAATCATATATTCAGAATTCTGTAGAAAGAACGACGAGATGGCTTCATCGCTGTAAAAAAGAGATGGAACGGTTAAATCAGTTAGAAGATACGGTCAATCCACACCAGATGCTTTTTGGAATTAATCAGGGTGGAACTTATGCAGATATCCGAATCGATCATGCGAAAGCAATCAGTGAACTTGATTTGGATGGCTATGCAGTAGGAGGACTGGCAGTGGGAGAGACCCACGAGGAAATGTATCGGATTCTGGATGAGACGGTGCCATACCTGCCTCAGAATAAACCAACATATTTAATGGGAGTAGGAACTCCGGCCAATATTTTAGAAGCAGTGGATCGGGGCGTTGATTTTTTTGATTGCGTTTATCCATCCAGAAATGGTCGTCATGGACATGTATACACAAAAGAAGGAAAATTAAATTTATTTAATAAAAAATATGAACTGGATTCCAGACCGATCGAGGAGGGATGCCAGTGTCCGGCCTGTGTTTCTTACAGCAGGGCTTATATCAGACATCTATTGAAAGCAAAAGAAATGCTTGGAATGCGGTTATGTGTCCTTCATAATCTGTATTTTTATAATCACCTGATGGAAGAAATCAGACAGGCAATTGAAGAACATCGATACGCAGAGTATAAAAAGGCCAAACTTAATGGCTTTTTGATAAATGATAAGAAATAAATAACGGAGGTATTGTACAAATGTTTTTAGCAAGCAACAGTCAGTCAATCGGGTCACTTATTCTTCTTTATGCAGTTATTTTTGGTGTGATGTGGTTTCTTTTGATCCGTCCTCAGAGAAAAGAACAGAAAAAGATGAAAGAACTTTTAAGCCAGGTCGCAGCTGGTGACAGTGTTTTAACAACCAGTGGATTTTATGGTGTGATTCTGGATGTTATGGACGATACAGTAATTGTTGAGTTCGGTAACAATAAAAACTGCCGTATTCCAATGAAGAAGGAAGCGATTGCAGCAATTGAAAAACCAGACATTAACAAAACGACAGAAGAGTAAAAGTGAGGGCTGCTTTCGATAGAAGGCAGCTTTTCTTTTAGATAGATGGGAAAAAGGAGGAGAAAAAATGAGTTTTGTAGATTTACATGTTCATACGACAGCATCAGACGGAACTTTATCTCCAACAGAAGTGGTAAAATATGGGGTGGAAAAAAATCTGTCTGTGATTGCCATTACCGATCATGATACAATAAGTGGAATCGAAGAAGGAATGAAAGCAGCAGAAAATGAACCCATTACGGTAGTTCCCGGAATTGAGCTTGCCTGTATGTATCAGAAAAGAGAAATCCATATGCTTGGCTTTTTTGTTGACTGGAAAGATGAAATATTTGTAAAACGATTGGCTGATTTACGACAGAATCGGGAAAGACGAAATGAAAAAATGATAGAAAAGATGCAAAGAGATGGGATTCCTGTTACTATGGAAAAGCTTCGGTTTGAAGAGGAAGATACGGTGATTACAAGAGCTCATTTCGCCCGGTTTTTAGAACAGGAAGGCTATGTGAAATCAAAAAATGAAGCGTTTGAGAAATATGTGGGAATACATTGTCCCTATTATATTCCAAGAGAATACATCGATCCGAAAGAAGCCATAAGCTGGATTCACCAGGCAAAAGGAATGGCATTTCTTGCCCATCCTTATCTGTACCATTTTTCAGAATATCAGGTAAAAACCATGATAAAAGATTTAAAAGAAATGGGTCTGGATGGAATAGAAGCCTATCATTCCACAGCAGGAATCGGACAGACGGGAATACTTCGCCAATATGCCAGGGAGCATGAGCTTTTAATCAGCGGAGGATCTGATTTCCATGGGGCAAATAAACCGGATGTAGATTTAGGCCGGGGATGGGGTAATTTGAGAATCACCCATTATCTTTATGATGACATCAGAAAAAAGCATGGAAAAAGATACGATAACATTTCATAGTTTCTTTTAGTTCTGATTTTCTTTCTTTGTCATATATATAGGACAGGGAGGGATGTAAAATATGAATGGAAAGACAACAATTATTCTCATTTTAAAAGGATTAATTCTTTCTTATGGAATAACAGGTATGATTCTGGCTTTTCTTGCTTTTGGAATCTGGAAATGGGAGTTCTCCGATTTTGCAGTTAATATTGGAATGATTGCGTCCTATATTTTAGCTGCTCTTTTTGGAGGGTTTTATCTTGGAAAGAAAAAGAAAGAAAAAAAATTCATCTGGGGAATTTTGCTGGGAGTGTGTTATATTATTATTTTATTTGTAGCTGCTCTTTGCTTGGATGGTTCCCTCGTGATTCTGAATCGAAATACAATCACTACAGCTTTCATCTGTATTTTAAGTGGTATGCTTGGTGGTATGCTTGGTTAAAAAATTAAAAAAAATACTTTTCCTTATGGAAAAAGTATGATACAATGTGTGAAATGACATGTTAAAAGGAGGCGTACTAATATGAGACGTATTAAGACTTTAACAAATAAAACGTTGAAGAACACGATGAAACAGGGAGGATGCGGCGAATGCCAGACTTCTTGCCAGTCAGCT
>JALEPU010000085.1 GCA_022766905.1 Lachnospiraceae bacterium
CCCCTGTAATATCCTGTATTGGCAACGAACTTAACCCCTTTTCTCCATAAATCAGTGCCGCTAATCCTTGCTCTGTTCCATACTCTATCTTGCATTTGTTTTCAATAGACGTTGCTGATCTTCCATAATATTCCCTGTTTGTAACTCCCTCCAAAATTGGTATTTCTGTCATATATTTTGAATATTTATCTGCTGCGATGAGCTTTGCAGTAAAATTATCAAAATCCGGTGTAATACAAGTTGGGGGTCTGGTACTCTTACGAGTCCTTACACAAATATTTCAAATCATTCCTTTTTATGTAAGTATTATGTAAGAGTGCCTGTCCCCACTGTGGTCCGGGTCAATTGGAAAACTGACTTCCAGTTTGCAAAAGTAAATCTCTGTTCATTGAAACCTTTGCAAGAGTAAATTCCGCTAAATAAAGAAAACCTTGTTTTGATGGAATTTACAATTCCAAATAGATTGAATCGGCTGCTGGGACGTGATAAGATAATCCAAGATTGATCTCATTGCTGAAAAAAGGCGCACTTTAAGCGGAGGTCGAATTTATCTTTCTTTTTTTGCAAGAGTAAATTCCACCTCTGGTGGCAATGTTTATGAATCCGGATGGCAGTCCGATTCTCTTATTTTTTCAGCAGATAAGGTGTGAGGTTGATCTCATTAGCGGGGATTACCTTGATGCCGAGTTTAGCTAAGGTATCCTCGCCGTAAAGGAAGCTGAACATCTGATTTGCTGACTGATTGTTCAGCTTCCTTCTTGTGTAGGAATTAATGTGACTCATTAATAGAGAAACATCTTCCTGAGTTAAGTTGTCAAATGATGTTTTCTTGGGAAGAACACGACGGATCATTTCGTGGCATACTTCACAGCCAGCCTTCTGGTCAGAGCGTTGCGGATCACAATAAAATACTCGTGTTCTGCGTTCTCCATCGCCATTGAATTCGATCCCCAAAGGATCTGTAAATTCACTTCCTCTGTCCGTCAGAATGACAGGGAATAGTTCTATGAACTTCTCATGTCCCAAGAGAACATAAAGCTGGTTAAAAATATCTGTTACAGAACGAGCTGTATTTGCATCACGTATAAATGCCAGCATGAGATTACAGCTCTGAAAAAAGAGAGTCAGGAATACTTTTCCACCTTTTCTTCCTTCCACAGAATCCATCTCGACAACAGAAACGTCAGGATTAGAAGAAATATATTCCTGAAAATCCTCATAAGTACGACCGGTGTAACACTTCTTATCGACCTTTACCGGCTTCTTTTTTTTACGAATACGGTAACGAACCTTACGAGGAAGGTCCATGTTATCTATGGAAAATAATCCTGCATCGATATAGTTATAAATGGTTTTCTCGTCCAACATAATCAGGTCTGCGTTATTGACGCAGATCTGATGAATAGACTGACCTTGTTTGATCAGAGGTGAAATGATGCTGTCGATTCTCTTTAATTCTTCGGAACTGATGGCGAATCCCTGTCTGCTCTCGCTGCGAATGACTTCGTATTCATTCTGAGCGTATTTTGCTTCATAAAGATGCCGTTTTAACTTGCAACCGTATCTGGTATTACATCCATTGCAAACATAAGGTGGTTTTTTGATCTTCAGACAGATCTGCTCCTCAAAATCAGGACAGTGTGTATAGCAAGGAGAGTCACACTTCTTGCAGTCTTGTCCCCAGTGTTTGTTGCAGGGGTTACAAATATCACCGTAATGTTTGCAGGTACGTCTGTTTGCACATGGATTGTAGGTACTTTTTTCCACAACCTTATAATGGTTGCGGACTTCTTTAGAAATCGTAGATGGATCTTTCCCTAAGATTTCTCCGATTTCTTTGAATTTGAGATTATCACGAAGTGATACCTCAATAGTTTGTCTTTCATCAAATGTCAGATGTGCATTCTTTGCCATAGCTTTTCTCCTTTGCCACCTGCCATCCGGAAATCTGCTGAAAGGATAATTATAACAGAAGGGGCTCTGCCCCTTAAACCCCGAGGTTTATCGCTTTGTGTTTCCACAGGAGCAAAAAAAGAGCAACACGTCCAGTGCTGCTCCTGTGTAACCCTGGATGCCGCTCAGGTCGCTCCTCAGCGTTGCCTTATCCTGCATCTCAGGGAAAGTAACTATATTATATTTGATTACTAACCGGATTTCAACCGGTTGGAGAAAGGTTTGGAAAAGTTACTTCCACCACTGTTTTTGCAATGGTAAGCTCTAGTTAAGACCTACTGGAACTGGAATTTACTTTTCCAATTGACCCCACTGTGGTCCGGACGCCTTTCCTTTCAAGGTGCGGATGCCGAAATCAGTGAGCTCAGCTGTCATGGAAAAGGAATTTATGCATTTGACAGTGAGGTAAGGACAATCATTGACATCGGCGGTCAGGATGCAAAGGTTATCCGATTAAATGATAAGGGGCAAATGATGAATTTTGCCATGAATGACAAATGCGCCGCAGGGACAGGACGTTTCTTAGACGTTATGGCAAATATATTGATTTTGGATATTTCTGAATTAGAAAAAGAGGCTGCAAAGTCTGTATCACCGGCAAAAATTTCCAGTACCTGTACTGTGTTTGCAGAATCAGAAGTTATTTCTCGGCTTGCCAATGGGGCAAATCGTCCGGATGTTGTTGCAGGTATCTGTAATTCTGTTGCAAGCAGAGTAGCATCCTTTGCAAAAAGATGTGGTGTCAGGGAAAAAGGGGGACTCAGGGGGTCAGGTAACATTACGGAAAACTTACAAAAAAAGGAATT
>JALEPU010000104.1 GCA_022766905.1 Lachnospiraceae bacterium
CTCCGATTGCCGACAGCATAGTAAGAACCTGAGGCAGGATCAATAAGCTGTCTTTTAAGCTTAACCTAATGTCTGTTGCCACTCCTCTTGCAATACCTGCTCTTTTCACAGCTCTTTGACATCCTCTGCTGATGATAGACGCATTCATTTTTACATTATCTTTTCGTTCTTCTTCCGTCTGTTCTCTTCCATTATTATAAACATCTTTTTTCCTGGAAATCGGCGGAATCCTTACCATAACCATTTCCATAATAAATACAAGTACGAAACTGATTGCATATACTTTTACAAACATATGACCAAGGCCGGCTGTATTGATAACCAGGTAGGCAAAACCGATACTAACCGCACTGAATCCGGTCATGATTGCTACCATTTCCTTATCCGTATATACATTTTTCTTCCATAAACGATTGGTGATCAAAACGCCTAAGGAAGAGGAGCTGACAAAAGAAGCAACTGCGTCCAGTGCTGCTTTTCCGGGAACCTTAAATAACGGTCTCATAAGAGGCTCCAGAATTGCTCCGATAATCTCCAGAATACCATAATTTAATAAGAAAGGCATGAAAATTGCACCAACCAGAATAATTCCAAGAACACCTAATACGATTGGCGGAACAACACTGCCTCCCGTAGAATCTCCTGTAATGATTACCGGTCCTTCAAATCCGGCAATATTTACCTTTAAGGCATACAAAAGAACATAAATAAAACCTAATGTATATAAAAATGTATGAATGATTTTATCGTTTTCATATACATTTCCAAATTCGGAAGTAGTCTCTCTCTTTTTGATATACTTAAAATACAGATGGGCACATAAATTGCCGCCTACAATCAAAACCAACACCCAATAAGCAAAGTTGCCCAGCAAATCAATAAGCCAGTTATAAATGATACTAAAGGTAATTTCACTGTCCCCATTGTGAGGAACAGAAACAAAGAATACAAAAACACCAATAAAGGAACATATAATCAGTCGAAGCAATCCTTTTGAACTCTCTGCTTTTGATAATGATATGTCATCCAACTCATTAGAAGGCATATCCGGATCCAATATCACATCTTTTCTCATTGTAGTATCTTCCATATAATTCCCTCCCGCACTTTTGTGCATACGTGCAATTCCTTTTCATCTTTGAAAAGCAAAGAAGCAGGAATTCATGGTTTTGTCTTTATGAACACAACTTCATGTCATCCTGCTCCTTTGCATTATGCACTATCTATATAAGTACCTATTTTTTCTTTGTAGCCAAAATGGATAAAAATTCAAAAATAATATTTGCAGCCAGATAAGCAGTGATTTCTCCATGGTCATAAGCCGGAAGCACTTCTACCAAGTCCATACCGATGAAGTTTACATCCTTTAAGCCTCTTACCATTTGTAATGTTTCCCAGGAAGTAAATCCGCCTACTTCAGGAGTTCCTGTGCCAGGTGCATAAGCAGGATCTACAAAGTCAATATCAAAGGTAAGGAAACATGGTTTGTCGCCTACTCTTTCTAAAGCAGTTTTCAACAGGGCTTCTGTTCCCATTTCTCTTACTTTATGACCCGGAATCAATAACATTCCAAGTTCTGCTGCCATTTTATGTTCGTTTGGATCATACAGGGATCCTCTCATACCAATCTGAATGGAATGAGATGGGTCAATCAACCCTTCTTCCAATGCTCTGCGGAAAGGTGTTCCATGGTTATATTTTTCACCAAATACTTCATCGCAAAGATCAGAGTGAGAATCAAAATGGATCAGTGCAACCGGTCCATGTTTTTTCGCTACCGCACGAAGTTCTGCCAAGGTAATGGAATGGTCGCCTCCCATTGTAATCGGAATCGCATCCTCTTTAATAATACCTGCAATTCCTTCTTCGATTGCAGCATAGGTAGGATGAATGTAACCAGGAATTACAGGAAAATCTCCAATATCTCCGCCTCGCAGATTTTCCATAATATTTACCTGCATTAATACATTGTTCGGTTTCATCATGGCAGAAATGTTTCGGATTGCATTAGGACCGAATCTGGAACCGGAACGGAATGAACTTGCCGTATCAAATGGAGCTCCTGCAATTACAAAGTCCAGTCCTTTTGCAGAATCTACCTTTGTCATTCTCATAAAGGTGCCCATGTTACAAAATCTTGGTGATGAAAGAGCACTTGCCGGTTGTTTCACTTGTGTCATAACAATTCCTCCTTTTATCTTGTATTGTCTGATTTATGAAATAATCATATCACGTTCCTGCACACTATAGTTATACGATTCCCAATATGGTTATATTCAAATTCATATAGCAAATCTAGCTTTCTGTCCGGTTGTTTCCTTGCAAATCATATTTTCAGGTTATATAATATAGAAAAAAGAAACAGCGATAGCATTGTATTTTTACCGGACGTCAGGAGGAGTTGAAATGAATATAAAAACTCTGGAATATGTCATTGAAATCGTTCAATGTGGTTCGATCAATCAGGCTGCGCAAAATCTTTATCTGTCCCAGCCTAACCTGAGTAACTCCATTAAGACTTTAGAAAATGAAATTGGATTTAAAATCTTTAAACGTAAGTCTTCCGGGATTGAATTGACACCGGAAGGTGCCGTCTTTTTAAAATCCGCCAAACGAATCTATATGGAATGGGAAAAAATCAAGAAAATCCCTTCCCTGTTTCAGGAATATCAGGATTTATCCATTACATCCACTTATTCTGCCCTGTTTATGCAGATCTTTATTGGTTTTCGAAACAAGTACCCAAAGGAAGATATTCAGGATACTTTTAAGGAGACAGGCCTGATTCAGACTTTTCTCGATATCGTGGAACAAAGATACCGGCTTTCTATTTTTTATTGTTTTGACTGCCGGGCTGAATACCATCAGAAACAGGCTGACCGATACAGTCTTCAGATGGAACCTTTGTTTTCCCATGTTCCTGTTGAAGTTCTAGTTTCTACCTCTAATCCTCTGTCCCGCCGTTCTTCTTTTGACTTTAATGAAATAAAAAAATATCCGATTGTTGCTTATGAAAATTTCAAATATGAAGACTGGCTGGGAGTTCTGGAAATCGACCCGGAACAAAAAGTTACGAAAATATTTGACCGCGGAGGTCTTCGTGATACAATTTTAAAAAGCAATACAATCGCAGTCATCAAAAAAGGAAGTGTAGATACCGGTACAAATCACCTGTGCACTACACTCCCTATAAATGGGCCTTCGCCCCAGCTAAATATTTATATGTTAAAACAAAAGAATTACCAGCTTAGTCCTCGTGAAAAAGACTTTATCCGGCATTTTAAAAAGCAGCTTGCTGCTTATTATCATTCCTGATTTTACTCTTCTTTGTCAATTTTCACAAAATACGGAGAATCCTCTGGCTTTAGCCGAGGAGCTCCTTCCGGAATATATCCGTTAAAATTCATCTTTTGCTCTTCAAACCAGGTATCCGTATTCAGAACTGCCGCATATCCCATTCCATTTGGACAAAGCATAAAAGCTTCTCTTGGTTCTGTTGTGACCAGGCAGGCACTCATAAGAAGACTGAGGATTTCCCCATGAGCAACGATTGCTATCTCTGAATATCCTTTTTCTATACAGTCCGTTACGATTCTTGTCATCGCAGATTGTACCCGGAATCGAGCTTCCAGCAGAGTCTCCCCTCCCGGGAACCGACAATCCAGATCCTGTCTGAGCCATTTATCGTAAGCTTCCATTCCATTGATGGACGCCATCGGCTGCTTTTCAAACTCTCCAAAATCCAGTTCCCAAAAACCATATACGACTTCCTGATTCTGATTGGGGAAAAATACATCTGCGGTTTCTCTGCATCTAATTGCCGGGCTTGTATAAACCTGTTCCACCTTTGGATATTCATAATTTTCCCGTAGTTTTATCAGTTCTTTTCTGCCTTCTTCACAGACCAAAGCATCTGTTCTTCCACAGCAGCAGCCAATACTATTATAGTAAGTCAGACCATGTCGAATAAAATATACGTTTACCTGAGCCATTTTTCTTTCCTTTCTCATTTGAAAAAATACATTCAAGAACGCCTCGGCATTCTTGCTGCAACAAGATAAATCCACTTTATCCTGTTTTTTACGCCCTGTTTTATTGAAATTCTCTTTCTTATATTATAATAGGGAAGAACCTGAAACACAAGCTAACCCTGTTGATTTTCTCTTTTTCCTTTCATTTTTTCTTCCAATAGCAATTTACTTCTTTTCCTTTCAGTGGTATAGTAATAGAAGATTTTGCAGAAAAATACTTAAGAATATAAACAGAAAAGAGGAATTACTTTGAAAAAGAGAGGATATTGGTTCACGACAGGATTAAAAGATGGTATGCCCATTGCCCTTGGCTATTTTGCTGTTTCTTTTTCTCTGGGCATTGCAGCAAAAAAAGCCGGGATTACTGCTTTTCAGGCTGGCCTTATGTCTTTTACCAACCTGACCTCTGCCGGTCAGTTTGCCGGTGTCAGCATTATCGCATCCAGTGCTTCTTACCTGGAGATGGCACTTTCCCAGTTAATTATCAATCTAAGATATTGTTTGATGTCCTGTGCTCTGTCCCAGAAAATCGACCAGAATGCTCCTTTTTTCCATCGATTTTTGGTAGCATTCGGTGTGACAGATGAAATATTTGGTGTCTCAGTCAGACAGGATATTCTTGTCCCGTACTATAGTTACGGTATTATGAGCGTTGCAATTCCGGGATGGACACTTGGAACCGTTTTAGGTGTTATTTCCGGTCAGCTGCTTCCTCTTCGAGCAGTCAATGCTATGAGCGTAGCCCTCTATGGCATGTTCCTGGCAGTTGTAATTCCCCCTGCCAGAGACAACAAAGTACTTGCCGGACTTGTTCCGCTCTCTATGGCAGCAAGTTTACTTTTCACCATTCTTCCTGTGGTGAAACAAATTTCATCCGGTACCAGGATTATTATCCTCACAGTAGCAATTTCCCTGATTGCAGCTATCTTATTCCCGGTCAATGAGGAAGAAAAAGGAGGAGAATCAACTTATGAAGCATAATATTTATTTATACATACTGATTATGGCAGGAGTCACATATCTAATCCGTATGCTCCCCCTGACCTTAATCCGAAAAGAAATCAAAAATAAAACCATCCGCTCCTTTCTCTATTATGTTCCTTATGTCACACTATCCGTTATGACATTTCCCGCTATCCTTACTGCTACCGGAAGTGTCATCTCAGCAGCGATTGGATTTGCTGTAGCCATTGTTTTTGCATATCGAAGAGGCAGCCTGATTCAGGTGGCATGTATGGCATGTATTGCTGTCTTTATAGCGGAATTGTTTTTGTAAAGGAATGCTGGAAAAAGAATGCTTTCATTTTTTATTTGACTCAATTTAGCAGTGTTTTTTGAAATTCATCTTGACCATTTTCATAAATCATGTTATGTTTAAGAAAGTTATACGACTGACGGAAGTGGAATGGACCACAGGAAGTATAGCGATTGAGAAGGCCGACCGTCTGGGCAAGATACCTGGATTTGTTGCGGTCTTTTTTTCTGCTTAAAAATGACAGAGACTGTTTTTTGTTTCTTTCATTTCGAAGCAATAGCAAACGGAAAATTATTTTTTTACAAAACAAAAAGGAGAATCGTTCATGGAAATGTTATCACTGGAACAGGAATTAAAAGAGAATTCTTATCCTGGAAGAGGGATTGTGATTGGCCGCTCTTCTGACGGAAAATCTGCAGCTACTGCATATTTTATTATGGGAAGAAGTTCAAACAGCAGAAATCGTGTTTTTGTAGAAGATGGTGAAGGAATCCGTACTCAGGCCTTTGATCCTTCTAAAATGGAAGACCCAAGCCTGATCATCTACGCACCGGTACGGGTACTCGGCAATAAAACAATTGTGACCAACGGAGATCAGACAGATACGATTTATGAAGGAATGGACAAACAGCTTACTTTTGAACAGTCTTTAAGAAGCCGGGAGTTTGAACCGGATGCTCCAAACTATACCCCTCGTATTTCCGGTGTTCTTCATGTGGAAAATAAGACGTTCAGCTATGCCATGTCTATTTTAAAAAGCAACAATGGCAATCCTGCTCAGTGCAACCGATATACATTTGCTTATAACAACTGTATTGCAGGCGAGGGACATTTTATCCACACTTATATGCACGATGGCAATCCACTGCCAAGCTTTGAAGGAGAACCAAAATTAGTTTCTATTCCGGATGATATCGACGAATTTACAAACCTGCTCTGGAACAGCCTGAATGAAGACAATAAAGTATCCCTGTTCGTAAGATATATCAATATTGAAACAGGAAATTATGAAACACGAATCATCAATAAAAATAACTAAGGAGTCATTTCAATGAAAGAATTAGAATTAAAATACGGATGTAACCCAAATCAGAAACCATCAAAAATCTATGTAGCTGATGGAAGCGAACTGCCTATTACCGTTCTTTCCGGCCGCCCGGGATATATTAACTTTCTGGATGCATTCAACGGCTGGCAGCTGGTAAGAGAGCTGAAAAAAGCAACCGGCCTTCCTGCTGCAACTTCTTTTAAACATGTTTCTCCGGCCGGTGCTGCAATCGGTCTTCCATTAAGTGATACTTTAAAGAAAATTTACTGGGTAGACGATATGGAAGATCTTTCTCCCCTTGCATGTGCTTACGCAAGAGCAAGAGGTGCCGACAGAATGTCTTCTTTCGGAGATTTTATTGCTTTATCTGATGTTTGTGATGCTTCTACCGCTTCTATTATCAAACGTGAGGTATCCGATGGCGTAATTGCACCGGGATTTACAGAAGAAGCATTGGAAATCTTAAAGCAAAAGAAAAAAGGAAACTACTGTGTCATCCAGATTGATGAGAACTATACCCCTGCCCCATTGGAGCACAAAGAAGTATTTGGCATCACATTTGAACAGGGACGCCAGGAGCTGCCGATTGATGATGAATTATTAGCAAACATCGTAACAGATAAGAAAGACTTATCCGAAGAAGCAAAAAGAGATATGAAGATTGCTCTGATTACATTAAAATATACCCAGTCCAACTCTGTCTGCTTCGTAAAAGACGGACAGGCAATCGGTGTCGGTGCCGGACAGCAGTCCAGAGTTCACTGTACCAGACTTGCCGGACAGAAAGCAGATAACTGGTTCCTTCGTCAGAGCCCACAGGTTCTTGGTCTTCAGTTCATAGACGGCATCCGTCGTGCAGATCGTGACAATGCCATCGATGTCTACATGGGCGATGAATACATGGATGTACTGGCAGAAGGCGCATGGCAGAAAATCTTCAAGGTAAAACCTCCTGTATTTACAGCAGAAGAAAAACGTGCCTGGTTAGACCAGATGACCGGTGTTACCCTTGGTTCTGATGCCTTCTTCCCATTCTCTGACAATATCGAACGTGCTCATAAGAGTGGTGTAACCTATATCGCTGAACCAGGTGGATCTGTAAGAGATGATGCAGTCATCGACTGCTGCAACAAATACAATATGGTAATGTCCTTTACCGGTATCCGTCTGTTCCATCACTAGGATACTGTCTGAATAAATCCGGATGGCTGAACGGACAATTTCATCAAACAAAACGATTCAAATATTCGGTTTAACGATTCGAGTGTAAAATATTTCAAAATTACAGAATAAAACAAAAACCCCTGGTTTATGTTGAATTTCATAGGTTGAAAACATAAACCAGGGGGGTTATTTTGCATCATCTGATTACTGATTAATCCTGTAAACTTTCCAGGATTCTGTTATATTCTTATTTCGTCCCAAAGATCCGGTCGCCGGCATCTCCAAGTCCCGGACAGATATAAGCATTTTCATTCAGTTCCCGATCCATATGGCCAATATAAATTTGCACATCCGGATGGGCTTTTTGAAGTCTTTCCAGACCTTCCGGTGCCCCAATGATAAACATACATTTGATATTTTTTCCGCCATGCTGTTTGATATAATCTACCGCTGCTACTGCGGAACCGCCTGTCGCCAGCATAGGGTCTACCATCACAATCAGACGCTGTTCGATTGGATCCGGTAATTTACAATAATACTCATGAGGTTCATGGGTAACAGGATCACGATAAAGACCGATATGTCCGATTTTTGCAGACGGCACTAAGGTTGTGATTCCATTTACCATGCCAAGCCCTGCTCGAAGAACAGGCACAACAGCAAGTTTTTTACCGGAAATCATCGGTGTCTTACAGGATTCAATTGGGGTTTCTACTTCCACATCTTCTAATGGCAGATCCCTCAATGCCTCATATCCCATGAGCACCGCAATTTCTTCGATTAATTTACGAAATTCATTGGTTCCCGTATTTTTGTCTCTCAGCAATGAAATTTTATGCTGAATCAGCGGGTGGTCCATAATAAATACATTTTCCATCTGTGTTTCCTCCATTTGATTCTTTTTCCACTATGGTCTTTATGATCCTGACAATATTATACTTCATTTTCTCCTATTCTTCCATATATTTTTCATTTCCTTTCTTGCAGGGATATGATAAAATGAGCCTAGTGTTAACTTGTCCCTGTTTCACAGGGACATTGGTCAAATGCCTGTGGTCATACAGGCGAGGGGATAAATTTCATTTATCATGAAGGAGGAAACATTTATGAATGAGAAACAAATTATCCAGGTGGAAGACAAAGTACCTGTTTCTTTGTTGATTCCACTTAGCATCCAGCATATGTTTGCTATGTTTGGTGCCACCGTACTGGTTCCATTTCTCTTTGGAATCAATCCAGCCATTGTATTATTTATGAACGGTGTGGGAACTCTTTTATTTATCGCTATTACAAAAGGAAAAGCCCCTGCTTACTTAGGTTCCAGCTTCGCCTTTCTTGCTCCTGCAGGAATTGTAATTAGTCAGATGGGCTATGAATATGCTCTGGGCGGTTTCGTAGCTGTCGGCTTTTGCGGCTGTATTCTTGCTTTTATTATTTACAAATTTGGATCCGACTGGATTGATATTGTACTTCCGCCAGCCGCTATGGGACCTGTTGTTGCTTTAATTGGTCTGGAATTATCCAGCAGCGCCGCAAGTACTGCCGGTCTTCTGGATGAAAACATCGTTATAGCAAATGTGATTGTATTTGTTGTGACTCTTGGTGTTGCTATTTTAGGAAATGTGCTGTTCCGCGGATTTTTATCTGTCATTCCTATTTTAATTGCAGTCATTGCCGGTTACATTGCTGCCATTTGCTGCGGACTGGTTGACTTTACCGCAGTTGGAGAAGCATCTTTGCTGGCTCTTCCTAATTTCCAGTTCCCGAAATTTAATATGCAGGCTATCATTATTATTCTTCCTGTTCTTCTTGTCATTACTTCTGAACATATCGGACATCAGGTCGTAACAAGTAAGATTGTAGGAAGGGACCTGTTAAAAGACCCGGGCCTTCATCGTTCCCTTTTCGGAGACAACTTTTCTACTATGATTTCCGGTCTCATTGGTTCTGTTCCAACCACCACCTATGGCGAAAATATTGGTGTTATGGCAGTAACCAAAGTATATAGCGTTCGTGTTATTGCAGGAGCTGCCGTTTTATCCATTATTTGTTCCTTTGTCGGAAAGCTTTCTGCTTTGATTCAGACAATCCCGGGACCTGTCATCGGCGGAATTTCTTTCCTCCTTTACGGAATGATTGGTGCATCCGGTATCCGGATTCTGGTAGATTCTCAGGTCGACTACGGACGTTCCCGAAATCTGATTCTGACCTCTGTTGTATTTGTCACAGGTCTTTCCGGTATTGCTGTCCAGATTGGAAATGTTCAGCTAAAGGGAATGGTTCTGGCTTGCATCGTAGCAATGATCTTAAGCCTTTTGTTCTACATTTTTGATAAATTAAAAATCACCAACGACATAGAATAAAAAAGAAATGGAGTCTGTTGCATAGTAAAACATGCAGCAGACTCCTGATTTTTTAAAGCAAATAATTCACTCCCATAATCAAAAGACCTAAAACGACAAGCACACATCCGGTTGCCCGATTTAACGTCTCCGGTTTTGCTTTGTTCGCAAACCTTGCCGCAATTCTTGCCCATAAGAGAGTGGATAAAATACAAAACACAAAGGTTGCCGGATCCGGGGCTCCTCCAATCGTAAAATGACTGACGGCACCGGTAAATGCAGTAAATGCCATAATAAATACGCTGGTTCCTACCGCTGTTTTTAATTCATAGTTCATAACAGAAGTAAGGATAAGAAGCATCATCATGCCACCGCCGGCACCGACAAATCCACAGATAAATCCTATCAGCATGCCGCACAGGACGGATTGAATCATTCTTTTTTTCGGATCTGTCTGGCCCATCTTTTCCTTTGTAGTCATAACCGGCTTTACAATGAATTTGATTCCTAACAAAAATGTCATAAAGACACTGAAATTTCCCATTGTACTGTTTGGAACCAGACTGGATACAAAACTTCCCACAACCGTAAAAGCCAGTACACTGATCATCATGGCAATTCCGTTCTTAATATCCAGATTTTTATTCTTTCCGTAAGTATAAGCACTGACTGCACTTGCCAGCACATCACTTGCAAGGGCAATTCCTACTGCATCATAAGCTTCCATGTGTAAAAAGGTAATCAACATGGGACTGATGACTGCTGCCGCACTCATTCCCGCAAAACCGGTTCCCAGTCCTGCTCCGATTCCGGCAATAAAACATACCACAAATTTATAAAGCATCTCCATCTTATGTCACTCCTATCTTACATACTCTTCCAGGTTTCTCTTCATCCGCTCCATAAACTCCTGCATCTTTTTCAGATCATCCTCCGAAAATCCTTTTATCATGGTTTCTGCAAATAGCTTCTGTCCCTGTCTGCCCATCAAAATGATCTCATCTGCTTTTTCACATAAAGATAAATGAATGGTCCTTCTGTTATTGTTCCGGTAGGAGCGAATCAGATATCCTCTCGCCTCTAATGACTTAATCGACTCCGAAACATGAGACTTGGAAATCCCCTTTTTCTCCACAATATCTGTTGCTGTATCAAACAAACTGTTATTTGCAAGAAACAAAAGAATATCCAACTCCGTCCGAGTCAGATGATAGGCTTCACAGACCGGTTCTATGGATTTCGTATACGCTTTTTGAAAAGCCGCTTTATAATTCCATAATTGCTCCATCATAAAGAATCTTCTCTCCTTTCTCCTTTTCCAAATAGTTCTTTTCCGAACTGTTCGGTACAAAACATTATAAAAAAAAACGGTGCCGTTGTCAAGCGATTTTCTATTCCCATGTATGCACTGACTCTTTCAATTTATAATACTCTATATAACCTATTTCTTATCATATAAAAATCCTTTCCTAAAAAAGAAGGAGAAATATTGAAAAATAAAGATGTCATATCTTTGTTCAAATAAGGCCCCGCTCATATGATTATAAATTATCGGACATGCATATCTGCATCTGCTTTGAAACTCAAAGTCGCTTTGGTACAAATTGAGGTCCGATTTTACATTTGTCTCTTTTGACAGAATTTCCAAAACAGTGTCTGAAAAAATGCCGGACGGTAGTATTGTTTGAAAAGCAGCTTCTAAAAATAAAAAAGAACCATCACAATCTGTCTTTCGGACAGATTGTGATGGTTCTTTTTGTAACTCTTCTTTATAAATTTTTAAAAGCTGCTTTGAGTTCTGACGAACATCCGGCAATAAAATCTTGAAGACGCTGTTTTGTAGAAATTCCCCAAAAGAGACAACGGCAAAGGAAGCCTCCTTTTGTACCAAATCGACTCCTCAAACACAGGATGGATAAAATTACTTCACTTTCATCCTTGCTATTATTTCATTGGCTTTCTCATAGATTTCTTCCGCTGGCGTCCCTATGCAAAACTTACCGTCTTCATAGAGAATCCTGCCATTGACCATGGTCATCTTCACATTCTGTTTGCTTCCGCTGTAAACAATATTTTTTACAATATTGTTCAGTGGCTGCATATTCGGCTGATGAAGATCAATCAGAATCAAATCTGCAAATTTACCTTCTGCCAGAACATCTGCATTGGTAAGCCCCATTGCATGGGCACCTTCTACAGTTGCCATCTTAAGCACCTGTTCTGCATCCAAAGCTGAAGCATCGTCTGCACGCAGTTTGGCAAGAGCTGTCGTAAGAAACATCTCCCGGAACATATCCAGACAATTATTGCTGGCAGGACCGTCTGTCCCAATGGCTACATGGATTCCCCGATTTCGCATATCTTCCACTCTGGCAACTCCGCTTGCCAGCTTCATATTCGAAGCCGGATTTGTTACCACATAAATGTTATTTTCCTTCAAAATATCCAAATCTTCATCTGTCATATGGATGCAGTGATAGTAAGTTCCGCCATAATCAAACATGCCAAGCTGATGAAAAAGAACGGTTGGGGTAACTCCATATCGCTCGATGCAGCCTTCTACTTCTGATTTACTCTCTGAATTATGAGCACAGATCGGTGCTTTATATTTATGCGACAAGGCCGCAAGCTTTTGCAGGTTCTCATAAGAGTTTGTATATTCCGCATGGAAGCCAAGGCGGAACGTAACCAGGCTTTCCGGGTCCTTATATTCTTCATACCATCTTTCCAGTTCTTCAAAAGATTGAGCAAAATCATTCAGACCACCTGCCATGACCGTTCGAAATCCACAGTCGTAAGAAGCTTTCGCAATGGTATCCGGTGTCAGGTACATATCAAAATTAGCTGTAATTCCGCTGGTCAGATATTCCATAATCGCAAGTTTCGACAAATGATAAATATCCACCGGTGTTAATTTTGCTTCCATCGGAAATACCTGTTTGTTCAGCCAATCCAGCAAAGGCAGATCATCCGCATAGGAACGGAGAAAGGTCATACCGGAATGAGTATGGGCATCTTTAAACCCTGGCATAATCAGATTTCCTTCTGCATCGATTTCTCTTCCCCACAACGCAGTTTCATCCGGTTCCATTTTCGGTCCTACGTAAGCAATTTTGTTCTCTTTAATGTGAATCTCCCCGAAAAAAACAGGTTGATTTTCTTCCATAGTAAGAATTCTTGCGTTATAAATTCGAATATTCATAGCAAAAACCTCCTATCTCTTACCTTTATCATATATTTCTCCAAGCGCTTTTGGTGAATCATTGTGTTTGGAGAAGAATACTAAAAGAAGCAGTGTCAGTACATAAGGCAGTACCATCACAAGGTCTGAATAGCTGCTCGGCATTCCCAGATACTGAACGATCTGATATCCGCCGGACTTGGCAAACCCAAATAAAAGGCAGGCTGCCAAAGTTGGTATAATTTTCCAGTTTCCGAAGATCAGGGCTGCAATAGAAAGATAACCATAGCCTACATAAATACCGGAAGAGAATTTTGCAGAAATGGAATAAGCAAAACACATACCGGCAAGACCGGATAAAGCTCCGGATACCATAACGGCACTGAAACGAATCTTTGCTACATCAATACCTGCCGCATCAACTGCATGAGGATTGTCTCCGCAGGCACGAAGATGCATGCCGTACCTGGTTTTATAAAGCACATACCAGGCAATGATTGCCACAACCACAATAATCAACTCAAAAGGATACATGTCTTTAAAGACTGCGCCCAGAACCGGTATTTTGGATAATCCGGGCACCGTCCATCTCTGAGAGACACTTAATACAAATTTATCAGAAGGTGCTCCGAAAGCAACTCTGTTGATTACTTTTGTCAGAAACACAGTCAGAGAAGAAGCCAGAATGTTGATTACGACACCGCTGATAACCTGATTTGCCTTGAACTTTACACAAAGCACAGCGTGAAGAACCGAATAAGCCATTCCTCCAAGCATTGCAAAGAGCATTGCAGCATAGTAAGGAATCTGAGAATTTTCTCCCAGAGACTGCATCAGCAAAATCGCGACCAGGGCACCGATAAAAGCACCCACTCCCTGAAGTCCTTCCAGGGCCAGGTTGGTAATTCCGCTTCGTTCACTGTAAATACCGCCAATTGCCATCACAAACAGAGGCAACGCAAAGGATAAACCATCAATTATTGTTTTGTCTATCATTTTTCTACCTCCGTTTCTTTCTGTTTGTCCATTTCTTCCAGACGATCCTTGCTTCGTTTTACTTTATACTGAATATAAACGCCACAGGCGCTGAACAGAAGAATCAAACCGGTAATAACAGATGCAATTTCTGCATCCAGACTGGCACTGGAACTTAAATAGGTACTTCCCTTTCCAATGACAGAAATCAGGAAAGAGGCAAAAATAATGCCAATCGGATTGGAATTTCCCAAAAGTGCAACAGCAATGGAATCAAATCCGGTACTTGCCAGCACTTTCGGCTGGATTGATGCAAAGTAACCCATGTAATAAGTAGAACCGGCTGCTCCTGCCAGCACACCGGAAATCATCATCGCCAGAATCATATTTTTCCCAACAGAAATTCCCGCATAGCCAGCAGCTTTCCGGTTCGCACCCACTGCTTTTAATTCATAACCAAAGGTGGTCTTCTTAAAAATAAAATGAATCACGAAAACCGCAAGAAAGGCAATCACAATACCAAGAGGAATATCGAATTTATACCCGCCAATCTCCACACTGGTAAGAGTCATTCTTGCAGCATCGCTGATTTTTAAGGACTGCCGTGATACCGGATCTACATATTTGGTGTAGATAAAAAATGCTACGACATATTCCACAATGTAGTTGATCATAATCGAAGAAACAACCTCATTAATGTTAAACTTGTATTTCAGCCATCCAATCAGGCCTCCCACTAAGCCACCAACGATAAGGCATATGACGAAAGCCAACGGTTTGGCAATCGGAGCGCTTAAGGTAGAATAGCCGATCAGAATAGAAGACACAAAGCCTGCTGCAAGCATCTGACCGGAAACACCAATGTTAAATAATCCCGCTTTTAATGCAACGGCTACTGCAAGGGCCGCAAAAATCATTGGAGTCCAGTAATTTAAAAAGCTGAAAAAGTCTGTCAGCATGCTTTTGCCACCGGCATATTTAGGCTTTGGCAGCACGCCGGAGCCCTGCAGCAGATTGGCATAAACTGAAATTGGATTTTTTCCGAGAATCAGAATCACAATTCCGCCAAAAATCAAGCTAAGGAGAATTGCAAACACCGGGATTGTAAATTTTTGATATTTTTCATTGCCAAGCAGTTTTACAAACAGCCTGGTAATGGGATTTCCTTTTTGTTTCATCTACTTTTTCACCCCCATCATAAATTCTCCTACTTCTTCTACCGATAAATCTTTGGCATCTGCTGTTTTTAAAATTTCTCCATTGTAAATAACAGCAATGGTATCGGCCAGTTCCATTACCTCATCCAATTCCAGGGAAATCAATAAAATTGCTTTTCCTTTTGATCGTTCCCGAATAATCTGGTTATGGATATTTTCAATGGCTCCGATATCCAGTCCCCGGGTCGGTTGTACAAAAATCGTAAGATTGGAATCCTGCTCTACTTCGCGGGCAATGATTGCCTTTTGTTGATTACCTCCACTCATGGAACGAACAATGGTTTTATTTCCCTGTCCGCTTCGAATGTCATAGCCCTCAATCAATTGATTTCCAAATTCCTCGAATTTTTGCTGGTTTAAAATACCTTTTTTCGAAAATGGTTCCTGATTATAATTTTTTAATGCCAGATTATCACTTAAGGTAAAGTCCAGAATCAGGCCATAGGTCTGACGGTCTTCCGGAATATAGGAAATACCTTCCCGAATCCTCTTTCGCACCGTGTAACCGGTAATATCTTTGCCATTTAACGTAATCTTTCCCGATGCGGTTGGCAAAAGACCGGCAATGGCATCTGCAATCTCTACCTGACCGTTTCCCGATACTCCGGCAATAGCCAGGATTTCTCCTCCGCGAATGGAAAAAGAGACATTTTTTACGACTTCAAATTTATTTTCATCTTTTACGGTCAGATTCTCTACGGAAAGAACTACATCTCCATAGGATGGTTCCGGTTTTTCTCTCTGGAAAGAAACTTCTCTTCCTACCATCTTGTTTGCCATCTCTTTTGTTGAAGTAGACGCCACATCCAGCACATCCACCAGCTTTCCACGACACAAGATGGCACAACGGTCAGCTACTTTCTTAATTTCTTCTAATTTGTGAGTAATCAGAATAATAGTCTTACCTGCTTTTTTCAATCCCCTTATAATATCCAGCAAAAAGTCAATCTCCTGCGGTGTCAGGATCGCAGTCGGTTCGTCAAAAATCAGAATTTCCGCTTCCCGATAAAGCATTTTTAAGATTTCTACCCTTTGCTGGGTGGATACATTAATGTCTTCTATCTTTTTGGTCGGATCTACTTCCAAGCCGTAACGCTTCGAAAGCTCCGCTATTTTTTCATTGGAAGACTTTATATCTACATACGGAAATAAGCCCATAAATTTTTTAATCGGCTCTACTCCCATAATAATATTCTCTGCTATTGTATAATTGGAAACCAGTTTAAAGTGCTGGTGCACCATACCAATATTTAACTGAGTTGCATAATTGGGGGAAGAAATTACTTCCTTTTTTCCTCTTACATAAATCTCTCCCTCATCGGGTTCATACATCCCAAACAGCATACTCATCAAGGTAGATTTGCCTGCTCCATTCTCTCCCAGTAATGCATAGATTTCTCCTTTTTTTATTTGTATAGTAACAGAATCATTGGCTACAATACCGGGAAATCTTTTTGTAATATTTTTCATCTCTACGATATATTCAGACATCGATACCTCCCGAAACCCTCGTACATACTCTTAACTTTCTTTTCATAAGCAAAAGAAGGGAAATCAGGATCAGATTTCCCCTCTTTGATTATTCCGTTATATACTTTTAACTGCAAACTACAGTCTTTCTTTTACAGACCTGTAAAATTGTCCGGAGTCATTTCATTAAAGTTAGCAGCCGGAACTATTTCTCCGGATTTCACTTTTGCAAAAGCTTCATCAATCTTTGTGATTGTATCTTCGGACATCTGATGTCTTCCTTCTTCTTTTACATATCCGGTAGAATCAGTATCAGCACCTAAAAGAGCATTTTCGCCCTTAAAGGAACCGTCTTTTACTTTATTTAACTGTAGTTCTACGTTCATGTCCATCACTTTCAGGCAGGAAGTAAGGATAATGTTCTTATCGCCATCTACTACGCCATCATCAAACTGGTCAACGTCACAGCCGATGCAGTAAACGCCGTCAGCTTCTTTTGCTGCTGTAAACACACCATTGCCGGCGCCGCCTGCAGCTACTAAGATTACATCAACACCTTCGTCAATTAAAGCTTTTCCAACTACTTTTCCTGTTGCTTCATCATTAAAGCTTCCGATATAGTTACCGCCAACGTTTGCACCTGTTACATCGGTACCTGCGTAGGAAGGAAGTTCTACGATTTCAGCTTTGGAACCATAATTTTTGTTGGCATAATTCACGCCGGACATAAATCCATACTGATAGTTTACATTAGATGGATATGCAATACCATTTACTACTGCTACTTTGTTTGTCTTTGTCTCTAATGCAGCAGCTACACCTGCGCAGAAACCAGCTTCCTGTTCTTTGAACTGCATCGCATAAACATTGTCATAAACAGCCTCTTCTCCATCTGCATTGGTTGGGTATGAGTCAACTAAAATAAAGTCAACGTCCGGATTTTCTTCAGCCAGAGTGCCAATACCTGCAAACTGGAAACCACAGCATACGATCACATCGTAATCTGCAACAATATCCGCAACAGCCTGAACTGCAGCTGCTACGTCACCGGTTGGTTCTTTGACCGGCGTAACTGTTGCATCCGGATTTTCTTCAATAAATGCCAGGATACCATTGTAATTGTTCTGGTTAAAACTACCATCGTCAACACCGGATGGAGAACTTACGATTGCAATCTTCAGTCCTTCTCCGGATGCTTCTGCTGCTGCGGTTGTGCTTTCTGCATTATCCTTGCTGCTTCCACCACAGCCAGCCAGTAAAGATGCTGTCATCACAAGACACAGCATGGCTGCTATAAATTTTCTCATAACAGTTCCTCCTTTAAAATATAAAAAATTGATAGTTCTATTTTAACATTTTTTTTGGTACAATACTACCAAAAAATTAATCCATTTTTCACTTTTCGCTTTAAGAAACAAATAAAATATCAAAAAATAAATCCGCTTTTAAATGCTTTCGATGCGAAAGCTTTCTCATAATCCTGAAGCTCGAAAAGTTCAATTGGCGGAAATTCCACCAGATTTTTAGAAAGAAGCTCCAATGCCGGCTCAAAAGGGCCACATCGGCTTCCCACGATTGTAATCTCGTTGACAACAAAGTAACTCAGGTCGATATTGGTTGTTCCTGCATAGGTGCTCTTCAACACAATCATTCCTTTCTTTCGTACCAGCTGTTTTGCCATCTCTATTCCGGAAGGTGCACCGGAAGCATCTACTACAATCTCAAATGTCTCATCTGTCTTTGTCGTGGTTTTGGCATATTTTTTAAAATAAGAAAGTTTTTCTTCGTGTTTTCCTATGACCGTAAGATCTACCCCGTAAAGAGAAAGCACCTGAGTAATCATAAGAGCCAGTCTTCCGTCTCCGATGACAGCTACATTATAATCAGGCCGGATGTGGATCTGGCTCGGAATCTCCAAAGCTGCTGCCAAGGGTTCTGTATAAATGGCTTTTTCCGTAGGAATTTCATCCGGTACGGGATGAATCAGATGATTGGCCAATACAAAATATTCTTCAAATGTTCCATCCAGACCTTCCATCCCAATGACTTTCCTGGTCACACAGTGCTTTTCTCTTCCTGTCTTACAATAAAGACACTGGCCACAGCCTTCATTCAGCTCTCCGACCACCCGCCTGCCAATCAGGCTTTGATCTTCCGATTCTTCCACAACTCCTACAAATTCATGGCCTAATACTCCCCTGAAATCAGGGCGATACCCTCGGATCACTTCCCTGTCTGTATTGCAGATTGCTGATACCAGAACCCGGATCAGACTATGCCCTTTAGATGGTTTCGGCTTTTCATAATCCGTTCGATAAACCGGATCATTGCCATCAAAATATAATGCTTTCACTTTTTTATCACCTCTTCTTTCATTGTCCCACAAAAAAGCTCATACATTCATTTGATTCTTATTTATCTCGTCGATAAAATCAAAGACCTTCTTAAGATTCTCTTTCGTCTCCAGGAGAACCGAAGAATGGATGGCCTCAGGGATGATCTCGATCCTGCCCCAGTTGTTCCCTGCAATTTCTTCTGCGGCAAGAGCAAACTCTAACGACTGCTGCATCGGTACGATCTCGTCTCTGCTTCCATGCTGAATGAAAATCGGTGGCATTCCCTTATGAAGATAGGTCTTTGCATCTGCCCGTTTTTCATCCTCTTTGGAAGCTTCTGCCCCCAGAAACCGTTCCTTCATTCCGTCTTTCACTTCATAAAAAGGAAATTCATCTTCATGAAGAAGGGGAAATGCTTCTTCATATTCCGGACTTTCATCCAAAGATGGACCGAATAAATCCCGATTTATAATACTGTTCATCTTAAGCTGGCGTTCTGCTGTTCCAATATCCACAAGAGGATACCAGGCAACACAACCCGTCACTTTCGCAGGAACCAAACGATTCTCATCTTCTTCTATATCAAAATATTCTTCCTTCTCACAGAGACTTCCCATCAGCGCAAGATAGCCTCCGCCATGAATCGATATAATCACCGGAAACGGCCCATCCCCTTTCTCAGGAAGCCAGATATCCAGTTTTTGTTTTTCACTTTTTGCACCATAGGAAAGATCAAAAAATCCTCTTTTCCCTTCTGTTGATACAAAAGGCTGGCTTTTTCTCCACATTCGATACGACATACCAATCTCCTGTTCTTTTTTTCTCATTATATCGAAATTTCCAAAAAAATACAACAAAAAAAGAAGTCTGTTTTTTGCAAAATGATTTTCACATCCATACAGACTTCTTTCTTTATTCAAGGCTCACAAAGCGTATATCAGATAGGGGATTGATACCCGCCACTGATATATTTCTTGCTCACAGCCTGAAAAGTCGGGATTCATCCTCCATCTGATATCATCAGTTCCAATCGTTCCTGATCAACCGGCCGCAGGCAATCTTTTCTCCCGAATCCCCGGAAGGCTGGGCAGAAAAATCATCTCTCATCCCATGAATAATGACAGTTTTTCCTGTCACTTCCTCCGGAGAAAACCGCCCGGAATAAAAGGCTTCTAAAGCTCTTCCCCGTTCTACCAAAAGAGGCGGCAGATCCCCAACATGATTTGGGTGCTCCTCATGAGTCGGGTTAAAATGCATTCCCGCATCCATAAAAGGGTCTTTTTCATTTCCGGTACACTGTTCTCCTTCATGGATATGGAATCCAAGAAAGCCGTTTCCAGGCAATCCTTCTGCCATAGCTATGACAAAGCTCCCCTGCCACAAAGGATATAAAAGAACCATTCCCTGAATCTTTGGATTTTTACCGTTTCCTTTTAAATACCCATACACCGAAGGCGGTTCCTTTAAAATCAGTTCTAATACCTCATTCAATTCCTCTAACATAGGCTCTCATCTTCCTTCTACCTTCCATTGCATTTTTTGGGATTTGAAAAAGATGGATTAAATGCATAGAAATTCCGGGAATCCAATTGATCCTGTACCCGCCTTAATCCTTCCCCAAATCTTTGGAAATGAACGATTTCTCTGGCTCGAAGGAAACGAATCGGATCACAGATATCCGGGTCTTTTACCAGACGAAGAATATTATCATAGGTGGTTCTTGCCTTTTGTTCTGCTGCCATATCTTCTGTCAGATTTGTAATGGGATCTCCTTTTGATTGAAAATAATTCGAAGTAAAGGGAGCACCGCTGGCGGCCATGGGCCATACACCCAAAGTATGGTCCACATAATAGTCCTCAAATCCTTCTGCCTTAATCTGCTCCGGTGTCAGATCTCTGGTCAGCTGGTGCACAATGGTACAGATCATTTCCATATGTGCCAGTTCCTCTGTACCGATATCTGTAAGCAGCCCGGCAATCTCCCGATAAGGCATATCGTAGCGCTGAGCCAGGTACCGCATGGAAGCAGCCAGTTCTCCATCCGGGCCTCCGAACTGAGTAATAATCATCTTTGCCATTTTTGCATCGGTTCGTTTGATCTTTACCGGGTACTGAAGTCTTTTTTCATAATTCCACATAAGCTAATCCTCCATTTCCCATGGCCATGGTTCCTTTGCCCACTGCCAGCTTCTGTCACAGGATGCTGTAGAAATGGTCAAAGGTCCAAAATATGCTGCATACTGATTCAACGCCCGGTTTCTGGCATTGTTGTAGTTATCGAAATATTCCAGAGCCTCTTTATCTTCCGGATGGGTATCCAAAAACAATTTGGAATCATCTACCGCAAAAGATACCGCATCAATATAATGCATCAGTTTCTTTCTATCATAATCAGCCATTATCTGCACACCCTCCTTCCCGTAAAGGGCAGGTTTAATTCTTTAAAAATGGTGCCGCAGGAAAGGCCTTCATCCGGCTGGTAGATTTCTCTCCACCTTTGCCATGGCACACAGGCCATGGCAAGGGGCATTTCTTTTTGGTAAGAATCCCGTCCGCATGGATGACATGGATTTTTGCATGAATTCACAAAACATCGCTCCTTTATCAATCGAATCATATGAGCTTTCTTGAAATACAGTCTTCTTCTCTTTGAAGCCCTTCTTTCCTGCTCATAAGTTATATTATGGGATTCTTACGCATATGTTACTGTTATTGGGCGGAATAAAGTTTTACAATTTCCATCGCAATATTGGTTACTCGATCCATGGCTTCTGCCGTAATATGTTCATAAGGGCCATGGAACCCGTATCCGCCGGTTCCAAGATTCGGACATGGGAGTCCTTTAAAGCTTAACATCGCTCCATCTGTGCCGCCCCGAATCGGCATCACAATCGGCTCAACTCCTGCAAGCTCACAGGCCTTTTTCGCATTTTCCACTAAATGAGGATGTTCTCTTATGATCTCTTCCATATTGCGGTACTGCTCCGTATAAGTCAGAGTAACCCGATGATCGCCCCATTTGTCATTTAGCAGTTCAGTAATATGTTCCAGGGTTTTCTTTCTCATCTCATAAGCCGCTGCATCATGATCCCTTACGATATAATTTAACTGGGCATGAGCAACATTTCCCTCCATGGAAGTCAGATGATAAAATCCTTCATACTCTTTTGTATCTCTTGGGGTATCCCCTGTAGGAAGCATTGCATTAAATTCCATGGCAACCAGACTGGCATTGATCATCACATTTTTGGAAGAACCCGGATGTACATTTACGCCATCTACGGTAACAACCGCACTTCCGGCATTAAAGTTTTCATACTCAATTTCTCCCTCTTTTCCTCCGTCAATGGTATAACCAAACTGAGCATTGAATTTCTCCAGATCAAAATGATCCGTTCCCCTGCAGATTTCTTCATCCGGGGTAAAAGCAACAGCAATCGGACCATGAGGAATCTGTTCTGTCTGAAGCCGTTCTAAAAGCGTCATAATGGCTGCAATTCCTGCTTTATCGTCTGCTCCTAACACAGTAGTTCCATCTGTCGTAATCAGCGTCTGCCCTTTCAAATCAGGCAAATGAGGAAAAACGTCCACAGACAGAACCCGTCCGCTGGAACCAAGAACAAAATCTTTTCCGTCATAATTTTCTGTTACAACAGGAGCTGCATCATGATCACAAAAATCAGCTACGGTGTCCATATGGGCAATCCATCCAAGACATGGCTTGTCTTCCAGCCCCTTTGTTGCAGGAAGGTGACCATATACATAACAATATTCATCTAACTGGGCATCCTCGATTCCAATCTCTTTTAGTTCCTGGACCAGGGCCCGGCCCAGCTCAAACTGACACTGAGAAGAAGGGGAGGAATGACTGTCCTCATTGCTTGGTGTTGTATAAGACACATATTTTAAAAATCTTTCATAAGCTCTCATTTTTTTCCAATCTCCTTTTCCTTTTATCGTTTCATTCGAAGCAGGGCTTTCGAAACAGCTGTTCCAATCAGGCCGCAGGCAAGAATTTCTACAACTCCGTTAATTCCTACGAACAGTACAACGAACATAACCGGATTCGTTGCATGGAGAGTCGTTACAAATCCCTGTACATAATCTGTATGATAGAAAAACAGTACAATACAGGTCATAAACATCAATGTATTAAGAATTGGACAGCAAAGACTGGCAATCAGAACCGCACCCTTTGCTTTTGCTTTTTTCAGCGCCTGATAAATAAGACCGGTCAGCCATCCTTCCAGAATTCTTGGCACCAGGCAGGTAAATGTCATTGCAATCGGTTTCAGCCCAAAAAGCATGGTCGTAAATCCACTCAGACCAAAACAACGGGCAAAACTGGTCAATCCAAAAGCTGCTCCCAGCACTGCACCTCCTTTTGGTCCTAAAAACACAGCTCCTACAGCCACCGGAATTACAACTAAAGCAATCTCCAGACCCAGGGCTTTAATATATCCAATCGGAGTAAAAGCCATAATGATTACAACAGCAATCAAAAGTGCCATCTGCACCATATACTCTGTTCTCGTATTTCTTGTCATACCCATCTCTTCCTTTCTTAATGTATCCTCTTTGTTTTTATTTTATTCGGTCATAGTCCTTCATCCATTCCGAATAATCTATGAGCTTTCTTAGTATATCATAAAATGTCTGCGAAGTCATCTTATAGTCTTGACAAATCACACCAAAATACAGTATGATAAAAAAAGATAAAACCTGTGAACAAGAAGAGTACTTCTATGTTATCGTATGCACAGAGAGCTGCAGGTGATGGGATTGCAGTGATACCGAATAGAAGGAATGGGCTTGTGAGGGCAAACCGAACAAAGAAAGTTCTCTTTCAGTAGGCGCGACGGATTCCGACCGTTATTGCGGAACATGTATGTTGGTACATGATTGAGTGCATCCCATTGGATGAATATAGGTGGCACCGCAGGAAGAATTGATCTCCTGTCCTATCGATTAGGACAGGAGTTTTTTGTTTTTGTAACAAAGTGCAAGTCCTCCGGCAGGACTTCGCTGCGACAGTGAACGACATCTGCTATCTGAGGTAACCCCTACCTCATATCATGTTCTATAAGACACGAATTATATTTTTATAAGAAAGGAAGAGCATTATGAGTGAAACAAAACAAATCCCTTACAAAATCTATCTAGAAGAAAATGAGATGCCAAAGCAGTGGTATAATATGCGTGCCGATATGAAGAACAAACCGGCTCCACTTTTAAATCCTGCTACCTTAGAACCGATGACTTTTGATGATCTTCGTCCCGTATTTTGTGACGAATTAATCCGTCAGGAACTGGATGAGACAACTGCATACTTTGATATTCCGCAGGAAATCCAGGATTTCTATAAAATGTACCGCCCATCTCCTCTGGTACGTGCCTATTGTCTGGAAAAAGCACTGGATACCCCTGCTAAGATTTATTATAAATTCGAAGGAAACAATACTTCCGGAAGCCACAAGTTAAACTCTGCAATTGCTCAGGCATACTATGCAAAGGAACAGGGATTAAAAGGTGTTACTACAGAAACCGGTGCAGGTCAGTGGGGTACTGCCCTATCCATGGCATGCGCATACCTGGGTCTGGACTGTAAAGTATTTATGGTAAAATGTTCTTATGAACAAAAACCTTTCCGTCGTGAAGTTATGAGAACCTACGGTGCTTCTGTAACTCCATCTCCTTCCATGGATACAGAAGTTGGAAAGAAAATTCTTGCCGAGCATCCGGGAACCACAGGAAGCCTTGGATGTGCAATTTCCGAAGCAGTAGAAGTTGCAACTACCAATGAAGGATACCGTTATGTATTAGGTTCCGTTTTGAATCAGGTTCTTTTACATCAGTCTGTCATCGGTCTGGAAGCTAAGAGTGCAATGGATAAGTATGGTATTAAACCGGACATTATCATTGGCTGTGCCGGAGGCGGTTCCAACCTTGGCGGTTTAATTTCTCCATTTATGGGTGAAAAATTAAGAGGCGAAGCAGATTATCGTATCATAGCAGTAGAACCGGCAAGCTGCCCAAGTTTCACACGTGGAAAATATGCTTATGATTTCTGTGATACCGGTATGATCTGTCCTCTGGCTAAGATGTATACATTGGGAAGCGGCTTTATTCCATCTGCAAACCATGCCGGCGGTCTTCGTTTCCATGGTATGAGTACAACACTTTCTCAGTTATACGATGACAAACTGATGGAAGCTGTTGCCGTAGAACAGACCTCTGTCTTTGAGGCAGCAACCCAGTTTGCAAGAATAGAGGGTATTCTGCCAGCTCCGGAAAGCAGCCATGCTATCCGGGTTGCCATCGACGAAGCATTGAAGTGCAAAGAAACCGGAGAAGAAAAAACAATTCTCTTCGGTCTTACCGGAACCGGTTATTTTGACCTTTATGCATATCAGGCATACAATGACGGAACCATGAGCGACTACATTCCAACAGACGAAGATCTGGAACCTGGATTTGCAAGTCTTCCAAAGGTAGACAAATAAACAACTTTTCCGTTTCAATAAAAGAAAGGCCATAATATAATCGTAAAAAGTAGACGTCCTCTGGGGTACAGACAATTTGTGTACACCAGAGGACGTATTTTATTTTCACAAAAATTACTTTTCCTCCCGATAAAGCCAATCCACAAATTCTTTTACGCCGGGCAGGAGACGATTGCCATGGTAAATCACCCCATCCATATCACAGATAAATCCTTTTTTCGCTCTTAATTGTTCCATCGTATTTCCTCTTTCTTCTTTCTTCTTCATTGTTATTATCTCAGTTTTCAAAAATATTATAAAAACAAAAGCATCAATTCACTGTGAGTCTCACGTAAATTATCTGTAAATATAATAAGAAATTATAAATCTGAAAAAATCCGATATAAAAGTTTTATATTTTCTTCATTATCCTTATATTCATTTCCATGATTCGTTCCCCGATACAAAAGTTCTCCATCCCGATAAGCCTGAAGCGTCGTAAATAGAACCGGCTCCCATTGTTCCTTTCCCAATGGTGAGGTAGAAAAAAGAACCTGATTCTGCTTTTCCAGTTTATACAGGGAATCGGCGTAATTCGTATGCACATAAAACAGTTCCCCATCGAAAAACATAAGATTCAGCTTATTCCCCTCTGCCATCTTTGCAATGACAGTATCCAGCAAATAAAATCTTTCATCTCCACTCATTTTTCTTCCCAGTTCTTCTTCCTTCTTATTGATTACATCAACCAGATATAGCAATATTCTCTCACTGTCTGTATCCCCGGTTTGAATTCCCACATATCGGCTAAGCGGGGGACAGTCAAAAATAGTTCCATTGTGAACCAGGGTCCACTGTCTTTTACTGTAATCTCTTTGTGTATACGGGTGACAGTTCCGATATTCTACATTACCGATCGTCGCATAACGAATATGTGCGAAGGCATTTCTGACCAGAACCGGAACTGTAAGACGCTCTTTCAGATAATTACTTTTCGTTGCCTGAATGGGCTCTTTTTCGATTTGAACCTGATTTCCTTCCATAAAAGCCATGCCCCATCCATGAGGATGAACACCACTATGAGAAAAAAATTCCTTCAGATATGTATTGATCGAATATGGATTTTTTGAACTGATTCCAAATAATTCACACATTTGTTATCTCCTTTCCGTCATCATTCTTTCCAGTTTTTCCATGTTGCTGTTCGATTGCCGGAAATCCTATCCTGCATCAACAATCTGAGCTAACTCTTCTGCGTTTTTTTGTGCCTGAATCAGGCCCTGTTTTACATAATCTTTCCCAAATCCGGATTTCACCTGTACTGCATAACGATTTTTTTGAAAAAATACTTTCTGCTTTTGAAACCAGATAATATCCAGTAAATCCTCTCTTTCTATCATTTTTACAAATCGTTCCATAGAAGAGAAAACAGAAAGTGCCGCATTTTTTACAGGCAGCGCCGAGTTCCAGCCGGTTTCAATCCAGATCGTCTGCTCTTCATACTTCGCAGAATTCTTTTCATTTTTAATGGCCATCATTTGCGCTTCTTTATAACCGGATCAATCAATGGTGGCGCCACCAACAAGGCAAGGGAGTATAACAAAAATTCAAAAATTAAGAGCCGGGGCTCCGAAAATCCCGGCTCTTATTGTAAAATTATGAATTCAGTTTTTATACCAAAGAAGCCCCCAGGGCTTTGCAGGCAGACAGTGCCTCTTCATCCGGCGCCTCATTGCAGATTACACTATCGCAGGCAAGTACTGCTCCGGCAGTACTACAGGATTCTTCCCAATTACGCATCCATTCACCATCCCCCCAGCCATAGGAACCAAACAGCGCTACCTTTTTTCCTCCAAGAGCCCCTTCGCAGTCATCCCACATTGGCTGGAATTCATATTCTTCCAATACCTCAGCCCCCATAGCCGGGCATCCAAAAGCAATTGCATCATATGTATTCAACGTAGAGACATCAAATTCTGCTGAAGTTAACAAAACAGCATCTGCCCCTTTTTCCTTTGCTCCTTCCAGAACCGCAAAAGCCATCTGCTCTGTATTTCCTGTTCCGCTCCAATAAACAATCGCAATTTTATTCATTTCATATACCAACCTTTCTACTTATTTTCTCTATGAAACAGCTACTGTAAGCCGTTCAATACTCTTTCCTTTTGCCCATTGAGAACAATATACGTCTGTACACTTTTTATAACAATCAAATTTCTTTCTTGCACTAAGTTCATCCCCATATACTTTCCAGCATCCGGCACATTTGTACCCTTCCGCATGATTGTCAATAAATCCCCGAACATCTTCCGGTGGATATCCCAGGAAAAGACCAATCTCATGAGGAAAGTCTTCAGATTCATTCAAACGTCTGCTCAAACGTACCACACACTTTGCAGAGTCTTTTACCGAATATCCATATTCTTTTAACAACTTTGCTGCATCCTCCACTGCCAGATCATCTTCCAGCTTATTGGGACGATAAAGATAAAGTAAAACACGATCGACAGATAACTTCAATGGAATTACCCTCACTCCTTTTGGAACAAGTCTGCGATTTAAAGACCGGACTTTAGAAAACACCTCCTTTTTATCTGTATAAGAACAACTAAATAGATTCCCGGTCTTCACACCTGCAAGGGTAGGGGAACAATGACGAATAATCATCTCATCGGACATACCATTTCCTCCTGTTTTGCATTTTCTTCCAGAATATTTTTCAGTGCTGACATGGAACTTGTATGGGATCGTACGATCTTCACATCCTGTCCTTTCGTTTCGGATAATGCATTCCGCACCATTTTATGGGATACCGTACCTGTAAAAAGAACAAGAAAATCCGGATTCCCGATTCCTTTCAGACTGCTGTTTTGTTTTGGATATACCTTTGCATTACACCGATATTTCCGGCATAAATTCTTATACTGCCGTACCATGCATTCATTACCTCCAATGATGACTACACTCATAAAACATCTCCCATTCCTTAGTTAGTTCTCACTAACCTTTAATGTTAAAAGAAAACGCCTGTTTCGCGTTTTTCTTTCTCTTTCTTTTGCAAAATCGTCTTTGTATTGTGTTAGAGTTGACTAACTATTTGTATCTTATAATTCTTTAAAAGATTTGTCAATACGATTCTACCTATTTGAGAATTCTTATCCATACTTATACCGGGGCAAAAAAACAACGATACACATTTGAAAAAACAAATATTGTATCGTTGCTTTTTTTATTGTCTGCAAACAAGACGGTTTTATTTTCTTCTGTTTTTTACGATTCTATTGGTAAATTTTATGCCATTTTATATTGAAAGAAATCATATATGCAATACCTAATGGGCAATTAATTCTAAAATATCTTTCTTTTCAGGCATTACCTTTAATGCTCCGCGCCTTGTTGTTATCAGGGATGCTCCTGCATTCGCGAACGTCAGCATTTCTTTTAGATCCTCTTTTGTCAGGTTATCGAGCCCTTTATCTAAAATAAAATTCAACATGCAACCTGTAAATGTATCTCCTGCTCCCGTAGTTTCAATGGTTGATTCCTGGAGAAACGGCTCTGCACAAACTCGCATTCCTTTGTAATATGCCCTGCTGCCATCTTTCCCCAATGTGAGGCATATAAGAGGAATTTTATATTTTTCCAGCAGAACAGCAATGCCTTTATCATAGTCTTCTTCTCCGGTAATAAAAACCAGCTCATTATCAGATATTTTTAATATATCACAATGCTGGAATCCAAATAACATGGCTTTTCTGGCATCCTCCATATTGTTCCATAAAGGCTCACGTAAATTCGGATCAAAAGAAACACATATACCTGCTTCTTTCGCACAATGTACTGCATATTCAGAGGCTTCTTTTACTCCCTCATGGGTAAAAGATAAAGTACCAAAATGAAAGATTCTGGAATTTTTGATAATTTCAGCTTTTACTTCCTCTTTTTCTAACATCATATCAGCACCCGGATTTCGATAAAATGAAAAATCTCTGTCACCATCCGGCTGGGTATGTACAAATGCCAGTGTTGTATTTACATTTTCAGAAAAAATCAGATTGCTGGAATCTATCCCAACAAATTCAATGGTTTCCTTTAACAATTTTCCAAATTGATCATTTCCAACTTTTCCAATAAAAGCTGTTTTCTTTCCAAGTTTGCCCAGCATAGAGAGTACATTACAAGGTGCACCGCCCGGATTTGCCTCCAAAATCACATTCCCCTGCTGACTTTCACCATTTTCTGTAAAATCAATCAACAGTTCTCCCAGAGCTGTCACATCATATTTTTTTTGCATATTGTCTCTCCTATCGGTTACATTCTTTTAAACCATATGTTTCTAAATCTTTAAAAGCCACTTTTCCTCCACAGGCACACAAATATACCTTATTTTGATCATTTCCCGCATAAACATTGAGCGAGTGGTTGTTTCGATACCGGTCAGCAAAAATCTCAACAGAACTTTGATCTGACAGAATATGAATATCTAATTCCTTTTTATCCTTCAGATATAACGTACTTTCAGATATACCTTTACTCCATCCATCAGCTTCATTACGATCTACCGTCATCCGCCCCTTTTTAAAATCAAAGATACAAACTGTTTTTCGGCCTTTACCACTTCGAAGTTCAATTTCCAACCGGTCGGCATCTGTCTGTTCCAGATCAATCTTTAATTTCCATTCAAACGAAACACCATCTCCAGCTTTCACTGCAATCTTCTCATCTTCCAGTGTCAGTTTTTCCTGTTTCCATGCATCCGTACGAATTGTCTCGATTTCTCTGATTGGTATAAACTGCAGTGTATTATCTTCCAACAAACGTACCTCTCGCGGAATATTAAAAAAACCACACCAACCTTCTTTATAGGTCGGACCCCAATCCTTCCAGAACGGCATCCAATCCCATGCATTAGCCCATCCAACAATAATTCTTCGGCCATCCGGTGCCACAAAAGACTGTGGTGCATAGTAGTCAAATCCCCAGTCTATTTCTCCGTTGACATGGTAATCAAATTTACCTGTCTGATAATCAAAATCACCAACCAGATATACAACGGTACGTTCACCCGCACCCATTGGAGAGAACATCAACACATACTTATCTCCCATCGGGTAGAAATCAGGGCATTCCCACATATATCCCCATTCTCCCCGGCTTTCTGCCAGCACATTGAAGAATTCCCAGTGAAACATATCCTTAGAGCGATACAAAAGTGCCTGAGCTTTGTGATTTCGGCTTGCTCCGCACACCATATAGTAAGTATCTTCATGTTTCCATACTTTCGGATCCCTGAAAAAATCTGTCGGAACTCCTTCTGGAGCAGTAAGGACCGGATTGCCTTCATATTTTTCAAAGTGAATTCCATCCTCGCTGTAAGCAATACACTGTGTCTGCTCAAAACCATTTCCATCATTCATTGTACCTGTAAATACTAAAAACAACTTTCCATCATGCTCGATCGCGCTGCCGGAAAAACATCCGCCGCGAAGATGATCATCATAGATTTCAGAAGGTGCCAACGCCAATGGCAGATACTCCCAATGTAGCATATCGCTACTTATCGCATGTCCCCAGTGCATACAATCCCAGAAACCATAATACGGATTGTACTGAAAGAAAAAATGGTATTTGCCTTTGTAATAAATTAATCCATTCGGATCATTAATCCAGCCGGTCTGGGCCATGAAATGATAATGCTGACGCATCTCCTTGTTCTTTATAATATCTTTTTTTGCATCAATTTCCTGCTGAGCCTTTTCAATTCTTTTTTGCATTAATTCTCTAGACATAAGACTCCTCCAAATTATTTATATTCGTCACGAAGTTTTTTTGCAAATTCTGTATTCAGTTTTGATTCACGGCGAGCCTTTTCTTCCTTAATTCTAAACTGTTCCTGTCTGGCAGGGCTATATTCTTCCCAACGTTTTTCCCAGGATTCTCTTGCAGCTTTCATCTCTGCTGTCAATTCCGGAAGCTTCATTTCTCTTTCCGGAAGAACAGGTACATTTGGAAGTCTTTCTTCCACCGGAAGAATCGTAATTTTTTTACTTGTAGGCAATGTCTGATACCAGTAAGCTGTCGAACTCCAATCATCAGATAAATGATTTGCATGTCCATGTTCAATGGTAACTTTTAAACTTTTTTCAAAGCGAACCGGGTCTGTGATATGGAATCTATATGACACCTGAAAACCATCTGTATCGCCTTCATGAACAATTGTTCCAAAGAATGGATATGCATTTCTCTGCATGCCCCAGGCATGATTGAAATAGTCTTCTGTTCCGGTACCATTAAGGCTGGGATATTCTTCTCCATCAATAAAGAACATGTCATTACCTTCTCCCCACCAGCTTCCCTGATAGTGCTTAACGGTCAGATTACATCCAACATAATGACCGGTTCCCTCTACATCAAGAATCGTATAGTTTCCTTCTCCCTTAAAATTTGTCACATTATTTACTTCCGGTGCATTTGTTTGAATATCCGGGCCCCATCCGTCGCATGGATTTTCACGTCTCCATAAGGCATGGAAATATGCTGTATTCTCATCCAATGGCTCCTTATACATTTCATAGTCAATATTGAAATATAAAATAAATGGTAACTCATTTTCATTAATTATTTCGATTTTAGCTTTTTTATTGAATGGCATTGGAAAATAACAGGATACAGAACAAGGCGCACCATATCTTCCAGCTTCTTCTGGTTTCAAAGATACATTAAATGGAAGCGAACTAAAATTACCCGGATAACAATTTCCTATGCAGAAGAAATCACCTAACGGAGCAAGCACACTTGGTGTGTCCTGATCATCCCATGTGATTTTAATCAGGGCTTTTCTATAATAAAATGGATCATAATCATCCCATATAACACCAAGTGCTGGGTGAATCTCCATAACCGGTGCAGCCGAAGCATTAAGAACAGGGTCTAAAATACTCGGTGCCTTTACTTTACGACAAGAGGAGGTCATCCAAATATGGGTAATACATCCTGGTCCTTCCACCTCTCCGAGTACAATGCTCTCTTTCGCCGGAATCTCCCAGTAATCCTGATTTTTCCCTCTTTGATCCCAACTTGCAAGTCTTCCGTTTCTAGCTTTCTTAATTGTTGTTAAATCTTGAAACAATCCTGATACTTTACTCATATTTTTCTCCTTTTTCTTGAATCATTACTTAATAAATTAACCTTTTACTGCCCCGGCAGTCATACCTTCTACAATATTCTTCTGGAAAACACCGTAGAATATCAACTCCGGAATGATAATCATAACACTTGACGCCACAATTCCGCCATAATCAACCGTGTATGTTCCTTTGAAGAATGAGGCTCCCATAGATAATGTATAATCAGTGACATCCCTCAACATAACAGACGCAAACGGAAATTCATTCCAGATATAAAGTACATTAAAGATTACAACTGTGGCAATAACCGGCTTTGTCATTGGTAATATAACTTTAAACATCAAATCCCAAATACTACAGCCATCAATCACTGCAGCCTCATCTATTTCTGCCGGAAGTGATTTCAAATAACCAACCAACAGCAATGTATTAAACGAAATAGAGGTGGCGACATATGGAAATATCAATGCCATTTTTCCCCTGAGCCCAAAAAATACATTGATTTTATATACTGGGAACAGCAATATAAACGGAGAAATTGACAATCCCATAATAAGGAAACCATATAATAACTTTCTTAGTTTCTCATTTTTAAATTCCATTCTTGCAATTACAAATGAACTGAAAAAAGTTATTATTAACTCAATTACAAGAGATGTTATACAAACAAATATTGTATTTCCATATAATTTCGGGAAATTCAGAGTTTCCAATGCATGTTTATAGTTTTCAAAATTTAATGTTTTCGGTAACGATAACGGTGTCGATAATATTTCTGAATTCGTTTTAAACGAAAGAATCAGCATCCATAAAAATGGAAATACAACCAAAATTGTAATGATAGCCATTAAAAAATACTGAACTATCTTTTTTCTTTTATTTACCATATCTTATGCCTCCTTTTCTCTCGTCAATATTGAATAGACGGCTGTAATCACAAGAGATATCAGGAATGTCACTGTTGCCAAAGACATACCATATCCATAGTCGCCACTTGAAAACGTCTGAGAATAACTGTACGTTACCAATGTCTCGGACAAATGATTTGGACCGCCTCCTGTAGTCTGCTGAACAATTTCAAAGATTTTAAAAACACCGGTAATAATCAGCACCGCTACCGTAGAAATCGTTGTTTTCATCATCGGAATGATTACATATCGGATTTCCTGGATACTGTTAGCTCCATCAATTTTAACAGCTTCCAGTACATCTGTCGGAATCATCTTAAGTCCTGCAATAAAAATTGTGACAAGATAACCCAACTGCTGCCAAAAATAAATAATTGCTATGCTGTATGGAGATAATTTTTCTCCACCAATCCATTTATGTTTCAATGCACCTGCCCCTATTGCATCCAAAACATTGTTAATAATACCTATATTGGGGTCTAAAATATATACCCAAATAATACCTACAATAATTGGAGCAATAATCGCCGGTGAAAAAATTAATGCCTTCGAAAAATCGACTGCCTTAAGTTTATTGTTTAGTAAAAGAGCAATCAAAAAGGATAACGTAAGCAATAACACAAACGCGAGAACAAACATCGCCATTGTGTTCTTAAACGAACTCCAAAACAGCTCATCCTGAAACAGTCTTATATAGTTTTTCAACCCAACAAACTTTGCTTTTCCAATTCCGGAATACTTTGTAAAACTATAATAAACCGCAATACCTATCGGCAATATAATATAAATACAGTAAACCAGTAATGTAGGAAGCATAAGGCCTATTTTATATTTTTTCTTACTTAACCAATGCATACTGTCACCCTATCTTTTACAAAAAAGCCTGTCAGGTTCTTAAAATATTTCAGTCCCAACAGGCCTCCATATATATTATTTACTATTTTCTGCTGCCGTATCTATTTTGTCTAATGCTTCAGCAGGTTCATATGTTCCCTGCAGCACTCCAAAAATTCCATCATATAAAGCTTCCTGAGTTGCTGATGGTACTGTAAGGTCTGGTGCTGCCTGTGGGCTTGCCCATCCGTTTGACAGTGCATCGAGCATTGCGTTCATAGCATACTGTGAATCTGATGCTGCTACACCTTCATAATTTGTTGCTGGGAAAATAGATCCTTCATAGGATAATTTTGCTGCTTCTTCGCCATAATAGAATTTCAGGAATTCGTATACACCTTCTTTTAATTCTTCATCATCAGCAACTGCTGCGCTGACTCCGATTGGTGCGGATGGTACTTTCATTACAATATTCTGTTCAGCTTGAGTATCTGAAAATTTCGGTCCCCACCAGAAACCAATCTTATCGCCAAGATTCTCATCAAATTCAGCACAATCCCACTGACCTGTTCCGAACATAGCAGCCTTTCCTTCATCGAAAAGCTGTTTTGCATCAAAGTATTCGATGGTTGCCATGTTTTCCGGAAATGCCTGAGCATCCTTCAAGCCCTGTAACTTTTCAAAGCAAGCAAGTAATTCTTTATTATTGAATTTATCTTTCCCGTCAAGGATATTCCCGATGTTACCTTCCCAGCCATATCTTGCAAGGAATTCATTGAACTCCCACATTGCAAATGAGCTGTTTTTGCTTCCGATTGCAAGAGGAGTAACTCCGCTTTTTTTCAATTTCTGAATCATTTCAATAAATTCTTCATACGTTGTATCATCCGTTGGATATTCAACTCCTGCCTGTTTGAAAATTTCTTTATTATAAAAGATTCCCTGTACATTACACTGATATGGAAGACCATACTGTCCGTTATCATCTTTAAATGCTTCTTCCATTCCTCCTAAAGCCTCTTTAATATCAGCATTTTCATTTAAGAACTCTGTCAGATCCATCAGTACACCTGCTTCACTATACTCAGATGCCTCAGAACCTTCAATCCAAAAAATCTGTGGAAGGGTTCCATCTTCTGCTTTTAATTTCATATTTTTAGAATGAGTTTCTGTATCTGCCGCTTCAAATTCTACTTTATATTTACCCTCATTCGCCTTATTAAAAGCCTCAACAATACTATTTGTAACAGGTTCCTGCTCTGCAGGATTTGCCACATGAATACCGAACTTGATAACTGTTGCTCCACTTTCATCTTTCTCTGTTTCATTACTGTTTCCGCCGCATCCTGCCAAAAGACTCAATGATAAAGTTCCCACAAGGATTGCAGAAAGAACCTTTTTTAATTTGTTTACTTTCATATTTTTCCTCCTTAATTACTGTAATGTGGAACGCGTTCCACATTTAAAAAAAATAAAAAACATGACAACTGCGCCTATGTGGAACGCGTTCCACATTCAAAAAACCAAACGTGCACGACTTGATTTATTTATCTTCATTATACTCTTTCACCACAACTTGTCAATATTTTTTTATTTATTTTTTGTAATTTGTATATAATTGCAGAAATTTATATTGATTTTTCGTTCATTTTTATCATTAAAGAATGGTTGTTCCTCTCTTTTTTAACATAACGCTCAATACAATATTTTTATTTTCGTACTTCCTCCCATTATTTACCATTTTGCAGATTAAACGTGCTGATTCTTTTGCCAGACCTTCTATCGGCTGAACAACTGCTGTCAATTGAGGTTCAACCATTTCAGTAACATAAGTACCATCATAGGATACAAATTTAACATCCTCCGGGACTTTTTTATATCTGCGAAGCACTTCATTCATACATTCTATTGCCAGTCTGTCGACAGCAAATACACCATCAAATTCTATTTTTTTCAAAAAAACATCTTTGACAACTTCTTTATAATATTGCGAATCAAAACGATTCCATTCCAATTCATAACATGTAGTCTGAATATCATGTTTTCTCATAATTCGCTCAAATTCATAATGCCTTTCATGATATGGCGATTCTACATTCGTATTTCCTATAAAGTGTAAGATCCTTTTACACCCATTTACAATCAAAGTTTCTGCTGCCAAACGACCACCTTCTTTATGATCAACCGACACCACCGGAATATGTTCTCCCAGATATCGATCCAATGCAACAATAGGTTTATGAATTTTTTTATATTCTTCTACATCTAACGAATGTACACCCGTAATTACTCCATCTACAATATGACGATTCAGCATATCCAGATATTCCGATTCAGCATTACTTTCTTTCTTTGTATTGCAAAGCATCATTTTAAATCCGGCAAGATACAATTCTTCCTCAACACACTCTACAAATTGCGCAAAAAAGGGATTGGAAATATTTGGAACTAGCACTGCAATAATACCCGACTTTTTACGATAAAGATTTCTGGCCAATTCATTGGGAATATAATTAAGCTCCCTCATTGCAATTTCAATTTTTTCCTTTGTTTCATCTGCCACATAGCCGCTTCCATTCAATACCCTGGATACCGTTCCAACTCCAACACCGGCTCTTTTGGCTACATCTTTTATTCCTGCCACTACAATTCGCCTTTCTAAAATACCTTTATAGTTCATGGGACCACTTAGTCCGGATACAGATATTTTTTTCTGTCCCGACTTCGTTATGATATCTTCTCCTATGCTTCATCATAAAATTTTATATTCTTTTCAGTAGATTTCTTCGGAAGAAAAATACTTCCTAACGATAGAAAAAAGACCTAACCCTTTCAGATTAAGTCTTCTCACTAAGATAATGCCGGCGACCGGAATCGAACCGGTACGAGAGATTAGTCCCGCAGGATTTTAAGTCCTGTGCGTCTGCCAGTTCCGCCACGCCGGCATACATAAAATATGCGGTTCAGGATATTTACCTGAATGGATGGGGAAGGATTCGAACCGCTTGTCGTTCTTCGACAGGAGACTCTTATTAATCTTTCTCGATCCGATGGATGGGGAAGGATTCGAACC
>JALEPU010000109.1 GCA_022766905.1 Lachnospiraceae bacterium
CTGATATTCTGTTACATAACCAACAATGGTTGCCTGTGGAATGGTTTCTTTTAATTGTTTTAAGCAGTCGGACGCTTCTTTTTCCGGTAAGGCAATGAGAAGGCCGCCGCTGGTCTGAGGATCATAAAGAATGTCTTCCATGGCCCGGGAAACAGATCCTGTAATCGTTACTCCGCTTTGGGCAAAATCCCTGTTTCGATAAGCTCCCGATGGTATAAAGCCCATGCAGGCCAGTTCATAGGCTTCCTCATGATAAGGAACCTGATTGGTCATAATATGAATGGAACAATGACTGCCCTGAGCCATTTCAAAACTATGGCCTAAAAGAGCAAAGCCTGTTACATCGGTACAACTGTGAACCGGATATTTTACCATAATATTCCGGGCAGCCTGATTCAGAGTGGCCATTTGCTGATAAATGCGGGATAAAAGGTCTTCGCTTACCAAATCAGCTTTTGCCGCTGTTGTCAGAATTCCGATTCCGAGAGGTTTGGTTAAAATCAGCACATCTCCCGGTCTGGCCCCACTATTTGTGAAAACTTTTTGAGGATGGACAAAACCGGATACAGCAAGACCGTAGATTGGCTCACTGCCATGAATGGTATGGCCGCCGGTAATGATGGCACCTGCATCATAGGCAGTATCGTAGCCCCCGCGGAGAATCTCCTGAACGGTTTCTTTATCCATTTGTTCCGGAATGCACATGAGATTCAATGCCAGTTTCGGTTCTCCTCCCATGGCATAGATGTCGCTGAATGCATTGGTGGCAGCGATACGTCCGTACAGATAAGGATCATCTACAATAGGCGGGAAAAAATCTGTTGTCTGGACCAGAGCGGTCTCTGCATCCAGTACATAGACACTTGCATCATCACTTTTATCATATCCAACAATCAGACGAGGATCCTGGTGAGTTTTAAATCCATCCAGCATGTGAACCAGTGTGCCTGCCCCAACTTTTGCACCGCATCCGGCACATTTCGATAATTTGGTTAATTTTACTTCTGCTTCCATCCGTTTCTCCTTAACTGTTTTCTACCCGGTAAACGGTTTCATACCCATTTTCGGTCACACAGACAACCTGTTCCATCTCTTCCGGAAATATTTCACAAGGACAGGCTGTATCACTGACATATTGGACACAGGTACCACAGCTGCTGCTTAAATTTCGTGGGACCGGCATCATTTTTGCAGGAAGCTTCTTACTTTCACAGATCTTTTTAAAATGAACAGCCCCAAAATGAGAATAAAAGGTAGCTATGTAAATCATGTTATCTGGTAATGGAGAGTGTGTATTCTCCACCTTCCTCTGTCACTTTGACCTGGTATCCCTGATGCTCGGCATAGCGGGTCACATTCTCTTTGGAAGTATTATTGTCAACCAGGATTTCATAGGAAGCTTCCTTACTTTTCATTGCTTTTTGAATCATGATAACAGGTTCCGGACAGGAAAGTCCTCTTGCATCTAATGTTTTCATCTTTTATTTCCCTTCTTCCTTTTGATAAAATGTATTCATAACTGCGATAACAGCTACAACGGCAATTCCGATAAGAACAGCGATTTTTCCGTTTGCGGTTGGTCCCTCCGGACTGGATGCAAGACCAAAATTATGAGAAAATGCAGCTCCGACCATCATTCCGATGACGGTAATGGCACTGTCTGTATTTCCCTCTCCGGAAAGAATCAGCTGACGGAGAGGACATCCTCCTAAAAGGACACATCCAAATCCTGCAAGAAGCATGCCAAGGAAATTCCAAAGACCGTCGGTATGTGCAATTGGCTGTCCTGCAAGTCCCAAAGTAAAATAAGTACCGGAAGTTGCACCGGTTAAAATCAGATTACAGAAAAGAGCACTGATTAAAATGGCCAGGAAACCTGCAAGAAGTTTCCATTCCCGGAATAATACAAAGTCACGAAGGCCGCCGACCATACAAAGGCGGGTACGTTGAGCCAGAGCTCCTACAATCAGACCGGCTGCCAGGCTGATGATAATAGCTGCATGTTTTGCTCCGGGACCACCTTCCGGTTCAGTGAAATGGATAAAAGCAGGTGCTGCAATCAATAAAATAAGGAGAGCAGCCTGGATTCCAATAAATGCTTTTCCTTCTGCTTTTGGCAGTTTGTAAGTACGTTTTAACGTATAACCTTTGTTCAGGAAAAAGATCCCTGCTAAAATACCACCGAAAAATCCAAGGAAACCAAAGATTGCATTTAAATCACCGCCTGCAAGACGAAGGATCATACGAAATGGACATCCAAGGAACATAAGGCATCCAACCATGACAAAAAATCCTAACAGAAAACGGGTAAGGGGAGCGCTGCCGCCGCGAGGCAGAAATTCTTTTTTGGCCATGGCAAGAAGAAAGCTTCCGAGAACCAGACCGATAATTTCAGGACGGATGTACTGAACCGCAGCAGCCTGGTGAAGGCCTAATGCGCCTGTTGTATCCCGCAAAAAGCAGGCAATACAAAATCCCATGTTAGCCGGATTGCCAAAAAAGACAAGAATGGATCCAATGATACCGATGATACATCCGGCAAGAATAATACTGACTTTTTCATTTTTCATTTTCTTTTCCTCCTCAAATGAAAATAATTTCCCATTTCGATGATAGAGGCAAAAGCTTTTGTCCCCAACATCGTTTATCTGGGTCTATGATAAGTATAACAGCGGGTCTTTGAAGGGACAAATTGTAATTATTAATAATTCTAATAAAATTATTTGAAATACATATAAATATGTGATATAGTGGTAGTAGAATAAAATATGGAGCGGAATGGAAGATGAGAGAGAAGATTTATCTGGACAATGCAAGTACAACTTTTCCAAAACCCAGGCAGGTTATGGATGAGATGTATGAATATATGACCGGGATTGGCAGTAATATCAACCGGGGATGTTATCAAGATGCATATTGTGTAGAAGAAAAAGTATATGAGACGAGAAGGATGCTTTGCGATTTGTTCGGCGGCTCATCCTGTAAAAATGTGGTGTTTACCAAGAATGTGACAGAGAGTCTGAATGTGATTTTAAAAGGATTTTTAAAACCGGGAGATCATGTACTGGTCTCTTCTATGGAACATAATGCGGTTATGCGCCCGCTGGTGCAGCTTACAAAACAGGGGGTCACTTTTTCAAGGATACCTTCTTTGGAAGATGGCACTCTGTGTGTCGATCAGATGGAAAGTCTTCGAAAAGAGAATACGAAAGCGGTGATTATGACCCATGCCAGTAATGTGTGTGGTACCTTGCTTCCAATCCGGGAAGTCGGAGATTTCTGCCGGAGATATGGAATCAAATTGATTGTAGATTCGGCACAGACAGCCGGAGTATGGGAACTCAACATGAAGCAGATGCACATTGATGTACTGGCTTTTACCGGACATAAAGGCCTTTTAGGTCCTCAGGGAACAGGAGGTTTCCTGTTAGAAGAAGAGATGGTTCCGCTGATTGAACCCCTGTTAAGTGGCGGAACGGGCAGTATCAGTCATACAGAAGAAATTCCGGATTTTATGCCGGACCGTTTTGAACCGGGAACGTTGAATTTGCCAGGGATTATGGGACTTTATGGCGCCTTAAAGTGGCTTCGGGAGACCGGCATAGAACAAATACGAAAACATGAACTTTTTTTAACGGAAAAATTTCTAACAGGGCTTAAATCCTGGGATCCTGAGGAAAAAAGAATTAAGATAATAGGAAAAAAGGGAACGGACGGGCGTACCGGAGTAGTATCGATTCAGACGATAGAAAAGGAGATTTCCCAGATAGCCTATGAACTGGATGAAGAATATAACATTATGACAAGAGTAGGCCTTCATTGTGCTCCTTCCGCCCATAAAAGTCTGAATACGTATCCGATAGGAACGATTCGGTTTTCTTTCGGATGGTGGAATCGGGAGGAAGAAATAGACAAAACACTGGATGCCTTAAAGAAGATTTCAGGATAGGGAGGCAGTTATGGAATTTAAACAATTAGAATCCTTTCGCGCAGTTGTAAAATACCAAAGTTTTACCAGGGCAGCCAAGGCGCTGTATATTTCTCAGCCGACGATTAGTTCCCACATCCGGGAACTGGAAGAAGAACTGGAATCCCGCCTGATCGTGAGAACGACCAAAAGTCTGGAAATGACTCCTCGTGGTTGGGAACTCTATGAATGTGCTTCTAATATTCTCCGTTTGAGAGATGATTTGAAGAAGAAATGGACGACAGAGACGAAAAAAATGATTCATATCTGTGCCTCCACCATTCCTTCCAGCTATATCTTACCAGAGGTGCTTCCTGAATTTGGGAAAATATTTCCCGATATTTATTTTATTGTGAATCAAAGTGACAGTCAGGGTGTCATTGAGCGAATGGAAAAGGAAGAATACGATGTAGGATTGATCGGAATGCCATGTCAGGATGAAGCCTTTTCCTGCAATCCTTTTTATAAAGACAGGATGGTGCTGATTACGCCGGTAAGAGAAGAGTTTTTATCTTTATCGGAAAAAGAACATACGGTTTTAGAGATTCTTGTGAAAAATCCGATTATTATGAGGGAGAATGGAAGCGGGAGTTTGAAAAGTGCGGACTTTTTTCTGGAAAGTATGGGAATCAGGGAAGATGAACTGTCGGTGGTTGCCAGGATGAATGATCAGGAATCCATCAAAAATATGGTAGCAGGAGGCCTTGGAGTTTCTATTATTTCAGAAAAGGCAGCGAAAAATTTCGTAGAGGAAAAAAGAATTTTAAGTTTTGAACTGCCCGGACAGGTTGCGACCCGTTCTTTATATTATATCTATCATAAAAATTATATATTAAAACCCTATGTGAAAGAGTTTATGCAGTATCTGGAGAAGTATTATAAAAATCAGTAACGTATATTCAAAAAAGAACAAGGCTGGAAAATAAAAAGAAAATGTGCTAGTATAGATATAAGAGAAGGAAGAAAAAGGAAAGCTTCCGTAAAGTAAAGAAAGGAGAACCAATATGAGTGAGACGTTAAAAACCCTTACAGAAAGAAGATCTGTAAGAAAGTATAAAAAAGAACAGATTAAGGATGAAGAATTAAAAGCGGTATTAAGTGCAGGGACTTTTGCAGCGACCGGTATGGGGATGCAAAGTCCTCGAATTGTGGTAATCCAGGACCCGGAAGTGATTCAGAAGCTGACTGCAATCAATGCAGGTATTATGGGCAAGGACGGATTGGACAGTTTCTACGGTGCACCTACGGTTTGTGTTGTTTTTGCAGATTCTAAGCGTACGACTTATGTGGAAGATGGCAGCCTGGTGATTGGAAATATGATGAACGCAGCTTCAGCAATTGGATTAGGCTCCTGCTGGATTCACAGAGCAAAAGAAGAATTCCGAACAGAATATGGAAAAGAACTGATGAAAAAATGGGGATTGTCAGAAGATTATGTGGGCATTGGCCACTGTATCCTTGGTTATCCTGACGGAAAGCCTGCTCCGGCAAAACCAAGAAAGGCAGATTATATTATTTACGATAAATAAAAACAAAAAAGCGTCCCTTCTGTTTTGTTTCGAAAAGAAAAGATTCTTTCCGGGATGAAACAGAAGGGACGCTTTTTTGAAACGATATTGCCAAAGGCAATCCGCTTAAGGCGAAGAATCCTGAAAAGCAGGATTCTGTATCATAAATAGGGAGTAAAATTATTCCTGATTAAATCGGGACAGGAATTGTCTGGTTCGTTCTTCCTTTGGATGTTCCATCACTTCGATTGGATCACCTTGTTCTAAGATATGGCCGTCATCCATAAAAATAACCTGGTTTGCCACATCTCTGGCAAATGCCATCTCATGAGTTACAATAATCATCGTTGTTTTTTTATCAGCCAGCTCTTTGATTACTTTTAAAACTTCCCCGGTAAGCTCCGGATCCAGAGCAGAGGTAGGCTCATCAAAACAAAGAATATCAGGCTGTAATGCCAGAGCTCGTGCAATAGCAACACGCTGGCACTGACCGCCGGAAAGCTGATGAGGATAATTGGACATACGGTCGGAAAGGCCCATCTGAGTCAGTAAATCAACAGCCAGAGATTCGATTTCTTCGTGAATTTCTTTTTTTCGGCTTTTGTAATCAGGTTGTTCTTTGGCTAACAGCTCTTTGGCCAGCATAACATTTTCCAAAGCAGTATACTGAGGAAATAAATTAAAATTCTGGAATACCAGCCCAAAATGTAGTCTCTTTTTACGGATGCCGGATTCCTGACAAGTAGAAGGATCGTCGGCGTCAAATAAGGTTTCGCCTTTCACACGAATGATTCCCTTATCCGGTTTCTCCAGAAAATTCAGACAACGAAGCAGTGTCGTCTTTCCGCTTCCGGATGAACCAATGATGGAAACAACCTGCCCTTCTTCTAATGAAAAACTAATATCTTTTAACACTTCGGTACGGTCAAAAGATTTCTGAATATGTTCTACTTCTAAGATCGCCATAGTTATCCTCCTCTATCTGAAATAATCTAATTTCTTTTCAAGACGTCCTAATAAAACAGTCAGGATACCGTTCCAAATCAGATAATAAACTGCTGTAAAGAACAGAGGCCAGATGGCACCTGAAATACCCTGGGAGCCTTTCATAAACGCCTGACCTGCCCAGATTATCTCCTGGAGAGCAATGATACGGGCAAGAGAAGTATCTTTGACCAGTGTAATAATCTCATTGGAAATCGGCGGAACAATCCGCTTGATCATCTGAAGTAAAGTAACTTTAAAGAAAATCTGACTTTTTGTCATCCCAAGTACAAGACCTGCTTCTTCCTGGCCCACAGGAACACCCTGAATACCGCCCCGGTAGATTTCTGAAAAATAACAGGCGTAATTAATAACAAATGCTGTTGATGCAGCCAGAAAACGACCTGTCTCGCCGCCTCCCCAGATTGGATTATGTAAAACCAGTCCCGGAAAATAGTAGACAATCAAAAGCTGAATCATAAGAGGGGTTCCCCGGATGATCCAGACGAAAAATTTGGTTACATAGCTTAAAGGTTTGAATCGGGACATGGAGCCGAAAGAAATAATAAGGCCCAGCGGCAATGCTCCGATTAAGGTGACAAAGAAAAGTTTCAATGTCTGTATAAAGCCGACATTTAACGCATTGACGACGATCGGCATTTGTTCAAGAATCAAATCCATGTTTTTTCCTGCTTTCTTTTCTCATTAATATATTAAAAAATCCTGTAAAACAAGGTAATCCACAATATTGAAACAGGAAACCTTTGTGCTCAATATTGTGGATTTACTGCCTGTTATGGCTTTTCATATCGATTGTAAAATCGAATTGATTTTTATTATTTCTGTTCGATTAATGCTGCCTGAACTTTGTAAGTCTCAGCACACGCTTGCATGGTTCCGTCTGCATAGCTTGCTACAAAGAAATCATTCAGTGCTGCTGCAAGGTCGGATCCTTTTCGGAAACCAACACCATATTCCTCGCTATTTAAACCAACAGTATAAGTTAAGTCTGTGTATCCTGTGCCTTCTCCTACCATAGCAGCTGCCATAAGAGAATCGATAACAGCGGCATCAGATGTACCTGCAGCAACTTCCATTAATGCATCAGACTGAGCTTTTACAGGTGTGTAGTTCAATTCAAGAGCTTTTACTTCTGCTTCTCCGGCACTTCCTGCTTCTACAGCGAAAGTTAAATCGGAAAGACTGTTAACATCCTGATACTGATCTGCTTTGTCAGCAGGAACGATAACAACCTGAGCGTTGTTGCAATATGCATTAGAACAATCCATGGCACTTGTAACTTCATCAGTAAGGGTCATACCATTCCATACACAGTCAATGGTCTTACCTTCTAATTCCAGAGCCTTGTTGTCCCAATCAATCTCGACAAATTCCACATCGACACCAAGACTCTCAGCAAAAGCTTTCGCCATATCTGCGTCGAAACCAATCCATTCACCGTTGTCATCTTTGTAATCCATCGGTGCAAAATCTGTAATACCTACGACTAAAGTTCCTTTGTCTTTTACATAAGCCATATCGCTTTCTTCTGCAGCAGCAGCTCCTGTTGTAGATTCCTGCTTGTTGTCAGAAGAGCCTCCACATGCGGCTAAAGACATTGCCATGAGCAAACTTAAAATAAGTGCAGTTAATTTTTTCATCTTTAATTTCTTCCTCCCTGATTTTTTACTTCAATAGCACTGAGTCATATCATCATGCTAATTTACTAAATTATAGTATCATACCCAAAGGGTATTGTCAACGAATCCTTTCCTTATAAAATCCTTTTCTATGTAAAATCACGAAAAATGTGCAAAATCAGAAAAAAATATTTACTTGACGAAGTTCCTTCTTATTGATAAAATCAAATCGATATGAGGGAGTAGTTCACATCTTATATTATTCAGTGAATGAGATGTTATGTATTACGTCATCACATTTCGGGAACAGATTTGTTTGCCGGAATCGGAATACATACTGCAATAAGAACGAGACTTTTATCGCATTTTGCGGTAGAAGTCTCTTTTTTTATGTTATGTAGATAAAAGGACGGTAGAAATGTTTGTATTTCCATTTGCCGCCGCAAATGAAAGAAGTAAAATAGATAGAAACAGCATTTCAAAGAAATAGGAGGAAGAAAGATGGAGATGCTCATACAATTGGTTTTATTGATTTTAGGATTTGTCATGTTGATGAAAGGAGCAGACTGGTTCGTGGATGGTGCGGCAGGTATTGCACAGCGGTTTGGCATTCCTCAGCTTGTAATTGGTCTTACGATTGTAGCTATGGGAACCAGTGCGCCGGAAGCGGCTGTTAGTATTGCAGCTGCATTAAAGGGAAGTGCGGACATTACAATTGGCAATATAATAGGAAGTAATATGTTAAATGTCCTGATTATTCTTGGGCTTACTGCTGTTCTTTGTACAGTGCCTGTTGCCAAGTCAACCATTCGGTATGAGATTCCCTTTATGATTTTGATTACTTTCCTTTTGTTGGGATTAGGGTATACAGGCAATCAGATTACTTTTTCAGAAGGGTTGATTCTTTGGGGATTTTTCCTTGTATATCTGTTTTACCTGTTAAAAATGTCGAAGGATGGAAAAAGTTCGGAAGAAAAGACAGAAAAACCGGAAAAAGTAGAAAAAGAAGAAACCCATACGCCAATCTGGAAACTTTTGCTGTTTGTGGTAATTGGATTAAGTTTCATCATTCTTGGAAGTGATATCAGTGTAGATGCGGCCAGTGCAATTGCAAGAGCATTAGGATTAAGTGAAAGAATTATCGGTCTTACCATTGTAGCAATGGGAACTTCCTTACCGGAACTGGTTACCTCCGTATCCGCAGCCAAAAAAGGAAATGCAGATATTGCCATTGGTAATATAGTAGGAAGCAATGTTTTTAACATCTTATTTGTAGTCGGAACAACAGCTCTTGTAACCCCTGTTGCCTTTGCATCCAATTTTATCGTAGATACATTCTTGGCAGCAGGAGCAGGAATTTTGCTTTGGGTCTGCGTATGGCAAAAACAGAAGCTGACAAGAGCCGGAGGAATCACCATGCTTCTTTCCTATTCCATCTATTCTGCTTACTTATTATTCTGAAAATTTTGAACACATGAAAGGGGATGTCCTGAAAACGTAATTCAGGACATCCCCCTTTTGTGTTCGTTTCGATCTGTCCGAAGGGCAGATTGAGATGGTTCGCTATGTATTATTTTTGTTCATGCCCAACATGCTTTTTGATTGCGTCAAAACTTTCCTTACTGATGACATGTTCAATTCTGCAGGCATCCTCTACAGCAGTTTTTTCGTCCACACCTAAAAATGTGAGCCAGTTCGTAAGAAGTTCATGCCTTTCATAAATCATCTCTGCAATTTCCCTGCCGGATTCTGTCAGGGTAATATATCCTTCTTTTGAAACAAGAATGTGATTTTTCTCCCGCAGGTTCTTCATTGCTACACTGACGCTGGATTTTTTATATCCCAGATGATTTGCAATATCAACGGAGCGGACAACAGGAAGTTTTTTACTTAATATCAGGATAGTTTCCAGATAATTTTCTGCGGATTCATTTGTATGCATATCAGTTCCCCCAATTCTAAAGAATCTTTTGTAAGTATAGCACACTTCACAAAGAACATCAAATGCTACTTTATAGCTTAATTGTTGAGAAAAAATGATCAAAAACGTTATTGACATCTAACTGAAGTAAGTATATACTAACAACGTAAAAAGAAAATGATTGAAGGGAAACTTAGAAAGTTTTGTTTTTTATCATGTTTGATTTGATTATTTTAAAGAAGGGTGTGACTATGATGCCTTTAACAATGGCTGAAACAGGAAAAGCAAGTATTATCCACAAAGTTGGAGGAAGAGAAGAAACACGACGCTTTCTGGAAAATTTAGGGTTTGTTGCCGGTGGCGAAGTGACGGTAGTTTCTGAAATAGGCGGCAATATGATTGTAAACGTAAAAGATTCCAGGGTTGCCATTGGAAAAGACATGGCAAATAGAATCTTGGTAGAATAGGAGTAGAGACAATGACATTAAGAGAGGTTCCTTGCGGTAAAACCGTAAAAGTAATGAAATTGACAGGAGGCGGACCGGTAAAACGCCGGATCATGGATATGGGAATTACAAAAGGAGTAGAAATATTTGTTAGGAAAGTAGCTCCTTTAGGAGATCCTGTGGAAGTAACCGTCCGAGGCTATGAATTATCACTTCGAAAAGCCGATGCGGATATGATTCAGGTAGAATAATTTTTTTTTGACTATGAGTTAGAGAAAACTAATTACCAATAGGCTTAACCAACCTAATACAAGGAGACAATATTTCATAAGAAAAGAGGGAGAACATGTCAATTAAAATAGCATTAGCCGGAAATCCAAACAGTGGAAAAACAACTTTGTTTAATGCACTGACCGGCTCGAACCAATTTGTTGGTAACTGGCCGGGTGTAACGGTAGAAAAAAAAGAAGGAAAATTAAAAGGTCATAAAGATGTAATTGTTACAGACCTTCCGGGAATATATTCTTTATCTCCATATACCCTGGAAGAAGTGGTAGCAAGGAATTATCTGATTGGTGAAAGACCGGATGCAATCTTAAATATTGTAGATGGAACGAACATTGAGAGAAATCTATATTTGTCTACCCAGCTTATGGAATTGGGAATTCCGGTTATTATGGCAGTTAACATGATGGATGTGGTAGAAAAAAATGGCGATATGATTCATATTGATAAATTGTCAAAAAAACTTGGCTGTGAAGTTGTGGAAATTTCCGCGTTAAAAGGCAAAGGAGTTGAAAAAGCAGCGAAAAAAGCAGTGGAAATAGCACAACAAAAAAATGGAAGTCTGCCCGTACATAAATTTGCTCCTGAAGTGGAGAGTGTACTGGATTCCATTGAAGATCGTCTGGCTGGATCAATCCCGGAAGAACAAAAACGTTTCTTTGCCATAAAGCTTTTAGAAAAAGATGATAAAATAAAAGCGCAGATGATTGAGGCTCCGGATGTTTCAGAGGAAATCAACAGGCTGGAAGTGGAAATGGATGATGATACGGAAAGTATTATCACCAATGAAAGATATGTTTATATTTCTTCTATTATAGGAGAATGCTATTCGAAAAACAGAAAAGAATCCCTTACAATTTCGGATAAAATTGACAGAGTTGTAACGAACCGTTTCCTTGCATTACCAATTTTTGCACTGATTATGTGGGTTGTCTACTATGTGTCCGTAACTTCAGTCGGTACTATTGTAACAGACTGGACCAATGATGTTTTGTTTGGCGAAATTATTCCTCCGGCTATAGAAAGTTTTCTTGTCAGCGTCAACTGTGCCGGATGGCTGCAAAGTTTAATTCTGGACGGTATTGTTGCCGGTGTAGGTGCGGTTCTTGGCTTTG
>JALEPU010000148.1 GCA_022766905.1 Lachnospiraceae bacterium
TTTTTTGTTTCTTAGGAAATTACTTCGTATTTCCGGTAATTATTACCGGAATATTTTGGATAAAAAACAGTGGTTTGTATACGAAAAATGAAGAATCTTTTTTTATAATAGAAATGAAACATTAGGGGATTTACATTGGTGTGGCATCATATGACGCACCTTTTAAACAATACAAGGAAAAGGAGAGTGCAAAATGAGGAAAGGAAGGAGAAGGTGGAAGCAGAAGATACAGGCTTGTGCGGTTACGCTTGTATTGCTTTTTTCTCTGGCCGGACCATGTTATGTATATGGGGCAGACCAGGATCCACCGGAAAGTACTACAACGAGTACAACAACGGAAAGTTCCTATGCTGAAACAGGAACGACCGAAGAAAAGAAGAAAGAAAATCAGACAGAAAACACGACGAAAGAAACAACGGAAGAAAAAGGGACTGAAAAAGACACTGAAAAAGAACAGGAAACAGGGACGACAGGAAGTACCGGGGAAGAACAGACTACTTCTACAGAAGATGAGGAGGCGGAGGAACGAAGACGAGAAGAATGTAGAAAATATTTCCAGCTTGATAGGGGTTATATTTTTGGAGAAGATCTGAAAACAGAAGAAACGACACAGGCACAAACATCGGAACAATCCAGATCTCTCAGTAATGAAGAAGTTGTAGAGCCATCCGCAGAAAATGGTATGGAAGCCGAATCCTTAAACCCTTCCATCGATACCGTTTTAAATAACGTAAGATCTTATCTCTTACTTCATGATACGAATCCGGATATCAACAGCAGCTGGCATGTCATCGGCCTTGCTAGAAGCGGTTTATCTGTTCCGGAAAAATATAATACCACCTATTATAACAATGTGGTAAATGACCTGATTGAAAAGAACTGGAGTATTACGAAAGCAACCGATTGTTCTAAATTAATTCTTGGATTAACTGCAATCGGAAAAGATGCACAAAATATCATGGGACATAACCTGCTTGCCTATTTGTCAGATTTTACCAATGTAACAGAACGGGGATTTAACGGACCAGTCTGGGCGTTGATTGCATTAAACTCCCATCCTTCTTATACGATTCCAACGGATGCTTCCGCCAAAGAGCAGACAACGGAAGAAGGGCTGATTCAGTATCTCCTGGATAGACAGCTTTCAGACGGAGGCTGGGCTTTAAGTGGGGAACAGGGAGACTCGGACATGACCGGAATGACCGTACAGGCCCTTTCCTTTTACTATGGAAAAAGGGATGATGTTACATCTGCCATTGAGAAAGCCCTAAGCTGGATGTCTGAAAATCAGCTGGAAAGCGGTGGGTATGCGACTGTTGATGGAAGCCAGAAAACAGAGACTTCAGAAAGTACGGTACAGATCATAACAGCATTGGCCGGGCTTTCCGTTGATCCGGCAAAAGACAGCCGATTTGTGAAAAACGGAAAATGGCCGATGTCACGTTTATTCCGGTTTTATCTTTCTGAAGGTGGGTTTATGCATGTGGAGCCGGATTCCGTTGCAACAGGTTCTTTAAACGGAATGGCAACCGAACAAGGCTTCTATGGAACCGTTGCCTATCAAAGAATGCTGAATGGAAAGACCTTTCTTTATGATATGAGTGATCTTACTTTAGTGAAGGGAGAACAGCCGGAGGGTAGTTCTGCTGCAACAACAGCTTCTGCACAGGCAACCACAGAAACAGCAAGTAAAACAGTAAAAGTTATCAATGTTACTTTGGATTACAGCCAGATTACCGTAGTAAAAGGAAAGACAAAAACGTTAAAAGCAACTATTACTCCGACCAATGCAACGAATAAGAAAGTGAAATGGACCACATCCAACAGTAAGATTGCCACTGTAAGCCAGAAAGGTGTGGTGACGGGAAAAAAAGCCGGTTCGGCAAAAATTACGGTAACAGCGCAGGATGGAAGTAAGAAAAAAGCCGTATGTACGGTAAAAGTAAAAGAACCGGCGCAGACAGGAACCACAGCTGCTACAACGGCTGCAAAAACAGCGGCAACGACCAGAACACAGACGAAAACCCTGAGTTCATCGACAGTAAAAGCCTCTGCCGGGGCAGCGTCTTCCGGTACAGCTGCTAAAAATGCTCAGAGTACTGCCGGGGAGTCTTCCACAGAAGGAGGATGGACCTTCGACGGGGAAGATTATGTTTTGGAAAATGGGGGAGAAGATGGAGAAATAGAAGACACAAATGAGACAGAAAGTACACCGTATCAGGCAGAGACAGGACCGTTTCCCTATGTAATGATGGGAGGCGGCGGACTTGGAACCATAGGGGTTTTGTGGTGGCTATATAAAAAGAAAAAACTTTTTTAAAATGAATGGAGAGATGAAAATGTTATATAGAGGGAAAGAAAAAAAATGCAGGAAAAAATCCTTTCAAATATTGATTGCTTTGGTTCTTATGATAGTTCTTCTTTTCACCGGCTGCAGCAAAAGCAGCAGTGAAAAAAATGATGGTGGAGAAAGCGGAGAAGCTTTGCAGGAAGTCAATGAAATTCCGGAAGACGGAATTATTACAAAAGAACAGTTCAAGACCGTTGCCGGTAAGGATATGGAAGTTTCTTTTACCGGGGAAACAGAAGATGGTATTTCCTATATATGGACTTATCAGGCCAGTATGATTCAGAATCCGGAAGATCAGAATCTGAAAATTGACTTTTCAAAAGAAAATCTGGATGACATCAAAAAACAGGCCAATGACGCAAAAGATGCATTAAAACTTACCATGTACGGAGGCGGCGTGATTGCAGTGCCGACGCTTACAGTTGTACTTCCGGAACAGTGGGAGTCTGATACGGGGCTCTTATTAAAAGAACAGGGAGGCAAACTGGCAAGATTGAGCGATGTTACCATTGACAATCAGGAAGAAGAAAAAACCACTCTTGTGATGAGTGTTACTACTTTAGAAGGAGACAGCTATATTGTAGGCGGAGTAGCCGGAACCCAGAATAAAGGGGCAAGTGCAGCGAATCAGAACAATGGAACATCGGGACAGACCGGAAATAATGGAACAACCGGAAACAACGGAACCAATGGAAGTAATGGCAATGACACAGCTTCCAATCAGCAAAACAGTAACGATGATGACGTAGAAAATGATGTAAAGACAGGACAAAGTACGCACACCTGTACCATTTCCATCAGCTGTGCATCCATCTTAAATAATATGGACAAACTGGCATCGGGAAAAGAAGAATTTGTTCCGGCAGACGGCCTGATTCTGGCTCCTTCCACCATAGAATTCGAAGAAGGCGAATCGGTTCATGATGTATTAAAGAGAGTCTGCAAGGAGGCAGGAATCCATATGGAATCAACCTATACGCCTGCTTATAATTCTGCGTATGTAGAAGGAATCAATCAGCTTTATGAATATGACTGTGGTGAATTATCCGGCTGGATGTATAACGTAAACGGCTGGTTCCCGAATTATGGCTGCAGCCAGTATACAGTATCTGACGGTGACGTAATTCAATGGGTATACACCTGTGATTTGGGAGAAGATGTGGGAGACAACTCTTCCCATTAAATGAAGTGCAAGAGAGGATAAAAAGTTAGAATGAGGGACACATTTTCAAGTTATCATCCAAGTTTAAATATGCTCTACTTTGTAGGCACGATAGGGATGACCGTCTTTGTCACCCATCCGATTCTTCTGGCTATTTCCTTTTTATCTGGAGCAGCTTATTCGGTATTGTTAAAAGGGGCAAAGGCAACCATAAAATTTAATATACTTTTTTCCATTCCGATGATGATCATCGTAGCTTTAATCAACCCTATGTTTAATCATTATGGGGTGACTATTCTTGGTTATCTGTACAATGGAAATCCATTTACGCTGGAAAGCTGTGTATATGGTGTTGTAATGGCCATGATGTTAGCCTGTACACTGCTCTGGTTCTCCTGCTATACGGAAGTGATGACTTCTGATAAATTTATTTATCTGTTCGGCAAAATCATTCCTGCCTTATCTTTGGTGCTTTCTATGGCACTTCGGTTTGTTCCGAAGTTTACCAGGCAGATGGGGGTTATTTCAAATGGACAGAAATGTATCGGGAGAAGTACAGAAAATGGCAGTCTGATCAAACGGGTCAAACATGGCATAACTATTTTTTCGATTTTGATCACCTGGGCACTGGAAAATGCCATTGAAACGGCAGATTCCATGAAGTGCCGGGGCTATGGAGAAAAAGGCAGAACTGCTTTTTCCATCTATCATTTTGATAAAAGAGATGGAGCATGCCTGTTTTTTATGTTAGTTTCTTACAGTATCACACTTTACGGGGCGGCGAAGGGATATGCTTTCGCCGCATATAACCCCAAGATTGTGATAAAAGGCCTTCCTTTGACCGGAGGCAGTCTGATGGTATTTGTTTCTTTTAGTGCATTTTGCCTGATGCCTGTGATTCTGGAACTGGCAGACAGACGAATGTGGAAAAGAAGAAGAAGCAGTGTTGAAAAACAGACGATGGGAGGATACCGGTTATGGGAAGTATAGAAGCATTATTAGAAGTAAGGGATTTAAGCTTTGCTTATCCGAATGAAGAAAAGCGGGCATTAAATCATATATCATTATCCGTAAACGAGGGGGAATTTCTGGTGCTCTGCGGCAAAAGCGGCTGCGGGAAAAGCACTCTCCTTTCACACCTGAAATCACCCCTCACTCCCCATGGAAAAAGAAAGGGAGATGTTTATTTTAAAGGAAAACCTCTTTCCTCGATGACTAATCGGGAACAGAGTCAGAAAATCGGGTTTGTACTGCAGAACCCGGAGAATCAGATTGTAACAGATAAAGTATGGCATGAGCTTGCGTTTGGGTTGGAAAGCCTTGGATATTCCAATCAGGAAATTCGCCTCAGGGTTGCCGAGATGGCAAGTTATTTTGGTATTCAGGGCTGGTTTTATAAAAATGTAGCAGAACTGTCAGGAGGACAAAAACAGCTCCTTAATCTGGCTTCGATTATGGCCATGCATCCGGATCTTCTGATTCTGGATGAACCAACTTCTCAGCTTGATCCTATTGCGGCTTCCGACTTCCTGGAGACAGTCCGAAAAATCAACCGGGATCTGGGAATTACAGTCATTCTTACAGAACATCGTCTGGAAGATGTCTTTCCGGCAGCCGACCAGGTCGTTGTAATCGACAAAGGTGAGATTTTGGCTCAGGGAACACCGTCTTATATTGGTTCTGTTTTAAAAG
>JALEPU010000143.1 GCA_022766905.1 Lachnospiraceae bacterium
TAAAGATCCTTCTCGCCCACTCGTTCGGGAAGGTGAAAACAATGATTATTGGGACCATGTGGATTATATCGTAAACAAAGCAAACTCCTTAGGTCTCGTCATCGCTTTTTTACCAACCTGGGGCAGTTACTGGCATGACAACGGGAAAGTGATCTTTCAGGAAACATCTGCTGAAAAATACGGAGAGTTTTTAGGGAACAGATATAAAAACAATCAGATAATTTGGGTTTTAGGTGGCGACAGGATGCCGGAGAACGAGGCTCAGAAGTCAGTTATCCGGGCATTGGTTAAAGGACTTAAGAAAGGTGATGCCGGCAGGCACTTATGTACGTATCATCCGTCTGGTTGGAACGGTTCATCGACTGCTTTCCATCAGGAAGAGTGGCTGGATTTTAATATGCTACAAAACGGACATGAAGTAGAATATCGCAGCTATTCCAAGACATTAGATGACTACCGTCGCCAACCGGTCAAACCCGTCATGGATGCTGAACCGATTTATGAAGACCATCCTGTTGCCTTTAATGCCAAAGACAAAGGTCACTCCATTGCAGCAGATTGCCGGCGGGCAATGTATTGGGATTTATTTAATGGAGCGTTTGGACATACCTATGGTCACCACTCCATCTGGCAGATGCATAATCCGAGTAAAGATAAAGGTATAAATGCGCCACTTTACCCCTGGAAGCAGGCGATTTCACAACCCGGTTCCAGCCAGATAAAACATGCCCGCGAATTATTGGCATCCAGACCTTATTTTTCAAGAATACCTGATAGCGAAAACATTCTCGTTGAAACGGATATAAAAACGGCCATGCCCGGTGAAGGGCGCTATCGCTTTGTTGCAACAAGAGACCAGGAAGGTACCTATCTGATGGTATATGCTCCCGTAGGAAGACTTTTTGCCGTCAACATGAAAATACTACCGGCCAAAAAGATCAAAGCCTGGTGGTTTAATCCCAGAACCGGGAAATCCCGCATGATTGGAGTCCTTAAGAACGAAGGAACAAAAGTCTTTGAAACACCTTCCCCTGGAGAAATGATCGACTGGATATTGGTATTGGACGATGCGCAGTTCAAATATCCGATACCGAAAAGTGAATAGAAAAGATTATGTTCCAACAAATTTCCTATCTTTACAAACAATCAATAGTATACATATCAGCTAAACTTATTGACATGAAAAACAAAGGATTTTATATTGGCTTGATGCTCCTCACAATGTTTGCTTGTAAAAAGGAAGTACAACAGACAGGTGATATTATCCATGTGGATGTATTAGAGACTTCCTATCCGGAAAAGGAACTGCTCCTTCAGGACTTTATGGATGTGGAGTATATTCCGTTGGAAACCAACGATGAGTTTATTAACCAAGGTTTTGTACAAGATGTAGGCGAGAAATATATCTTGGTTAAAAATAGAAAAAATGGTGGAGATGTCTTTGTGTATGATCGTAAAGGAAAAGCACTACATAAATTCAACAGAAAAGGACAAGGTGCCGAAGAATATGTCAATATAACAGGTATGGTTCTGGATGAAAAAAATGAGGAAATTTTCATCAACTCACACCATATACAAAAGATTTTAGTGTATGATTTATATGGAAATTATAAACGAACCCTTAAACATCAGGTAGGAAAAGGCTCTTTAAAATCATATCCTTATTATTCGGATTTGAGCTCATTTTATTTGGAAATATATAATTACGATGATAATAATTTGATATGCTATGACTTCTTAGATGCTAAAACTCCTTTTGTGCTTGTTTCTAAAAAAGATGGAAGTATAACAAAGAAGATAACTATTCCATTTGATAAGAAAAAGACAGGAATGGTCGTTGGGAAAAAAGATGAAAAAACAGGTCTCATAGTCTCTGCTTCTTCGGGTTATTATCGGAGCGTTCTATCTTATCAAAAAGATTGGTTCCTTGTGGAATTTTCTTCTGATACTATTTATCAGTTACTACCCGATAATAGTTTATCCCCGTTTATTGTGCGAACACCTTCAGTCGATGATATGAATCCGGAAGTTTTTCTGATGATTCGCTTACTTGCTGATCGTTATATTTTTATGGAAACGGTGAAAAATGAGTATGACTTTGAAAAGAATACCGGTTTCCCTCGTACATTCTTGATGTATGACAAAAAGGAAAATGCTTTTTTTAACTATAAAGTCTGCAATGGAGATTATCGTTCTGAGAAAGAAATCTATATGAATGTCCTTAGGCCTTTAGACGGTAAGATAGCTGCTTGGGATGAGCTGGAAGCTGCTGATTTACTTGAATCACTTGAAAAAGATGAATTGAAAGGTGAGTTGAAAGAAATAGCTGAAGGATTAACCGAAGATTCAAACCCGGTTATCATGCTGGTAACATAGGACTTTTGATTAAAAAGCCGGCGTATTTTCGTTAAAAGCCGGCGTATATTCAGGAAAAGCTGGCGTATTTTAAAAGCAATACATTAATTATCCCCGAAATGTTGTAACTTTGCAACCTTAAAAGCAGAGTTATTATGGATAAGATTCAACTAAAAGACAAGAAATTCAAGTTATTTATTCCGCAGGAGTCCATAGCGAAAGCGGTTGCCCAAGTGG
>JALEPU010000160.1 GCA_022766905.1 Lachnospiraceae bacterium
GATCAGAAGATCCTGGAAATTGTCGGCCTTACCATGGAACAGTTTACTCAGATTTCTATGATTGCCCAGGGACAGTTTCTGGATTTGTTATTAGCTTCCTCCAAGGAACGAAAAAAAATCTTTTCTAAAATTTTTCAGACCCGAATCTATGGAAAAATACAGGAAAAACTCTCAGAAAAGGACAAGTTTCTTTACCTGGAACAACAGAAAAATCAAATCCGATGGGAAGAACAGGAAAAGGCTATTGCATATCCGGAAGAGGCAAAAACACAGATTATAGGTTCTACTTTGGAAGGAAAAGAGCAGGTTCTTTTGAAATTGAATGAAATAATTTTTGCTTTATCAGCGGAAGAAAAAGAGTCGAAAAAAGAAATCCGGCGTCTTCAAACTTTACTGGAACAACAGATTCAGCTGATGGAACAGGAAAAAGAAAGAAAAAAACTGGAAGATGATTTGAAACGAAATGAGATGCTTTTGAGTGATCTGACAGAAAAAAAGCCGGTTATCGAACAAAAGAAAGAAGAACTCCACAGGGCAAATATGGCAGAACAGGTGATTGCAAAAGAAAAAGTCTATTCCTCTTTTTCGGAACGCCATTCTAAAATAGAGACGGATATTTTTCGTCTTACAAGTACACTTCCTATGTTAAAAAAAGATACGAAAAAGGCAAAAGAAACATATGAACAGGAAAGAAAAAACTGGGAAATCCAGTCACCGAAAATCATGCAGGATTTTCTCCGTTTGGAAGATGCACTTCCGCTTTATGAAAAAGTAGAGGAGGAGGAAAAAGCGTTAAAAAAGATGGAAAACAGCCTTCTTGTTCTGGAACAAAAAAGGAAGGAACAAAAGGAAAGCATAAAAAGGTTAGAAGCACGTAATCAGGAACTTTCTGTTAAGCTGGAAGAATACCGGGAGCTTTCCATCCTGCTTCATGAAGCGGAAAAAGAAAATCAGGAACTGGATTTTGTCGTAAAACAGCTGGAATCTTTCTATGGGGAAAAGGATCAAATAAAGGAAAAAGAAAGAAAAAGAAATCAACTTTTAAAGGAAGCAGAAACAGCAATTCAGATATTTCGACAAAAAGAGCATCGATATCAGGAATTAAATCTTTTATTTTTAAAAAATCAGGCTGGGATTTTAGCCAGTAATTTAAAAGAAGGAGACCCTTGTCCTGTCTGTGGCTCCTGTCATCATCCCCAAATTGCAGGTTTGGATGAAAAAGGAAAAGATCATTCTATTAGTGAGAACAAAGTGGAAGAAGCCAGACGAAATCAGGAAAGAGCAAGGGAAGAGGCACAGAAAAAAAGTGACCAGGCAGGAAATGCACTGGAAGAGTTAAAGATTTCAATTGCACGTATGGAAGAAAAAGCAAATCGTTTTTTGCCGGGTTTTGTCTGCGAAGAAGAACAGTGGGAACGATTAGAAAAGGAAATTGTGTCTACGAAAGAAAAAAGAGAAAGCCGGGTGATTCAATGGAAATTGCTGAAAGAGAAACAGGAGGACAAAGAAAGAAAAGAAAAAGAACTGGAATTACTTATAACAAAACAGGAGAAAATACAGGAGTCTCTTCAGAAAAATCACGACACCTATCTGGATCTGTCCACTGATTTTGGAACGAGAAAAGGAATTTTAGAGCAAGAAAAGAAGACTCTTTTGTATGGATCTTATGAAGAAGCTTTTTCAGTTTATCACAAAAGGAAACAGGAAATCCGGCAAATAGAAGATCATTTGAACCTTTTGCAAAAAAAATGGGAAGCAAACAGGAAGCTGCTGGATCAGAAAGCAGGTATCTTAGAAGGAAAAAAACAGGAAGAAAAGGAACAGTACCTCCTCCTTGAAAAATCAAAAAAAGAGTTTGAAGATGTGCTCAAACAACAGGGATTTGAAGCTGAGTCTGACTATCAGAAAGCAAAAGAACTTCTTCCTTTGAAGGGTTCTATGGAAAAGCAGATCAAAGATTACGAAGACCGGATACTTTCTCTTACTTCTGTCATCAGTCAGAATAAAGAGAGACTGGAAAACACACAAAAAAGGGATATGGACCAGTTGGAAAAAGACAGGTCCGCGCTTTTGGCTCAAAAAGAAGAAGCGGAAAAAAGAGAAAAAGAAATCTATTCTGTGCTGACATCGAATCGAGGTACTAAAACGAAATTAATGCAGATTTATCAGCAAACCATGGAAACAGAAAAAGAGTATGAAAAAATTCATCCTCTTTGTGAAACGGCCAATGGCCGCTTATCCGGAAGTGCAAAACTTGATTTTCAAACTTACATGCAGCGAAGATATTTTAAACGTATCATAGAGGCAGCAAACCGCAGGCTGGCTCCGATGAGCCGCAATCGGTTTACCTTGTCTTTGCGGGACATTTCCAGCTTATCTTTACAGGGAGAAGCTGGACTTGACCTGGATGTGTATAGTCTGGTGACAGGCACCATTCGGGATGTCAAAACTCTATCCGGTGGAGAGTCTTTTTTAGCGGCACTTTCCATGGCTTTAGGTCTGGCCGATATTATTGGACAGGAAGCCGGAAAAATCCAGGTAGATACCCTGTTTATCGATGAAGGTTTTGGAAGTCTGGATGAAGAGAGTAGAAGACAGGCGATGGAAGTGCTGGTTTCTCTGACAGAAGGAAACCGGTTGGTTGGAATCATTTCTCATGTTGCAGAGCTTCAGGAACAGATTGATCAAAAACTAATGATTACAAAAAATATAAACGGAAGCCACGCCAGCTGGGAGGATTAAAGTTTTCCCTTGCACTTCATTTCGGTCCGTTATATAATGTGACTAGCTGTTTGTCAAACGAACTTTGACAAAAAAAGCACAAAAGTATTAGCAAAGGATGACAGATTTTATGAAATTAACCAGCATAGCCAGCGGCAGCAGCGGTAACTGCATTTTTGTCAGCTCCAAAGAATGCCGTCTTCTGGTAGATACAGGAATCAGTGGTAAAAGAATCGAACAGGGACTCCTTTCCCTGGGGGAACATGCAAGTGATTTAGATGGCATACTGATTACTCATGAACATATCGATCATATCAACGGGTTGGGTGTAATGATGCGCAAATACCATCTTCCTGTATTTGCAACGTCCGGAACCATCGATTGTATTTTACAGACCGGTAAGCTGGGAAAGATGGACCGATCTTTGTTTTACGCTGTTACACCGGATCAGCCTTTTCAGATCAAAGATCTGGTCATTGATCCGAGCTCTACCTGGCATGATGCCAAAGATCCTGTCTGCTATTCTTTTTACCAGGATAACATTAAAGCATCCGTTGCAACCGATTTGGGAAATTTTGATGATTACCTGGTAGAAAAACTGGCAGAATCCGATATCTTATTTGTAGAAGCAAACCATGATATTAAGATGCTGGAAGTAGGGAGATATCCTTACCCGTTAAAGCAGCGTATTTTAGGCAGCAAAGGACATTTGTCCAATGAAAGAAGCGGACAATTGATCAGCCGGCTGATGAACGATAAGTTAAAACAGATTTTTCTGGGCCACCTTTCCAAAGATAATAATTATCCGGAGCTGGCTTATGAGACAGTAAAACTGGAACTTACTTTACATAATATTGATTTAAAAGAAAGAAATATCCACATGGAAGTAGCCAAAAGAGATACGTTATCTACGTTATGTCAGGTGTCTTAATCGGCATTTCCTGTGATATTGATAAAACATTTATTTTCCGAGGACAAGACAGCAAGGAACAGGAAAAAATCTGTTTTATGGATTATTTCTGTCCAGAATTACATTTTCAGGAGGAAAACACAATGAAAAAAACAATTATTACTGTTGTAGGGAAAGATAAGGTAGGAATTATCGGAAAAGTCTGTACTTTTTTAGCAGAGAAAAATGTTAATATTCTGGATATTTCCCAGACAATTGTGGCAGGCTATTTTAATATGATGATGATCGTAGAAGCAGAGCAGACCGGTGAGGAATTTCTTTCTATGGTAGAAGAACTGAAACAGTTAGGTGAATCCATCGGCGTTATGATTCAGGCACAACATGAAGACATTTTCAATATGATGCATAGAATTTAATCCGGAGGAGATACTTATGTTAAATATTAGTGAAGTGATTGAAACCAACCAGATGATTCATGAGATGAACCTGGATGTTCGTACGATTACAATGGGAATCAGCCTGTTAGATTGTGTAGGAAGTGATCTTTCCGAAACAAAACAGCGCATTTATCATAAAATTACAACCTGTGCCAGAGATTTGGTGTCAACCGGAGAAGAAATCTCGGCAGAATATGGGGTTCCCATTGTCAACAAACGTATTTCTGTTACCCCTATTGCTTTGGTGGGCAACAGTGTTGCAAAATCTCCGGAGGATTTTGTAGAGCTTGCAAAAACTTTAGATGAAGCAGCCAAAACGGTAGGAGTTAATTTTATCGGAGGTTATTCTGCCTTAGTTTCCAAGGGAATGACAAAAGCGGATGAGAATCTGATTCGTTCTATTCCAATGGCTCTTTCCAGTACAGAGCGGGTTTGTAGCTCTGTCAATGTTGGATCTACCAAAACAGGCATTAATATGGACGCTGTCAGACTGATTGGTCAGATCATTAAAGAAACCGCAGAACTGACCAAAGAAAACGATTGCCTTGGCTGTGCCAAATTTGTCGTTTTTACCAATGCTCCGGATGACAATCCATTTATGGCAGGCGCTTTTCATGGAGTGACGGAAACCGATACGATTATCAATGTGGGAGTCAGCGGACCCGGAGTGGTAAAACGAGCTTTAGAAAAAGTACGGGGTGAAAGTTTTGAAGTCTTATGTGAGACAATCAAGAAAACAGCTTTTAAAGTGACCCGGGTAGGTCAATTGGTGGCCCAGGAAGCCTCCAGAAGATTAGGCGTCCCATTTGGAATTATTGATTTATCGCTTGCTCCAACTCCTGCGATCGGAGACAGTGTGGGAGAAATACTGGAAGAGATTGGTCTGGAATATGCAGGTGCTCCCGGAACCACAGCGGCTCTTGCTTTGTTAAATGATCAGGTAAAAAAAGGCGGTGTGATGGCTTCATCTTATGTTGGCGGATTAAGTGGAGCTTTTATTCCGGTCAGTGAAGACCAGCGTATGATTGATGCGGTAGAAGCGGGAGCACTTACCATTGAAAAACTGGAAGCAATGACTTGTGTCTGCTCTGTGGGACTTGATATGATTGCAATTCCAGGAGATACAAAGGCGACGACCATATCCGGTATCATTGCAGATGAAATGGCTCTCGGCATGGTAAATCAGAAAACAACCGCAGTTCGTATTATCCCTGTCATAGGAAAAGGGGTAGGAGAACAAGTGGAATTTGGAGGCCTTTTAGGATATGCTCCAATTATGCCGGTCAACACATATTGCTGTGATGCGTTTGTCAATCGAACAGGAAGAATTCCGGCTCCGATTCACAGTTTTAAAAATTAATAAAATTTCCTATGCAATAAAAGAGCTGCTTCTTACATATCTTCCAAAAGGAGAAAGGAGCAGCTTTTTATGTGGAATAAAACAGGTCATATTCTTTCTACGATTTTCTGGGGCATTTTTCTGGCTTACCTAATAGATCCTCTTAGTTCCTGGTTCCAGAATCTATATGAAACCAGAGTACCTTTTTTGAAAAAATCAAAAAAAGGAAGTCGTATTTTTGCTGTTCTTTCCAGTCTTTTCTTTTTTCTAAGTCTAGTTACATTAGGCATTACATTATTTTCGATGAATGTATTTTCCTACTTTCAGGAAGTATCCTGGGAAGATTTTACAGAAAAAATCAATCATGTTTTTCATCCAATGATTCAGTTGTTTACCAAAATAGAACAAAATGAGCCATTTTCCCGATATCAGATAATACTTTTCGATGCAATAGAAAAAAAGGTTTCCTCTTTCATGAAACACTTTATGGAACTTATTTTATCATTTCCGGATCATTTTGGGCGCTTTTTTCTTGGAATCATTCTGGCACTTTATTTCCTTTTCGATAAAGAAAGTTTTCTCGTATATGCAAAAAAAATGGAAAAAAAACTAATTAGAAAAGAGTATCAACAAAGGATTCAGATTGCAGGTCAGGAATTTTTGAGGATTTTTTCCGGATATTTAAAAGGTCAGGCTTTAGATGCTCTTTTGATGGGATGTCTTTTAAGTTTTGGATTATGGGTTATACAGGTCCCTCTGGGAATTTCCATTGGAATTTTGGCCGGAATCGGAAATCTGGTCCCTTATCTTGGTCCTTTTCTTGCATATGCATTTACTATTTTTTTCTGCCTTTTGGAAGGAAAGAAAAAGACACTTTGGATTAGCCTTCTTTATCTTCTTTTGATTCAGCAGCTGGATGGAAGCTTTATAGGTCCCAGACTTTTAGGAAGCAAAATCCAGTTAAAACCTGTTTTTATTCTCCTGGCAGTATGGACAGGAGGCACTTTTTTTGGACCCTTCGGTATGGTTTTTGCAGTACCTTTTGCAGGGTGGATCAAATCAATCTATGAAATGAGAAAAGAGGAAGAAAATGAAAGGAATCATCATAGAGTAGTAAAAAAGAAGACAGGAAAGTCTGTATGACAAAAAAAGAATATGAACGGCTCAGAAGAAAAAATATAAGAACAAATCATCCGGAACCGGAACAGGATGGATATTTTGCGTTTTTTAAGCTCCGCTGTCTGATCTGTCTGGTTTTCTTTCTTTTTCTTGTGGCAGTAGATCGACGAATCGATCTGAAAGAAAAAAATAAAGTCGTGAAGATGGTTGAATATGTGGGGGAAGAAACCATCCCCGTACAATCTATTTTTTCGTCCTACAGGAAAGAATAAAAGAGTTGGCTTTACTAATCCTGAATTTTGAGATATAATGCTTATGATTTATGACTAGAAGCAAATGGAAAGGAAAATCAATGAGAAACTTAGCATTAAGCGATGAAATTTTGCTGGATGTGGAAAAACCGGCAAGATATATAGGAAATGAAGTCAATGCAGTGATGAAAGATCCGGAAAGCGTGGATATTCGATTTGCCATGTGCTTTCCGGATGTTTATGAAATTGGTATGTCTCATTTGGGCATCCAGATTCTTTACGATATGTTTAATCGAAGAGAAGATGTATATTGTGAAAGAGTATATTCTCCATGGATGGATCTTCACAAAATCATGAAAGAAGAGAATATTCCGTTGTTTGCCTTAGAAAGCCAGGATCCGATTTTCCAGTTTGATTTTCTGGGAATTACGATTCAGTATGAGATGTGTTATACCAACATTCTTCAGATCCTTGACCTGGCTCAGATTGGAATTTATGCAAAGGATCGAAGAGAAGATGCCCCTATTGTTATTGGAGGGGGTCCCTGCACTTATAATCCGGAACCTCTGGCAGATTTTTTTGATATTTTTTATATTGGAGAAGGAGAGACCGTCTATGATCAGCTTTTTGACCTTTATAAAGAACATAAAAAATCAGGTGGCAGCAGAAAAGATTTTTTAAGAAAAGCAGCTTTAATTGAAGGACTATATGTTCCTTCCTTATATGATATTACGTATAAAGAAGATGGAACCATACAAGACTTTATCCCGCTAGATGAAAATGCAGCTTTACCAATCAAAAAACAGGTAGTTATGGATTTAAGTAATACTTATTATCCGGATAAACCGGTGGTTCCTTTTATAAAAGTTACTCAGGACAGAGTTGTTCTGGAAATTCAAAGAGGCTGTATCAGGGGATGCCGTTTCTGCCAGGCAGGTATGATCTATCGTCCAAACCGGGAACGGTCTTTGGAAATGTTAAAAGAAAAAGCAGTTGCAATGCTTAAAAATACCGGGCATGAGGATATTTCTTTAAGTTCCTTAAGCTCCAGTGATTATTCCGAGCTGGAAGAACTTACTTATTTTCTGATTGACGAATATAAGGATAAAAAAGGAATCAATATTTCCCTCCCATCTTTACGGATTGATGCTTTTTCCCTGGATGTGATGAGCCGGGTACAGGACATTAAAAAGAGCAGTCTGACCTTTGCTCCGGAGGCGGGAACACAAAGATTACGAAACGTGATTAATAAAGGGCTTACGGAAGAAGATATTGTAGAGGGTGCGACCAAAGCGTTTATGAGTGGATGGAATAAAGTGAAATTTTATTTTATGCTGGGACTTCCAACTGAGACAGAAGAAGATCAGAAAGGAATCGCCTATCTTTGTGAGAAAGTTGCCATGACCTATTACAAATTAGACAGTCAATACCGCCATGGAAGAGTCTCCATTGGAGCCAGTGCTTCTTTCTTTGTGCCAAAGCCATTTACTCCGTTCCAGTGGGCTTCCATGTGTCCATTGGAAGAATATGATAAACGGGCAAGACGAGTCAATGATACCATGCGTTCCATGCATAATCGGAAAAGCTTAAGCCTGAAATGGCATGATGCCAAGACAACCATTCTGGAAGGAATCCTGGCAAGAGGTGACCGGAAAGTCGGTGCTGCGATATATGACGCATACCAGTCCGGCTGTATTTTTGATGCCTGGACCGAATATTTTGATTATGAGAAATGGATGGATGCTTTTGCAAAAAATCAGATCGATCCTGATTTTTATACAACAAGAGAGCGTTCTTTAGAGGAAAAATTTCCATGGGATTTCATTGATACAGGAGTAACGAAAACTTTTTTGAAAAAAGAATGGGAAACAGCGATGGAAGGAAAAGTAACGCCGAACTGCAGAATGAACTGCAACGGCTGCGGAGCTGCCCGGTTTGGAGGAGGTGTCTGTTATGAAAATTAGAATGAAATTTGGAAAAACAGGCCCTGTCAAGTTTGTAGGGCATCTGGATGTCATGCGGTATTTTCAGAAGGCCTTTCGAAGGGCAGATGTGGATATTGCTTATTCAAAAGGATTCAGTCCTCATCAGATTTTATCTTTTGCCTCGCCACTCGGTATTGGGCTTACCAGTGAAGGAGAGTATCTGGACGCAGAATTTCACAGTGTCGATACAACCAAGGTGATGCTGGATAAAATCAACAGTGTCATGAATGAAGGGATTTTTCTTTTGGAATTTAAAAAACTGCCGGATCAGGTAAAAAACGGAATGGCCAGTGTTGCGGCAGCAGATTATGAAATCAGTTTTCGACCTGGATATTATAATGTAGATGCATTTTTACAGCAGGCAGAACAGTTTTTATGTCAGGACTCCATTATTATGACCAAAGAGACAAAGCGCTCCCAAAAAGAAGTGGACATTCTCCCTATGATTTATGAATTCCGGGCATCTCAAAAAGGAGGATTATCTCCGGAAGATATGATTGAAAAAGCAGCCATGGGCTTTACGATGGCAGACCAGACTTTATATCTGAAAGTGAAAGCAGGAAGTGATAAAAACCTGAAACCGGACCTTGTAATGGAAGCATTTTGTAATTTCCTTGGCTTTGATTACAATAAAAAAGGGTTTATGTTTCATCGTCTGGATATGTACCTTTCCGATGAAAATGGGGAATTGAAACCTCTTGGCAGTGCAGGGGAAGATATTCTTTCTCCTATCTCTGACCAGCAAAGTGAAACGAGGTAAGCCGAATGGGTAAATTAGTCATTACCAAAGAGGAAAATCATATTATTTCTGCTTTGTTTGAAGAAGATATTCTGACAGAACTTTCCGTTGAACCGATTGAAGAGAAAAAACTGCTTGGAAATATATATACCGGTAAAGTGCAAAATATAGTAAAAAATATTAATGCAGCTTTTATAGAAGTAGAAAAGGGGCTTCTTTGTTATTATTCCCTTGATACGAATCAGGAACATATTTTTCTCAATGGAAAAAAGAAGAAAGAATTGCAGCAGGGAGATGAAATTCTGGTTCAGGTCTGCCGGGAAGCGATGAAAACAAAGGCACCTTCTGTTACGTCTAATATCAATCTGACCGGAAAATACCTGGTCATTACGGCAATGAATCCAACCATAGGAGTATCAGGAAAGATAGAAGATTCCTTGGTGAGAAAGCATTTGAAGGACCTGGTAGCCCCTTATAAAGGAGAACATACCGGAATGATCGTTCGTACCAATGCCCAGGATGCAGATGACAGTGCCATCATCAAAGAAGCGATGATTCTGGAAGAACAGATGGAAACTCTTTTGAAAAAAGCTTCTTATTTATCTTGTTTTTCTTTGGTATCCAAAGCTCCTTCCGGCTATTTGATGGATATCCGGGATTTAAGAGAAAGAAACTTAAATGAGATTATCACAGATGACAAAGAACTATACGATGAAATTTTTCAATACCTTATGATCTATCAGCCTATGGATTTAAAGAAACTGAAATTTCATGAAAATGAAATGGTATCCTTAAATCAGGTTTATAGTATTTCTCATAATCTGAAAAAGGCATTATCGGAAAAGGTCTGGTTGAAATCAGGAGGTTATCTGATCATTCAGCAGACGGAAGCTATGGTTGTCATTGATGTAAATACAGGAAAATCTATCGGGAAAAGAAAATCCCAGGATCATTTTCTGAAAATTAATCTGGAAGCAGCAAAAGAAATTGCTCATCAGTTAAGACTTCGAAATTTAAGTGGAATTATTCTGGTCGATTTTATTGATATGGAAAAAGAAGAAAGCAGATATAAATTGATGAAGGAACTGGAGCGCCTTTTGAAAGAGGATCGGATTAAGACAAGTCTGATTGATATGACTAAATTAAATCTGATTGAAATCACAAGGAAAAAGGTAAAAAAACCACTTCATGAACAGGCCGCTTTTTTAAAAGATCAGCTGGAGATATCCCTTTCCTGAGCAGATCAGAAAGTCTGCCTATAAAATAATATTTTTTTGAAAAATATCTTGACAGATAGAGGTAAGCTTGGTATTATAATCAGAGTGTGCCGCACAACGAGGTTAAAACTCTTTTCAAGATACCGTAGTTGGCGAGTTTTAAGTAATAGGAGGAGACGTTCATGTACGCTATTATTGCAACAGGTGGAAAACAGTATAAAGTAAGCGAAGGCGATGTAATCAGAGTTGAAAAACTTGGCGTTGAAGCTGGTTCTGCTTATACTTTTGACCAGGTTTTGTTTGTAGGCGGAGAAGAAGCTAAAGTAGGTAATCCTACTGTAGAAGGCGCTTCCGTAGAAGCTACTGTTGTTGGTGATGGTAAGGCTAAAAAAGTCATTGTATATAAGTACAAAAGAAAAACCGGATACCACAAAAAACAGGGACATAGACAAGCATTTACACAGGTTAAGATTGAAAAAATCAATGCTTAATGAATTCCAGGTAGAAAAGTTATGACAACGATTCGTATCTACAAGGACAAAACTGGAGCTTATAAGGGTTTCCAGTGCCGGGACCATGCAGGCAGTGGTGAATATGGATTTGACATTGTATGTGCATCTATTTCCGTACTCACAATTAATACTGTCAATTCTCTGGAACAGCTTACGAAGGATACCTTCGATTTAACCCAGGAAGAAACGATTGGCCTGATTCAGGTAATCTTTCATGATACTCTCAGCGAGGCTGGGAAATTACTGATGGATTCTTACGTACTTGGCTTAGATTCAATCCAGGAAGAGTATGGTACTTCATATATTCAAGTATTCTATAAGGAGGTGTAACGATCATGATGAAAATGAACCTTCAATTTTTCGCTCATAAAAAGGGTGTTGGTTCCACAAAGAACGGTAGAGATTCTGAGTCCAAAAGACTTGGCGCGAAAAGAGCTGACGGACAGTTTGTAAAAGCAGGAAATATTCTTTACAGACAGCGTGGTACTAAGATTCACCCAGGTGTGAACGTAGGACGTGGCGGAGATGACACATTATTTGCTTTAGTAGATGGTGTTGTACATTTCGAAAGAAAAGGCAGAGACAAAAAACAGTGCTCTGTATACCCAGTAGCGTAACAATGGAACGGGATTTTCCCGGAAGACATTGTCATGAATTAAGATAACAAGGCGGCTTCAATCACATTGATTTGGAGCCGTTTTTTTGAACAAAAAGGCAGGTGATACCATGTTTGCAGATCGTGCAAAAATCTATATCCGTTCCGGAAAAGGCGGCGATGGACATGTCAGTTTCCGACGGGAGTTATACGTACCAAATGGGGGCCCTGATGGCGGCGATGGTGGAAACGGAGGAGATCTGATCTTCGTTGTTGACGAGGGACTGAATACATTGGCAGATTTTCGTCATGTGCGTAAATACTGTGCAGGAGACGGCCAGGAAGGAAGCAAACGGAAATGTACCGGTGCCAGCGGCGAAAACCTGATTGTGAAAGTGCCTCCTGGAACCGTAATCAAAGATGCGGAAACCGGAAAAGTGATTCTGGATATGGCAAATAAAAAAGAGCCTGTGATTCTTTTAAAAGGCGGAAGAGGCGGAAAAGGGAACCGGCATTATGTTACTTCAGTCATGCAGGCTCCGAAATATGCCCAGCCTGGCCAGCCGGCTCAGGAACTCTGGGTTACACTGGAATTGAAGGTAATTGCTGATGTAGGACTGGTAGGCTTTCCTAATGTGGGAAAATCCACCATTCTTTCCCGGGTAACCAATGCAAGACCTAAGATTGCCAATTATCATTTTACCACCCTGAATCCAAATCTTGGAGTCGTAGATCTGGCAGATGGCCAGGGATTTGTGATGGCTGACATTCCGGGAATTATCGAAGGAGCATCAGAAGGTGTTGGGTTAGGATATGAATTTTTACGCCATATTGAACGAACAAAAGTAATCATTCATATGGTAGATGGTGCTTCTGTGGAAGGCAGAGACCCCATTGCAGATATCAGGGCAATTAACGATGAACTGAAAAAATATAACGAAGAAATTTTAAGCCGGCCTCAGGTGATTGCAGCAAACAAGATGGATGCCATATCACCGGAAGAAGGAGAAGATATCATTTCCCTGTTAAAAGAAGAATTTGAACCATCCGGAATTATGGTTTTCCCTATATCCGCTGTCAGCGGACAAGGTGTTACAGAGCTTTTATGGCATGTAAATGATCTGTTAAAATCCCTTCCGGAAGAACCGGTTGAATTTGAACAGGAAATCTTCCCGGCTTATACGTCTGAAATTTCTGATTCTATCCTTGTAACAAAGAGTGAAGAAGAAGAGGGTGTCTTCCTGGTAGAAGGCCCTAAGGTGGAAAGAATGCTTGGATACACCAATCTGGAGTCAGAAAAAGGTTTTGATTTCTTCCAAAAATTCTTAAAAGAAAACGGCATTTTGAAACAACTGGAAGAACTGGGAATCGAAGAGGGAGATACGGTTAAATTATATAATCTGGAATTTGAATATTATCGATAAATCGGAGGAAATGATATGACAAGTAAACAACGTGCCTATTTAAAAGGGCTGGCCATGAATATGGATCCTATTTTTCAGGTAGGAAAATCCTCCCTTACCCCTGAATTCATTGAGGGTGTCCGGGAAGCAATTGATGCCAGAGAATTGATTAAAATCTCTGTTTTAAAAAACTGTATGGATGATCCAAAAGAAATTGCACAGGTACTGGCAGAGAGAACCCGTTCTCAGGTTGTACAGGTGATTGGCAAAAAAATTGTTCTCTACAAAGAATCAAAAGATAGAAAAAGAATTGAACTGCCAAAAGCCTGATGATTTAATATGAATATCCAGAGGACAAAAATCATGAAAAGAAAGAAAATTGGCATTATGGGAGGAACCTTTAATCCGATTCATAACGGTCATCTGGTGCTTGGCCAGACTGCCTATGAACAATTTAAGCTGGATCAGATTTTATTTATGCCTACCAAAAATCCTTATTATAAAAAGTTGAATCATACTGCTACATTAGAAGACCGGGTGAATATGGTGAAACTGGCGATTGAGGCTAATGATGCGTTTGCCTTTTCTGATCTGGAACTTTTGAGAGAGGGCAATACCTACACCGTTGAAACATTAAAGATTCTGACAAGAGAAAACCCGGATACGGAATACTATTTTATTATGGGCGCAGATTCCCTATACCATTTTGAAACATGGAAAGATGCCGCTTCTATTTTAAAAATGGCGATCCTTTTAGTGGCAGCAAGAGATGATGTTTCTTCCCATGCCATAGAAGGGCAGATTGAATATCTGGAAAATAAATACGAAGAAGGGAATATTCAATGTCTGATGACACCAAATCTTGAAATTTCATCCAACAACATCAGGAAACGGTGCAGGGAAGGAAAAAGTATCCGCTATCTGGTGCCAGATCAGGTGATGAAATATATCAAAGATCATGGTTTATACGAAAATTCCTGCAGGGAAGGAGAGACTTTTGGTGTATAATATAGACGATATAAGAGCGATTCTGAAAAATAAATTATCAGAAAAAAGATATGAACACACCCTTGGAGTAGAATATACAGCTGCCGCTCTTGCCATGCGTTATGGAGCAGATATGAATAAGGCAAGAGTTGCCGGCCTGCTGCATGATTGTGCCAAGTATTTTCCGGGAGAAAAGTTACTGGCAAAGTGTCGGAAACATCATCTTGAAATAAATCAATATGAACAGGATTATCCGGAATTGCTTCACGCTAAAGTGGGAGCTTATCTGGCATCCAGCAAATACGGCGTACAGGATGAAGAAATTTTATCGGCAATTACCTGGCATACAACAGGACGTCCGGACATGACACTGCTGGACAAAATCATTTATATTGCCGATTACATTGAACCAAACCGCAATAAAGCTCCTGATCTGGATGAAATCCGAGAACTGGCATTCAAAGATCTGGATGAATGTCTGATGACCATTCTTTCTCATACCCTTTCTTATCTGAAAGAAAAAGGTTCGGTCATCGATCCGACAACCTTTGCGACTTATGAGTATTACAGGAGGTAATCATATATGACAGCAAAAGAAATGGCAAGATGTGCTTATCTTGCTCTGGATGAAAAAAAAGCAGAAGATATTACAGTAATTGACATTAGCGGTGTATCAACCGTAGCCGATTACTTTATTATTGCAAATGGTACCAACAGCAATCAGGTTCTTGCTATGGTAGATAACGTGGAAGAACAGCTTCACAAAGCCGGTTATGACCCAAAGCAGGTAGAAGGATATCGACAGGGAAACTGGGTTCTCCTTGATTATATCGACATCATCGTTCATGTATTTGACAAGGAAAATCGCCTATTTTATGATCTGGAACGTATCTGGCGTGATGGAAAATGTATTGATATCAAAGAGTTGGAAGACTAATATTATATCAGATGGAAGATGATTCCCGCCTCTTCAGGCGGCGAGCAAGAAATATATATCAGTGACGGGTGTCAATCCCCCCATCTGATATACGCTCCGCGAGCCTTGAATTTATCTATTTATCTATACAGAAAGATGGTCTATCAGTTCCGAAATACGGCCCTGATAGACCATCTTTATTTTATAACATAAACTTCTATCCAAAATAAGATAATTTTATCTAAACATACGGAAAAGGCCGATAACATGACCGATAATAGATACTTCATTCACGATGATTGGTTCCATAAAATCATTCTCAGGCTGTAAACGAAAATATCCCTTTTCTTTGTAAAAACGCTTTACCGTCACTTCTTCGCCAATCATGGCGACTACAATCTGTCCGTTGGAAGCGGTAACAGCTTCTTCTACCAAAATATAATCTCCATCCAGAATGCCTGCATTGATCATGCTTTCCCCTCTGACTTTTAACATAAAAGACTGCTTATTATGAAGAAAATCCGGTGCAATCGGAAAATATCCTTCGATATTCTCTACCGCAAGAATAGGCTTTCCGGCAGTGACTGTTCCTAGAATCGGAACATTAACCAGCTCTCGTCTGGTTAAATTAAATTTATCATCAATAATCTCGATTGCCCTTGGCTTTGTTGGATCACGTCTTATGTAACCGTTTTTTTCCAAAGTTTCCAAATGAGAATGAACGGAAGAAGTAGACTTTAAAGAAACTGCTTCACAAATCTCCCGAACAGATGGCGGATAGCCTTTCATTAAAATCTCCTGTTTCATATATTCTAAAATCTCTAATTGCTTCTTGCTTATCTTGCCGTAGCTCATCCATATCCTCCTTATTACACCGAACATATTTTTTATAAGTATACCATATTTGGAAAAAGAAAACAAGCGTTTTCCTTCCAATAAGAAAACAGAACAAATTTTCTCTTTTCCTATTGACAAAAGAACGACTGTTCGATATAATTCAAATAGAAACATAAGTTCGGTACTATTTGAGGAGGTAACAATTATGAGAAGCAAAAGCAGGCATATTATTATTTTTTTCGTTGTTTTTATAATAGGAATCGCACTTTTCTTCTTTTTTACAGGCAGAAGAGGAGCCAATGAAGTAGAAGCCAGGAACACTGATTTATCCGAATCAAAGAAGTATTTTACTTCTATAGAGATTGAAGAAGGAGATACCCTCTGGGAGATTGCCGATCGATATATTACTTCTGAATATAAGGATAAGGATGAGTATATTGAAGAAGTAAAGGAGATGAACCATATTACCGGCAGTATCATTCAGACAGGAAGTACGTTGTTGATCCCTTATTATGAATAGAGCAAATGTGTAGGATCTCTATAGAACGGACACATTTTGCTATAGAACATACCTATTCCTTTTTTCTCTTTTGCAATACAATAGGAACAGAACAAGAGAAAGATACAAGATATCTGTAACATCATTTTGTTAGCTTTTTGATTGTTACCATATCTTCTGTAGGTAAGCTTCCTATGATAAAAAGAAAAGGGGATGGACAAATTATGAAACCAAATGCAATCATATACACATCAAACACAGGGTACACCAAGCAGTATGCGGATTTACTTGGAGAGAAGACAAGACTGCCTGTTTACAATCTTACAGAAGCAGAAGTGAAAGTTCCGACAGGAACTCCTGTCATTTATCTGGGATGGCTCATGGCCGGGAAGATTCAGGGATATGGAAAGGCTGCTAAGACCTATCGAATCGAAGCTTTATGCGGTGTTGGAATGGGTGCAACCGGTTCTCAGATAGAGGAGATTCAAAGAATCAATCATCTTTCAGAAGACCTTCCTGTTTTTACTGTTCAGGGCGGTTTTGATATGAATAAGCTTCATGGTGCCTATAAAGTAATGATGACTATTATGAAAAGAACAGCAGGGAAAGCTCTTGAAGAGAAAGCAGACCGAACTTCGGAAGAAGATATGATGCTTCATATGTTGAATCATGGAGGAAACCAGGTATCGGAAGAGAATCTTGCTGACATTCTGGATTGGTATGGATGGGAAAGATGCATTGCTTAAGTAAATAAATCTTAAGCAATGCGATTCCTTAAAATCTAACTACATTATAGTTTACGTTTTGGGGTACCGGGAGCTATAGAAGGCCAGCCAGCCATATTTCCATTTAAGATAGCTCGAAACATTCTGTTTTTTACACCTGGGTTTTCTTCATTTAATTGTTGCAACAGCTGTTTTACATATTCCCTTTTGGTATAACCATCAACCGGACAAGGACTTTTCGCAACCGGAAGATTGTATTCTTTTACAAAGCCTTTTACTTCGCCTTCACTCAGATACATCAGTGGACGAATCACAGTAAGATCCATGCGGTCCAGATAAGTAACAGGAGAGAAGGTATGAAAGCGGCCTTCATAAATCAAAGAAAGTAACATCGTTTCAACCATGTCATCTTTATGATGGGCATAGGCTATTTTATTACAACCAATCGCCTTCATTTTTTCGTTTAAGGCTCCTTTTCTCATTTTCGCACAGAGTGAACAAGGATTTGATTCTTTTCTCCGTTCAAAGATAATTTCTGCAATATCAGTCTTTTCTATTGTATATGGAACATTCAAATCATGACATAATTTTTTTATTGGATCCAAATCCAGATTACCAAATCCAAGATCAATGGTAATTGCTTCTAAATCGAATTTTTTAGGATAAAAGATTCGAAGATGAGCAAGAGCATATAACATGGTAAGGCTGTCTTTCCCGCCTGAAATACCAAGTGCAATTTTATCCCCATCTTCAATCATCTGATAGTCATCAATTGCCCGTCTTGTATAACTTAATAACTGTTGTAACTTCATTTTTATCACCTTTATCATATTTTTCTCATAAACAGATATCATCATATCACCAAAATACACTTCCGTAAAGGGAAAAAGGGAATCTTTTTTGTTCACAATTACGTAATAAAATTCACAATTTTGTTGCAACCAATCTTTGAGTATGTTAAAATGAAAGAAGATTTGATGAAAAGTGAGATCTGTTCCATAATGGGAGAAGGAGATAGAGATGAAGAAACGTTTTGTATCGTTGGTTTTAGCTTTTGTATTGATTTTAAGCAGTTTAGAACTTCCGGTTCAGGCAAAAAGTCTTACATTATCATATAACGGAAAGACTGTAGTTTATTCCGGAAAGCAGATTAAAGTAACCTGTGATGGTTCGAATATTGGATTATCGAAAACACCTGGCATTATGATGGGTGCAGCTGGATATGCGATGCTTCCATATTATGAGACATTTGTAACCAGTAGCATAAAAGCAAAACGGACTTATTATTCTTCTATGAAAACTCTGGTATTGACTTATAAAAACAATTCGTTGAAGATGACTTTAAATAAAAGAACTGCATATTTAAATGGGAAGAAAGTTACTTTACCGGTAGCTCCGGTTTCAGTAAAGTATAAAAACTCCGGAGTTACAAGAATCCTGGTTCCTTCCAGAACCATTGCTTCTTATTTTAATTTAAAATACCAGTGGAACAGCGCTACGTCAACTGTTGTTATTTCTGCAAATAACAACAGTACATCGAGCTCTGCTTCATCCGGTTCCACAACAAAAGCGACCTATATCATGGGTGGAAAAACATATACACTGATAAAGAGAAATGTAGTCTATAAAGGAACTTCCATTTCTGTTTCAAATGCCCCGGCATGTGTTATTGGCGGATATAACATGGTTTCTTATTACTATACTTTTGTAAAAAACGGGCCAAAGATCAGTAGAACCTATTCTTCTTCTACAAAAACCTTAACTCTTACCAGTACAGTAAATGGCAATAAAAATCAATTGATTATGAAAGTTGGCTCTAAATCCGCAACTTTAAATGGAAAAAGTGTAACTCTGCCAAAAGCACCTGTGTTTATTAAATTTTCTAAAACCGGCTCTAATTTATTATATGTTCCGGCACAGGCTGTAGGCACTTTGCTTGGTTTTTCCTATTCTTATAATAGTAGTAGTGCAACAATTTCATACATTCCTGGTCTATCGATTAAAATGGATGGAGCCTACAGTGTTTATACCAGAACAAAAGTTGGAATCATGGCTAACAACACAAAAGTAACAACCAGCATACCAGGTATCTTAATCGATGATACAACATTAATTCCGGCAAATGCTGTTTGCCAGAGTAAGTATGGTTTGGATGTAAGTTATTCTTATGTAAATAAAAAAGCAACATTCAAGCGAGGAAGTAATACGGTTGTTGTTACCATGGGATCGAAGAATGCTTTGGTGAATAGCAAAACCGTTGCAATGCCAGTTGAGGCTAAACTGATTATGCTTACATCCAATGGGACAACGTATGTAATGGTGCCAGGTTCTTTTGTTACAACTGCATTGGGACTTACCTATCGGTACAGTAGTGGAACTTCTTATATTTCAGGTTCTGCTTTAACAGATAATGGGGATAGTAATGCAGATACTCCTGCATATAATCCGGACACATCGTTCCAGACAACCATGACTCTTTTAAGACCTTCCGGTGTAAAAAAAGGTACCATCGTCTGTACGGATGATTATCAAAACCGACGCCTGATTATTTCCATGCCAGGGGATCAACGTACCTATTACGAGACACATAAGCCTGCTTTAGCATCAGGAGTCACTTTTTCAACTGTTTATTCAAGTTCTGCAAATAAAACAAGTCTTTATTTTAAGACTTCAAAAATCAATGGATTTAAGATAAAAGAAGACGACAATTACATTTACATTCAAAATGGAACACCAACTTCCATCTATAAAAATGTCATCGTATTAGATGCGGGTCATGGAGGATCTGACTCCGGTGCGACAGGAAATGGATACAAAGAAAAAGATTTTACACTTTCTATTGTAAAAAATGCAAAATCCTATTTTGACCAGAATAGTAAATATAAAGTATATTACACAAGATTGACAGACACCTATCCAAGCCTTTCAAAACGATATTCTCTTGCAAATGAAGTGGAAGCAGATATTTTTATCAGTGTACATATTAATTCCGCAGGTGAAACCGCTACCGGAACTGAGACTCTTTATAATCCGGATCGGAATAAAACAGCGTCATCCGGTTTGTCCTGTTATAAGCTTACAGCTCAGGTTCAAAAAAAGCTTCTTGCCAGTACAGGATTTAAAGATCGAGGACTAAAAGAGCGATGTACCCGCTTGGGTAATGGACTTGCTGTCTTGAATCATAACAATGGTCCAGCTACTTTAACTGAGATCGGATTTATCTCTAATCCAGCGGAAGCAAAATCCATGGCCTCTCATTTAGGTGCTTATGGAAAAGCTGTTTATGATGCTGTAATTTCCGCAACATCAAATTATCCAACCAAACGATAACAAATAAAATGTCTGTACTGCTTTTGCATGACAGGCATTTTCTAATAATGTGAACGAAAAAAGAGGAGGAAAAAGAATATGATAAAAAGAAGAGTGAAAAAATATTTGGCATTTTTCTTATCCATTTGTTTTATGTTAAATGTGATTCCTGTTCAAACCGAAGCAAAGGCATTGGAAATTTCATATAATGGTTCATCTTATCTATATCAGGATATTCAGCCTAAAATCGTTTATAATGGAAAGACAATTTCTCTGACCAAAACACCGGCTCTGATTATGGATAATATTGCGATGGTTCCATATTATAATGTTTTTGTTGCAAACGGCCCTAAAATAAAAAAAGAAGGATACAGCAGTGCAACAAAACAGCTTGTACTATCTTATCGGGGAATCAGAATTGTATTAACTGTCAATTCAAAAACAGCATATGTAAATGGTGTCAAAAAAACATTGCCGGTGGCTCCGGTATCAGTGAAATATAAAAACAGTAACTTAACGCGTATTTTAGTTCCGTCTCGGGCAATTTGTTCTTATTTGGGAATTGAATATAATTGGAATAAGGCAGCCAGTACGGTAACCATGACCCAGTCTGTAAAAAGCACCAGTAATAATGTTACATATTATCGTGGTACTAAACCATATCAGGCTAAAAAATTAAGTGTAAATTTTGAAGGAACAACCCTTTCTTTAAATGCTACACCAGCTTTAGCAATAGGGAATTACAATATGATTCCATATTATACTGCTTTATGTAAAAATGGCCCTAAGGTAAAACGTAGTTATAATTCAAAGACGAAAACTTTAAAATTAACTTACGGTTCCAATGTTCTTACATTAAAAATTGGAAGTAAAACAGCGGATTTGAACGGACATACTGTGAAATTGCCAGTAGCGCCTTTTTCGATTCGTTACAGCAAAAATGGAAGTGGATTTATTATGGTACCTGCTCATACGACCTGTCTGTATCTGGGCATACACTATAGTTATAGTTCCTCAAATAAATCCATCACGTTGGAAAAAGGCTTGTCTATTTACTATAATGGAAAGTATCAAAGTTACGTTGGAAAAAAGAATACAGTGATTATCAATGGAACAAAGATGTCATCCACTATTCCTTCTATTAATTTATCAGGAATTCCATATGTTTCAGCATATTTTCTGGCTCAAAGCAAGTACGGACTTGGAACTTCCTATTCTTACAAATCTGGAAAGACAACATTGGATACCGGTTTTCATAAACTTGTTATGACCATGGGAACCTCATCTGCAAGTCTTGATAATAAGACATGCAGTATGCCGGGAAAAGCATATATGATTCGTCTTGTTTCCAATAATAAAAACTATGCCATGGTACCAATCCAGTTTGTTTGTGAATCCCTTGGATTTGATTATTCCTATGATGGTTCGACTATTACGATTAAAACAAAAGAAAGTACCGGTATTGATCCTTCTATTCCAGGATCTTCTACAACTTCTTATAATGATACACTTACTAATTATGCAACGTTGCAGAGAAATCAGAACCTGGCGGCAGGTCTTTATAAAACCACTACTTTGACCCAATATATCAATTATATCGATCCGGATAAAGATACAACGAACAAGTTTCAGTTTTTACGATTGGATACTTACCGGCCGATTCAGGTATCTGCATTATCTACTCTTTTAAATACAAGTGGAAAAGGTGGTGTTTTAGAAGGAAAAGCAACTGTTATTGATTTGGTTGCAAAACGTTACAAGCTTGATCCTGTTTACTTTGCAGCCCAATGTATTCATGAAACCGGATGGGGGAAGAGTAACCTTTCTAAAGGAATTACAAGCGATGTGGTTGCAGAGCCAAAATACAATTCATTGGGTGAAGTAATCGGATTTGCAAAAAATGCAGATGGAACTTATAAAACTAAAAAACTTTCCAAGGCATATACAGCATATAATTTATTTGGAATCAAAGCATATGACGACGGAGCACAGCTTTGCGGCTTTTCTTATGCCTATTATAACAAATGGTTTACAGTAGATGCAGCAATTGAAGGCGGTGCAGAGTACATCAGTAAAAATTATGTACATAATAGCAGTTATAAACAAAATACGATTTATAAATTCCGGTTTCATCCAACAGATAGAGACCATCAATATGCAACAGATCCGGCTTATGCTCAAAAAACAGCAATTTATATGAAAAATTTTAGTAATCTTTATTTGTCTACAGCTACGTTCCAATACGAATATCCTGTATTCAAAAAGTAAGATAGACAAAATACGAAAGGTATGACAGCAAGTATGCAGCAAATGAAAAAAACGATTCTATTTCTTTTATTTTTTACATTGATTTTAGGCTTTTTTCCTCAGAAAATGCAAATAGCAGATTCTGTAGAAGCCGCTTCGACCATTACAGTAAAATATAAAGCAAATGGAAAGCAGAAGACTTTTAAAGGAAACAAACGAAAAGTATCCATCAATTCGAAAACAGTTTCAATCAATAAAACACCCATTATCGTAATCAATGGATATAACATGGCCCCATATTATGAAGTTTTTGTAAAAGGTTCCGGAAAAATAAAAGGTAGTTATAGTTCAAAAAGTAAAAAAATCATTTTATCAGGAAACGGACATATAGTAACGTTGAAATTAAATTCAAAGACAGCTTATGTGGATGGCAGAAAAAAAACACTTTCTGTAGCACCCCAGTTTATTACATATACGTCTTCTAGGAAAACCCGTATTGTTGTTCCGATAAAAAATATTGCCGGTTATCTGGGATTTTCTTATAAATGGAACGGCAAAACCAATACGATAGAACTCAAGACATCATTGGTTTCGGCGACGACGGAACAGCCGGCAGCGACTACAACAGCAGATACTTCTGCAGGAACAACCGAAAATCCGGATACTTTTGGTATGAGCAGTATTGAAGTCCCGGGGGCAGAAAATGAAGATGAAACGGATGAACCGGACGGATTTTCTTATACGATGTATTTGAACCGCCCGAGTGAAATTGAAAAAGGCATAATTGTATGTACGGATGATTATCAAAGCAGAAGACTGAAAATATCTATGCCAGGCGATCAGACAGGTTTTTATGCTCAAAATAAACCTCGTCTTGCTTCCGGTGTCTCTTTTTCCTGCAAATACGATGGCGGCAGTAATAAAACGATTTTATACTTTACAACAAAAACAATCAAGGGATTTCGGGTGAAAGAGGATTCTTCTTCGATCTATATCAAACATGGCAGTCCTACCTCTATGTTTAAAAATGTGATTGTGCTGGATGCAGGACATGGAGGCTCTGACACAGGTGCCACAGGAAATGGCTATAAAGAAAAAAATATGACATTAGCCATTGTAAAAGCAGCAAAAACTTATTTTGATCAAAATCCTGATTATAAAGTTTACTATACCAGGTTGAAAGATACCTATCCCAGCCTTTCTGCCCGATATAAACTGGCAAATGAAGTAAAAGCGGATATTTTTATCAGTGTCCATATTAATTCGGCCGGAAAAAAAGCGACCGGGACGGAAACTCTTTATAACCCGGACCGGAATAAAAAATCGCCTTCCGGATTAAGCTGTTATAAACTTGCTTCCTATACCCAGAAATATGTTTTAGCCGCAACCGGTTTTAAAAACAGAGGCTTAAAGAAAAGATGTTATCGTCTTGGGAATGGTTTGGCAGTTTTGAGTCATAATAATAGAGCAGCTACATTGACAGAGATTGGATTCATTTCCAATCGATCAGAAGCAAAGAAAATGAATCAAAAACTTTCTTCCTATGGAAAAGCAATTTATGATGCTGTCATAGCAGCATCTTCCGATTATAAAACAAATCGCTAAGAGGGGGCTAAAAAATGAACCAAAAGACCAGATTAAAAACCAGAATAGGCGCTATTTTTCTAGGTATCTGCCTGATTTTTTCCAGTGTGTTAATCAATGATTTTCAAGCGGAAAGTCACGTATCAGCAGCAACGATAAAAGTAAAATATAAAATGAGCGGAAAAAATAAGGTATATACAGGCAGAAGCCGAAAAGTAACCTATAGTCAAAAAGCAGTTTCTTTGTCTTCCACACCAATTCTTGCTTTAAATGGCTATAATATGGGGCCTTATTATGAAATATTTGTAAAAAATACAATTAAAGTAAAAAGGACATATTCTTCTAAGAAAAAACAACTAACTTTAACGGGATATGGCCATACCATTCGAATGACAATTGGTTCAAAAACAGCCTATGTGGATGGGAAAAAGAAAAATATAGGAGCTGCTCCTATATCCATTATCTATTCTTCTTCTAAAAAGTCAAGAATTTTAGTTCCCATCAAAACAGTAGCAGATGCACTGGGGCTTACCTACAAATATTCCAACAAAACTTGTCAGATTCAGTTAACAAAGAAAGCATCTGCTCAAACCGGTACAACAGCAGCTGAAACAACAACGGCAGGTTCAGTGGATGAAACCCAAAGTACGGAATCAACCCAGGTAACAACAGTCGGAGAATTAAAAGCAATGTGGATTTCTTATCTGGAGTTTCAAGCTTACCTGGATACTTATACACCAAACAAAACAAATTTTAAAAAATTTATCAATCGAATTTATGATAAATGCATCGCAAATAATATGAATGCAGTTATTGTCCATGTAAGGCCTTTTGGAGATGCCATTTATAAATCTTCCTATTTTCCATGGTCAAAATACATTTCCGGAAAACAGGGAATGAGCCCAGGCTTTGATCCTTTGACCATTATGGTAGAAGAGGCCCATAAACGAAATCTGGAGTTTCATGCATGGCTGAATCCATATCGGGTATCTTTCAGTACCGATTATTCCGGTTTATCTTCTGATAATCCGGCAAGAAAATGGCATAACAGCAGCTCTACCAGCCGAAATGTATTATCCTATGGAGGAAAACTATATTATAATCCATCCAAAACCCAGGTTCGAAGCCTGATTATAAACGGAGTTAAGGAAATTGTAAAAAATTATGATATAGACGGTATCCATTTTGATGATTATTTTTATCCATCCTTTACTTCTTCTAATGTAAAAACAGCATTTGACGCAAAAGAATATAATGAATATAAAAAAGCTCAGATCGCTGCAAATAAGTCTTACCAGACCATATATAACTGGCGGCGTTCTAACGTAAACAAACTGGTATCCGGTGTTTATAAGGCTGTAAAAGCAATTGACAAGAATGTTGTGTTTGGTATTAGTCCGGCTGGAAATATTGATAATTTGAGAAGTAATTATTCTTATTATGTAGATATTGATACCTGGCTGAACAACAAAGGATATGTAGACTATATTATGCCGCAGATTTATTGGGGATTTACTCATAAAACAGCACCTTATGACAAAGTTTTAAAACGGTGGATTACATTGAATAAGAAAGGAATTGTTGATCTTTACGTTGGAATCGGGGTGTATAAAGTAGGTATGGCTAAATCCAGTGCATACAGCGATTGGAAAGAGTGGCAGCAAGATACGACCTTGTTAAAGGATCAGATTACTTATGCCAGAAAAACAAAAAAAGTAGCCGGATTTGCCTTTTTCAGTTATGAGTATTTTGATACGTCAGGAACCATACGTTTTTCCAGCAAGAGCTTTTCTTCTACCCGGAAATCTTACCTTTCCAAATCAATCAAGCAATTGAATTCTGTCTTAAAATAAGCGGAATAGAAGAGAGGGATTCACATGGATAAAAACAGTTACCGCTATCAACAGGATTTAAAAAATGTAACCAAAATCAGGGAGCTTCTTACGGAGCTTCCTGGTTTTTGCAGAGAATATTTTCTGGCTTTAGAATCAAGAAAAAGCACTAATACCAGGAAAAATTATGCCTATGACCTATTGACATTTTTCCATTTTTTACAGGAAACAAATCCATATTTTAAAGGGAAGGAAATCCGATCGATTAAAATCAGTGATATGGACTTATTAACACCGATTGACATTGAAGAGTATTTGTCCTATTTACAGTACTATGTAAAAGATGGCAAAGAGTATACGAACAGTCCTGAGGGAAGAGCCCGGAAATTATCCAGCCTTCGAACCTTTTATGATTATTTTTTAAAAAAAGATCAATTGAAAACCAATCCGGCCAGGCAGGTGGATGTGCCGAAAATCAAGGAACATAATATTATCCGTTTAGAACCTCAGGAAGTAGTAAAATTATTGGATCAGGTGGAATCAGGGGAAAATCTAACCAAAAAACAGTTAGAATCTCATCAGAAAACCAGGCTTCGGGATGTAGCCATTTTAACATTGCTTTTAGGAACCGGTATTCGTGTCAGTGAATGTGTAGGGCTGAACCTGAATGATATTGATTTTGACGATTACTCTATAAAAATTATCCGAAAAGGTGGAAATGAAGATACGGTATATTTTGGAGATGAAGTAGCAGACGCTTTGATGGATTATCTGGAAAATGACAGAGATTTTAAGCAACCGGCACCGGGCCATGAAGAAGCCCTGTTTATTTCTATGAAAAATACCCGTCTGACCACCCGGTCAGTGGAACGGATGGTAAAAAAATATACCTCTCATGTAACCACTCTAAAAAAGATATCCCCCCACAAACTTCGCAGTACTTTTGGTACCAATTTATATCAGGAAACAGGAGACATCTATCTTGTGGCAGATACTTTAGGGCATAAAGATGTCAATACAACTCGAAAGCATTATGCCGGAATGAAGGAAGCCAATAAGCGGAAAGCGGCCCAGACCATTCGTTTACGGGAAGAAAAAAAGGATGTATGAAAATGAAAATTCCATCATTTAGAAAAAAGAAACAGAATTCAAAAAATAAAGTTATTTTTCTGGATATCGATGGTGTCTTAAACCATGATAATGCCAAAGAAGATATGGATTCTCCCTGTCTTTTGGAACTGCAAAAAATCGTGGAAGCAACAGGTGCAAAATTAGTGCTTACTTCCAGCTGGAAATATTATTTTTTCCAGGAGGAAAATAATCCGTCTAAAGTATATATTGAAAAAAGACTTTCTGATTTTCATATGGAACTATATGATATTGCACCGGATCTTGGCAATGGAAAAAGAGCAGAAGAAATTGCATTATGGTTGGATCAGCATAAAGATTTTACTTCCTACGTAATTCTGGATGATTGTTTTTTTCCAGGATTTAAGAAAATGAAGCATCATCTTTGTATGACGGACTGGAACCAGGGAGGCCTGACCAAAAAGCACAGTGAGAAAGCCATTCAGATTTTAAACGGCCCCCATCATTAGAAGAGTGGTAGAATTAGATATATATCACGTCGTAAAATACATGTTTTACGACGTGGTTGACCTAAAAAAGAATATACCATTCTCTCACCAAACGAGACAGAAACGGATGCTCTTGTTGGCATTCTGCCTACTGATGAGGCATCCTGCTTAGAAATTTGCAGAGTCCGGTGATATTCTTGCGGCTGCAAAGTATGCCAGCGCTGCCGCAGCAATTTCCGTACAGTATTTAGGTGCACAGCCTTCTCTGCCGGATAAAGAAGCTGTCGATGCATTCTTGGCAGAACAGGCATAGTTCAGTTCATTCATAGTTCATTTATCGATGACAAAGAAATCCCGAACCAGATAAAACCGGTTCGGGATTTTAAATTTACATATACATAGAAATATGACTAGTTCTTTTCTCTTAGCTCGATTGCTTTTTGAATCAAGAGAACGGCTCCGTCTATTCCGAAGTGGCTGGTATTCACAGAAAGATCGTAGCTCTTAATGTCTCCCCACTTCTTGCTGGTATAGTAATTATAGTAGCTTGCACGCTGCTTATCTGTCTTGATCATAAAATCTTTTGCCTTATCTTGCGGCACACCATATACCTTCGTAATTCGTTCCAGCTTATCTTCTGTATTGCCATGAACAAATACATGAAGCGTGTTCTTATAATCACTTAAAGCATAATCTGCACAACGTCCTACAATGACACAAGGTCCCTGATCCGCAATTGCCTTAATGGCATCAAAAGCTGCCAAAAAAACTTTGTGATTCAATGGTAAATCAAAAGAGCTGGCATTATATCCTAATGCATAAGGATCCATCACCAGAGAATATAAAAAACTGGTGGTCGGTCTCTCATCAAAATTCTCAAATAATTCTTCACAAAGTCCGCTTTCTTTGGCTGCTACTTTTAATAATTCCTTATCATAATAAGGAATATCATAAGCTTTCGCCAGCTTTTGCCCGATCTCTCTTCCGCCGCTTCCATACTGTCTGCCAATGGTAATAATTGTCTTCATAATTCTTACCCCTTTCCATGTCCTTATCTCGCATTGCGAAGCATATGTGTATCTTCTTCTTTCCGGAACCGGCTCCTTACAAGATGCAGCCGTCCCTACAGAATATTCTCTTCTTATATGCTTATTATACCTTATTCTTTATAAAAAGTATACAATTATTTTCACAAAAAGAAATAAAAATTATTGATAATGCCGAGCAAATTCTTTTCCATACTCTGCATCTCGTTTCATCTGAGAAGACAGTTCCTCAAATGAAGCAAATTTTTTCTCCGGACGCTCAAAATCCAGCAGCTGAACCGTAATCATTTCTCCATAAATATCCTGGTCAAAATCAAAGATATATGTTTCCACACCTTTTTCAATATGTTCATCAATCGTTGGTTTTACCCCAATATTGCTGATTCCATAATAGATTTGATCCTGATACATAATTCTGGATACATAAACTCCGTTTGGCGGCAAATATTTATTGGCTGGAGGAGTCTGATTTGCAGTTGGCATTCCAAGAACCGTAGAGCCTAATCGTTTTCCATGGACAACTTCGCCCCAGACTGTAAATGGATAACCAAGAAGTTCATTTGCTTTTGCCATATCTCCTTTTTGCAGGCAATTTCTGATTCTGGAGCTGCTGACATCTTCTCCATCAATTTGAAGTTTTGGGATAACAGTCAATTCGTATCCAAACTTTGGTGCCAGTTCCTGCAGAACTTTCACGTTACCGGCTCTCCGATATCCAAAGTGAAAGTCCTCTCCCACTACAATCTGCTTCGCTCCTGCTTTCTTGATCAGAACTTTTTCTACAAACTCTTCCGGACGTAATCTGGAAAACTGTTCGGTAAAAGGATGTTCAATAAGATAATCCAAAGGAGTCCCGGAAAGAATTCTTCTTCTCTCCTCTTTTGTATAAATTACTTTTCGATAATCATGTTTAATGACTGCATTTGGCGGCAGATCAAAAGTAAACATAACACTTTTTAATCCCTGTTTCTGGAATTTATCCAATTCATTTAGAAGCAGTTGATGTCCTTTATGTAACCCTTCAAATTTGCCAAGGGCGACAGCTGTATTTTCTAATTGGAATTCTGTTGTATTTGCAATGTATTCCATCGTTTTATGCCTCTTATCTTTTCCTGCTGTTCCTATGAGAGGAACATTTTCACAGGTTTTATTTGTTTTTTCGTTGAATCGTATTGATAGATACCGACAAATTGCTTTTCATCATCATAAAGCCGAATCCATTGTCCTGCTTTTTTCATATCCTGCGAAAGCAAAATCCTTTTTTCTGTGAGTGAATTTCCATTTTGTACCAGCTTACGGTCCTGTATTGAAGCGAAAACAGCCGGACAGGAAGCAAAGATACGATCAATAGGTTCTATAATTTCGTTGATGCGTCCTTTTTTTGCATAAGCTTCTATCTGATTTAAAGTAAGGGCATTTTCAATTTGAAAATGGCCCACTCTTGTCCGAACCAGCTCTTCCATGCATCCTCCGCATCCAAGTTTTGCACCAATATCCCGGCAAAGGCTGCGAATATATGTGCCTTTGCTACAGGTAATTCGTAACCGAACTCTGGGCAGATCCATACTTAAGATTGTAAGTTCATACAGGGTAACCGGACGAGGTGTTCGTTCTATTGTTTTTCCTTCTCTGGCTAATTCATATAATTTTTTTCCATTTACTTTGATGGCAGAATACATGGGTGGAATTTGTTCATAAGACCCCAGAAAAGAACCGATTGCTACTTCTGCCTCTTTTTCTGAGCAGGTAACAGGAGATGTATTTAAAATCCGTCCTGTCATATCTTCTGTGTCAGTGGTAACTCCTAAAAGCAGAACAGTCTCATAAACCTTACTTTTTTCTGTCATCATGTCACAGGCTTTTGTTGCTTTTCCCAGACACACAGGAAGGATCCCCGTAGCCTGGGGATCCAGAGTTCCTGTGTGTCCAATCTTCTTCATATGTAATATGCCTCTTAATTTTGCAACTACATCATGAGAAGTAAAGTCTTTTTCTTTATAAATATTTAAAATCCCGTCCATTAGATTTCACTCGCCTCAATTAATCCTGCATCTTTCATCTGTTTCGCAATTGGCAGGGTCAGATTATTAATGACATCTCGCGGAAGTCCCATCATGGTACATCCGGCTGCCCGGATATGTCCGCCACCGCCAAAACCGGAAGCAATCTGACTTACATTTACATAATCATTAGATCGTAAACTTACTTTATATTTGTGAAGTCCAATTTCATAAATTAAAATAGCGCATTCTACGCCTTCTGTCATGCGGAGCTGATCAATGATTCCATCCAGATCCGCACCGGAAACACCGTAAAATTTCAACATATTTTTTGTAATAATGGAAAAGAGGATTTTTCCGTCTAAAAGCTGAATACTTTCAATCAGCGCCCTTCCTAAAATTTGGTTCTGGGCATATGATTTCCGATAAAAAGTATCATCGATAATGTGAGAGGTATTCAATCCTTTGGCAATCAAATCTCCGGCAATATGCATGGTTTTTCTTGTGGTATTTGTGTGTTTGAATACCCCGGTATCATGAACAATTCCCATGTAAATTGCTTCTGCGCAGGATTTACTGATTTTATCATAGTCAAACTGTTCAAATAATATTTCACAGGTTGAGCTGGCTTCGGGTTCCACGATACAAAAATCTCCAAATCCAGGATTACTGATGTGATGATCTACACAAAACACTTTTTTTGCTTTTTTGAGATAAACTCCGTAATCTCCAAGCCGATCGATATCGGCACAATCCAGAACAACAAATAAATCCAGTTCTTTTTGATCGGTAAAGCTATGGTTCACAGTATCAGAGTATCTAAGAAATTTGTATTCTTCTTTGATTGATTCCAGATAGACGGTAACATCTTTTTCCGGATATACATCTTTTATATAATTATATAAGCCTAGGCAGGCTCCGACACAATCACCGTCAGGTCTTCTGTGTCCGGAGATGCCGATTGTCTTTGCTTCTTCTATTGCATGTAATAATTGACTCATATTATCATTCCTTTTCTCATTCCTGATTCCCGATTCAACACCTGTCTTTTATTTTATTCCTGGGTTTCTTCTTCTGAGCTTTCTGTCTTTACCAGACTGTCAATTTTTTTGGACATGGATACACCATACTCGATAGACTGATCCATAATAAAGGTAATCTCCGGGGTATTTCGAAGATTAATGGAACGAGCTAATTCTTTTCTGATATAGCCTACTGCATTGTTGAGACCGATTCTGGTATTTTCCCGCTCTTCTTCAGTTCCAAGAACGCTGATATAAGCTTTGCAGCTTTTTAAATCGGGAGCTACTTCACAGGCTACGACAGAAGTAAAGGGGTGAATTCTCGGATCTTTGATTTCTCTGGAAATAATCGTAGAAAGCTCCCTTTGTACTTCTGCATTGATTCTTGTATTTTTAATACTGTTTTTTCTCATTTCATTGCCTCCAAATGGACATTATTTTCAGGATGATTCCTTTCCTATCTTGGAATTTCCTGCATGATATAGGCTTCAACCTGATCGCCTTCTTTGACATCATTGAATTTTTCGAAGACTAATCCACATTCAAAGCCGGATTTTACTTCTTTTACATCATCTTTAAAACGTTTTAAAGAAGCCAGAGAACCATCATAGACAACAATACCGTCACGAACGATACGTGTTTTGGAATTTCTGGTAAGTACACCATCTGTAACATAACATCCGGCAATGGTTCCAACACCGGATGCACGATAAATCTGACGAACATCTGCATGACCCTGGATTTTTTCTTCAAAAATCGGATCTAACATACCTTTCATAGCAGCCTGGATATCTTCGATCGCATTGTAGATGACACGATAGAGACGCATATCTACTTTTTCGCTTTCTGCAATTGATTTGGCCATATTATCCGGTCTAACATTAAATCCAATGATGATCGCATTGGATGCAGATGCTAAAATAACATCAGATTCATTGATGGCTCCTACACCGCCATGGATAATTTTAATGACTACTTCGTCATTGGATAGTTTTAAAAGACTCTGTTTAACTGCTTCCACAGAACCCTGTACATCGGCTTTTACGACAATGTTCAGTTCTTTCACATTACCGGCCTGAATCTGATCAAACAGATCATCCAGAGACATTTTTT
>JALEPU010000015.1 GCA_022766905.1 Lachnospiraceae bacterium
TTCGTCGGGTCAGCGGTTTGCCTTCAGCTTCCTTCAGACATCACCTCACGGTGACACCCTTGCTGTTCGGCTATATCCTTCCCACTGCCGGGCGGATTCGGGACTTTCACCCGTTAGAACGTGCGCCCGCCGGGCGCACAACAAAAAAGAGAAAGAACGCAATACGAACTTTCTCTTATTGTTTTTCTTCTTATTACACTTCTATTCGTGTCTTAACGCATCAATCGGGTTCAGCTGTGCTGCCTTAATGGAAGGCAGAAGGCCAAAAATAATACCAATTAACATAGAGAACAAGACTGAAATCAGGATGGCCGGAACACTAATTGCCACAGGTGCGCCCGACACTTTGGAAATCACCTGGGCCAGAACAATTCCGGCGCCGACACCCAGAATTCCTCCCATGCTGGTCATAACAACTGCCTCCGTCAGGAACTGATATAAAATTGTCTCGTTTCTGGCTCCGATGGCTTTCTTAAGACCAATTTCACTGGTTCGTTCTGTAACAGATACCAGCATAATATTCATAACTCCGATTCCTCCGACCAATAAAGAAATGCTTGCAATCCAAATCAGCTGTTTATTGGTTGTTGAACTCAATTCCTGAATACTCTTTGCACGATCCATGGTATCAGAAGCTTTGTATTTCAGATTTTCATTGGAAGATGTCACATCCTCATTTAAAATAGCTGCAACTTCTTTTCCCACTTTATTCATATCTTCTGTTGTCTTCGCCCTTGCCACAACACTTTGCGGTTCATCAAACTGATAAGTAATCGGCCAGTCTGCTGCAGGAATGAAAACTCCACCGCTGGATTCGCTCATATAGGTATAATATTCTTCTACCGAATTAATGACGATCTCATATTCTCCGGTCTTTTCTACCAAACCAACTACTGTAAATGGTTCCCCTTTGATCTCTATGGTTTTTCCAATCGGATCTTTGCCCTGGAACAGATTTCTGGCTGCATCAGATTCCAAAATCGCGACTTTTCGAAATTTTTCAAAATCCTTATCTACAAATAACCGTCCTTTTTTTACCTGATATCCACAGGTAGAAAAATAATTGATATCCGTTCCATAGATTTTTCCCGATGTCAGAGACTGGTTCTGATAATAGACACCCTCATTGATGTCCCTGAAATTATAAAGGGCAGCATCTTCTACTTCCTCAATCTCCAGAATCTCTTTTCTCGTCTCTTCTGTAAGCAGCGGTACTCCTTCCGGAATACCTCCATATTCCATATCATAATCGCTTCCACTATCTGTCAAGGTTATCTCTACTGTATTGTTACCGGAACCAATTAAATTTTTCTTAATCTGTTCATTGGTTCCTTTGATTGTAGAAACAATCGAAATGATAGAAGCAATACCAATTATTATTCCAAGCATAGTAAGAAATGCCCTCATCTTATGAGACCAGATTCCCTGAAATGCCAGGCGTATATTTTCTAGCATAATCGAACCTCCCTAATAAAGAATATCGGACTCATCCTCGGAAACCTTGGTTTTAGCCCCCTCTTTTATTGTCTTGCCATATGGAAAAGCGATATAGTCACTTGTTTGCAGGCCACTCTTAATTTCAATGACATAATTATATAATGTCTGGCCTGTCGTCACATATCGTTTCTCTAATTTTTTATCTTTTCCCTGCAGATAAACATAGCTCTTATTGTTTTCTGTTCTAACATAAGCAAGCGGAACATAAAGACTTCCCTCTGATTGTATCTGCTTATTTTTATCAAAACTAATCGTAACAGATTCTCCGTTGCTTACTTCCTGTTCCTGATCTTCAATAATTGCCGTAAATGGATAATAAGAAACATTAGGATTTCCTGATCCTCCATAGCTGTAACTGCTTCCGCTCGATACCGGGTAAGAAGATACTTCTGTTACTTTTGCCTCAAAGGACGTTCCGGTTTCCCAAGAACTGGCTGTAATTGTGTTACCTGCTTTTAAACTGTTATAACTGAATTCATCAACCACACCTTTTACATAAAGATTTCCTTCGCTGGCAATCGTAACCACGGCTCCACCTTCTGCTGCTGCATCATCCGGATCTTTTACTTCTTTTACAATACCATTGATAACCGCTGTTACGGTACCGTCTTTAATCTCTTTTTCCAGAGTATCATATTCCAGCTGTGCCTCTTTCAAATCCAGCTTCAAATCTGTAATTTCTGCCTCTTTTTCTTTGATCATGGTATTGATTTCATCTTTTGTGTAAGAAATACCGGTGTCCCCGCCGTCTGAATCATATCCGCTTCCCGGATCAACTGGTTCATAGGGATCATCATCCCCATCCGAAGTCGATGGATCTTCTGTGTCTTCTGTAGTACTGGTACTTCCTGCAGAACTTCCACTTACATAATCATCAATGGTATTCCAGGTACTGTTTTTATTTTTTTTGCTCTCATTGGCTCCATTGATCGTCCAGCTGTTGATAATTGCACCGGAAGTCGTATTTCCTTTTCTGACTTCCAGAATAACCACTTTACTGCTTCCTGTTTTTTCGCTTCCCGATGCATTATAACCGCGAATCATGTTGATAAAGGATCCTTTGATCTTACAGTCGCTGGTACACAGGAACCGATACGGAGATTCTGCACTGCCGTCTCCCCGATAAGGAACACTGGAAGAGGTCAGCGTAGAATAAACCGTTGCATCTGCCGCCGGTTCATCCGGAGCTTCTGTAGTAGAAGCTGGTTTTTCTGTGGTAGTCGGCTTTTCTTTCTCTGTCGTCGGTGCCTGAGTTGCTGTGGTCTTTTCCTCTGCTGCTTCTGAAGAAGTATCGGTTGTTGTTTCAGCAGCTGTCGAAATAGAAGAGCTTCCGCTTTCACTGGCTGTTACCGCTTCACTGCTTCTTAAAAAAATCGATGCCAGAAGAGGATTTTTTCTCCCAACACTTTGGTTGGAGCCGGAAGAAGAATCGCTAACAATACCCTTCTTTAAATTTGACAATTCTTTTTCTGC
>JALEPU010000161.1 GCA_022766905.1 Lachnospiraceae bacterium
TCCATAATGGCAGTTTTATATCCTGCACGATTCATTCCTGATGCAAGCAAAGAAGTTACTGTTGATTTTCCAACTCCGCCTTTGCCGCTGACAACACCGATTACTTTTTTTACAGAACTTCTTTCATGAAGTTTTATCAACATATCCTCCGGAGATGTCTTGCGTTCTCCACAATCCATTCCACAACTGCTGCAATCATGATTACATTCACTCATCTTATTTCCTCCTTAAACCTAATCATCCCGACTCATTATAACCGCTTGACTGACGTCTCGCTGTAGTTTTCGTCGCTGTGGTTTTCGTCATACGCTTTCTTTTGCGCAAGCGCAAGAAAGCACATGACTCATTATAACACAAAAATAGAGTTATGAAACCTCTTTTCTTCATGGAAAGCAGTTTCATAACTCTATTTTTCATTTATCTATCTTAGTTCATATATGTAATATAGAAGCAGTGAGAGTGAGGTGAGAGAAAATCTGCTCCTTTTTGCTGTTTATGTGGGAAACTTTGGATTAGCTTATTATTCCCTGGTGTCGTTCATTGGTCAAATTCTAGTCTGGTTCTAGTCTGATTCTAGTCAGTTTCTTGTCAAAAACTTGTCTGATTTTCTGTCTTGCATCTTGTCTTTTGTTTCGTCAAAAACTAGTCTTTCTCGGATTGTTCCATCCTCATCCTGTTATCTATGCAATCTTCTTTTCCGGAAAAGAAGTTACATTGCCAACTTCTACGGTTTGGTCTACCGTTTTGCATAAATCATAAAGAGAGAGTGCTGTCATGGAAGCAATCATCATTGCAACCCGATTGGCATTCTCAGGAGTTGTGCTTGTTGCTACAACTCTGATATCAACCTGACTGGCAGAACAGACTTTCAACGAAATCTTTACTGCATTATCTGCCAAAGGCGGAACAGCAGGCAACAGATTACTGCTTTTCTTCATTGCACAAATACCGGCGGTATGAGCTTTGGCTAAAACATCTCCTTCTGGCATCTGTCCGGACACGATCATCTGTATCGTTTCTTTTTCCATCTTTACGGAAGTACTGGCTGTCGCTTCATAAGCAGCTGCTAAAGTACCTTCCTGAATCAGCATTTCTTTCTTATTCATAATTAACACGCTCCAAATCAATGTAAAATCAGGATTTGCAACTCATCTCAGGCTCATCTCAGGTTCTTTCCCCGAAGCCGCTTATATTTTATCACACCTTTCTTTCTTGTCAATAGGCCGATAAGTGAAGTATACACAACTCAATCCTTCACATTTTAAAGAAAATGCACAATTATTTTTAATGGATCTGCCCTTTTCTATCCGCTTTGTCAATCCTTCATCTCCTGTTTTATCAGAAATTACCTCAAAAATATAAATTCCAAGTCCAATAGAACCAAATTATTTTACAGTATTTTTTTCTGGAATTTATTTTATTGTCTCACAAATACCATTCTGTTCCCTAAATCCCTCTCACAATTCTTAAGATGCAATCTATTCTCCACCTTGCCTTCATAGATTATATTTTAAAACCGTTTTTTTGTTCTTTTTATGTGTATAAATATTATCTAAAAATGCATAAAAGTTTTATATTGTTTCTTATTTTTTTTATTTATTGACTCTTTTCCCATTCAGCCTGCTTTTTGCTGCTTTATTGTACGTTCTCAGAAATCTCTTGTCAAAAAAAGGCTTATCCCATATAATAAAATCAAAAAGAAAACACAAAATGAAACACAGAAAAGAAAGAAAAGGAGCATACAGATTATGGATTTTTATATGCCAACAAAGGTCCACATGGAAAAGGACTGTGTAAAAAAACATAAAAAAGAGCTTACTTCCCTTGGAACGAAAGCTTTGATCGTAACAGGACATTCATCTTCCAAAAAAAATGGTTCTCTGAACAATGTAACAGAGGCCTTATCCAGCGAAGGTGTTCTTTATGTTATATTTGATGAGATTGAAGAAAATCCTTCCGTAGAAACCATTATGAAAGCAGCTACTCTTGGAATCGAAGAACATGTTGATTTTGTCATCGGAATTGGCGGTGGCTCCCCAATGGATGCTTCTAAAGCCATTGCCCTTATGATTGCCAACCCACAGGAAAATGAAAGCCTTCTCTATGAATCCAAAAATGCTCCTGTTCTTCCTGTAGTTGCGGTTCCTACAACGGCAGGTACCGGATCCGAGGTTACCCCCTATGCAATTTTAACTCTTCATAGCGAACAGACAAAGCGAGGCATCAGCCACCGTATTTTCCCGGTTCTGGCTCTTGTAGATTACACCTATCTGACTTTCGCTCCAAGAGAAATTATGGTTTGCACTGCGATTGATACGCTGGCTCATCTGATTGAAAGTTATTTAAATACAAAAACCAACGTCTATAATCGAATGATGACAGAATACGGCCTTCGAATCTGGGGATGTTTCAAAGATGCTTTATTGTCCAATGATGCCCCGTCAGAATCTACGTATCAGGCTATGATGATGGCTTCCACCATTGCGGGCATGTCTATTTCCCATACAGGTACTTCGCTTCCTCATGGCATGAGTTATTATCTTACTTATGAGCAGAACATTCCTCATGGCAATGCCGTAGGTATTTTCCTCCCTGCATTTCTGGACATTTTTGAGGACAAGAATCAGGTAAAACGCCTTCTCGGCCTCCTGGATTTTAAAAATGAAAAAGCATTTACCAAATATATCGACAGTCTTTTTGAAATTGTTGTAGTAAACGAAGATGATGTTGACCGTTATGTTGCCGGTATGATGTCCAATCAGAAAAAACTGGCCAACTATCCATTTAAGATGACAGAAGATAAATTTTATACAATATTTAAAAATTCGGTTAAAATTAAAAAGAATCGTAAATTTCCGTTTTTTAACCGAAACAAATAAGCCCCTCTTCAAATGCGTTGAGCATGAAGTGGTGGGTAGGGACACACTTGTATCAGGTGGAATACAAGCCCTATCTGATAAACTGCAAAGCAGTTATTCGATTATGAGCAAATAACGAGACGGATTGCGAATATCCGCTTGACAAAAAAATAATAGTTTCAAAAGGGGCGCTGCATTTGCAGCGCCCCCTTCTTTATGTCAAGTTTCACTCAACAATATATTCTATTTTTTTAATAAGAATTCTTCCTTACTCGCCCTGAGCCATCTTTACGAACTTGTCGTATTTAGCCTTAGCATCTTTCTCAGCGATAGCAAATAATTTCTCTGCTCTTGCCGGGTTCTGACGTGCTAAAGCATTGTAACGTACTTCGTTCTTTAAGAATTCCTGGTAATCCATGGAAGGCTCTTTGCTGTCTAATGTGAATGGGTTCTTGCCTTCTGCTGCTAACAATGGGTTGTAGCGGAACAGATGCCAGTAACCTGTCTGAACAGCTTTCTTCTCTTCGGACATTGCAATGCTCATACCGCCTTTGATACCATGGTTGATACATGGAGCGTAAGCAATTACTAAGGATGGTCCTGGATAAGCTTCTGCTTCTGCAAGTGCTTTTACACACTGGTTGTAGTCAGCACCCATAGCGATCTGTGCTACATAAATGTAACCATAGCTCATAGCGATAGAAGCAAGGTCTTTCTTCTTCACTTCTTTACCAGCTGCTGCGAACTGAGCGATTGCACCTGTAGGTGTAGATTTAGAAGCCTGTCCACCTGTGTTGGAGTAAACTTCTGTATCGAATACCATGATGTTAACATCTTCATGCTGAGCTAATACATGGTCAACTCCGCCGTATCCGATATCGTATGCCCATCCGTCACCACCGAAGATCCACTGGGATTTCTTGGATAACATATCAGCATCTTTTAAGATTTCTTTTGCTGCGTCACATCCGCATGCTTCTAAAGCTGCTACTAATTCTTTGGTAGCTTCCTGGTTTGCTGCACCGTTGTCATATGTTTCAAGGTATTTAGCGATTGCTGCTTTTACATCATCATTTGCTGTCTCAGCTAAAGCTTCGATTTTCTCTTTTAAGGAACCTCTTAAAGCTTTCTGAGCCATGAACATACCGAAACCGAACTCAGCATTGTCTTCGAATAAGGAGTTCGCCCATGCAGGACCTCTTCCTTCTTTATTTACTGTATATGGTGTGGATGGTGAAGAACCAGCCCAGATAGATGTACATCCTGTAGCGTTGGCAATCATCATTCGCTCACCACATAACTGTGTGATCAATTTAGCGTAAGGTGTCTCGCCACATCCGGCACAAGCTCCGGAGAACTCAAGTAATGGCTGTTTGAACTGGCTTCCCTTAACGGTTGTATCTTTAAATTTAGCAAAGATATCTTCTTTGATTGGTAATTCCTGACCATAGTCATAAACTGCCTGCTCTGCTGCCTGAGATTCAAGAGACTGCATGGAAAGAGCTTTCTCACCTTTCTTACCTGGGCAGACATTTACACAGGAGCCACATCCTGTACAGTCAAGTACAGTTGTTGTCATAACGAATTTGTACTGTGGCATACCGGTCATTGGAAGAGCTTTTGTTCCTTCCGGTGCTGCTGCAAGCTCTTCTTCTGTCATAGCGATTGGACGAATGACTGCATGAGGACATACATAGGAACAGAAGTTACACTGGATACAGTTATCCGGATTCCACATTGGAACGTCTACTGCAATACCACGTTTTTCGAATGCTGCAAGACCCTGAGGCATTGTACCATCTACATAATCCATAAATGCAGATACAGGTAAGGAGTTACCATCCTGTCCGTTAACTGCTGCCTGAATTGTGTTAGCGTAATCTACAGCATCTTTTCTGCTTCCCTCTACCACTTTAGCAAGGCTTTCGGATTCACAGTCAGCCCAGGATGCAGGAACCTGAACCTCAACAACGCCCTGTGCACCACGATCGATTGCTTCATGGTTCATCTTAACGATTGCATCACCTTTCTTGCTGTAAGAACGTGTTGCAGCATCTTTCATGTACTGAATTGCATCTTCTTCTGGAATAATTCCGGAAAGTTTGAAGAATGCAGACTGAAGTACAGTATTGATACGTCCGCCAAGACCGATTTCTTTACCAATCTTGATACCATCAATTGTGTAGAATTTGATGTTGTGTTTTGCAATATATGCTTTTACCTGTCCTGGAAGATGTTCTTCTAATTCTTCCATGTTCCATCCGCAGTTTAATAAGAAAGTACCGCCGTCTTTCAGATCCTGAACCATGTTGTATTTTCTTACATAAGATGGGTTATGGCAGGCAACAAAGTTCGCTTTGTTAATTAAGTATGTTGCTTTGATTGGGTCTTTACCGAAACGTAAGTGGGAAATAGTAACACCACCGGATTTCTTGGAGTCATAATCAAAGTATGCCTGAGCGTACATATCAGTATGGTCACCAATGATCTTAATAGAGTTCTTGTTAGCACCTACAGTACCATCAGCACCAAGACCCCAGAATTTACAGCTGATTGTGCTTGCCGGAGTTGTATCAACAGGTTCGCCAACCTCTAAGGATAAGTTTGTAACGTCATCCTTGATACCGATTGTGAACTCAGCTTTGTCTTTATTTGCAAATGTTGCAATAATCTGAGCAGGTGTTGTATCTTTGGAACCTAATCCGTAACGTCCTGCATTGATTGTAACACCGTCAAATTTGCTTCCTTTTAATGCGGAAACAACATCTAAGTATAATGGTTCACCAGCGGAACCTGGCTCTTTAGTTCTGTCTAATACATTGATTACTTTTACTGTATCTGGAAGAGCTTCGATTAATCTTTCAGCAACGAATGGTCTGTAAAGTCTTACTTTTACAACACCAACTTTTTGGCCTGCAGCTACCATATGGTCGATGGTCTCTGTGATGGTATCACATACAGAACCCATAGCTACGATAACGCTCTCAGCATCTTCTGCACCATAGTAGTTGAACAGTTTGTAATCTGTGCCGATCTTAGCATTTACTTTATCCATGTATTCTTCTACAATACCTGGAATTGCATCGTAATATTTATTCTGAGCTTCTCTTCCCTGGAAGTAGATGTCAGGGTTCTGAGCGGAGCCTCTAAGAACAGGATGTTCCGGATTTAATGCACGACGACGGAAATCGTTTACTGCATCCATGTCTACCATTTCTTTCAGGTCATCATAGTCCCACATCTCAACTTTCTGAATTTCGTGAGAAGTTCTGAAACCATCAAAGAAATGTAAGAAAGGAACACGGCCTTTAATTGTAGCTAAATGAGCCACTGCACCAAGATCCATAACTTCCTGTACGCTGGAGCTGCAAAGCATAGCAAAACCAGTTGCACGACATGCATATATATCCTGATGGTCACCAAAAATAGATAATGCATGTGTTGCTAATGCACGAGCAGATACATTGATTACACATGGTAATAACTCACCTGCAATTTTGTACATATTAGGGATCATAAGTAACAGACCCTGAGAAGCTGTATAAGTTGTTGTTAAAGCACCTGCTGCAAGAGCACCGTGTACTGCACCTGCTGCACCAGCTTCAGACTGCATCTCTGTTAATTTAACAGTATTACCAAAAATGTTCTTCTTGCCTTCTGTTGCCCATTTGTCAGTAATTTCAGCCATTGGAGAGGATGGTGTAATTGGGAAAATAGCAGCTACATCTGTAAAAGCATATGAAGCATGAGCAGCAGCTGTGTTACCATCCATGGTTTTCATTTTTCTTGCCATTGTTAGTTGTCCCTCCTAAATTTCTCTGGCTATAAGCAGAATCCCCCTGCTAAATAGCATTATATTAACAGCATTCACCCGGCAAATGATACAAAGGTCAATGCTGCTGTTACCTTGTTAAAAATAAAACAATCTAAAAATATAAATCTTTTTCCATGTTATCAAAGATAACATGAATATCATACAACATTTTTTTCTATTTTTAAAGTAGAAAGTTCTAAAATTTTTAAAAAAATTGTATCTTTTTGCAAACATATAGCAAAAAATTGTTCTTCGCACATTGTATACAATATACCAAACTCATACTCTCTATTATACAGAATTATTCTTAATTGGAAATTGACTTTTTGCACAAAAATTTTATAATTTTTTGTCTATTTTTTCATTCCATTTTAAAGCTTCCTGACCGGTTTCCACTAATATTGACATTGCTTCTACAGGATAAGCTCCTGCTGCTGTTTCCCCGGTCAGCATGACAGAAGAGGCACCATCCGCAATCGCATGAAAAATGTCATTGACTTCTGCTCTGGTTGGCACCGCATGATCCATCATAGACTGAAGCATCTGTGTTACAACCATAAAAGGCTTTCCTTTCTCCCGGCAGACCTGTTCAATCTGCTGCTGTATCACCGGAAGTCTGCTAAGTGGAACCGCATTACCAAGGTCTCCCCGGGCAATTACCACGCAGTCGCAATACGGAAGAAGTTCCGGTAATTTTCTGACACCATCCAGGTTCTCAATTTTTGCAAAAATGCGAATTTCCTCTGCCTGATTTTGCTCCAATGCCTCTCTTAAACAGATTAAATCTTCTTTATTTCTTACAAAAGGAAGCATTACTGCTGTCACACCGTATTTTTTTGCCTCCTTCAAATTTTCATAATCCTGCCCGGTCAAGGTAGGATTACTAATAGAAACTCCCGGAATCGCCAGGCTTTTCCTTCCATATAAAATGCCGCCTCTTAAGATTTGACAGCAGACTGCCTCCTCTTTTTGCTCTAATACCTGGATCTCAATCTTCCCATCATCCAGCAAGAGAAGCTGTCCCTCTTTCAAAACCTCAAAAATAGTTTGAGGAACCGGAATTGCATCTTCTTGTGTCTTTTTTCCTTTTGTAATCAGAAAAACCAGACTTCCTTCCTTTAATTCCAAAGGTTTTTGAAGATCTCCGATCCGAAGTTCAGGCCCAACAAGATCTATCAGAAGTTCCGGCTTTTTCCCTGTCTTTTTTGCTGCTTCCTGATAAATATTGATCCAGTCTTCACTTTCTTTTAAACTTCTATGAGATAAATTCAAGCGAATCCCTGTCATTCCCCGTTCCAGCATTTTCATCAGTGTTTCTTTCCTGGCACAGGAAGGTCCCAATGTCCCGTAATATTCTATTTGTCTTTCCATTTTTTCCACCTCCAAGATTAGGGTATCAAAAGGTGATTATGGATTGTTTCGCTGCAAGCAGCTCCTACAATCCTCCAAATCATTTCTCTTTTCACTTTAGCCTAAAAAGCCTTTCTTTACAATCCTTTTTCCAAAAACTCTTCTTTCTCTTACCAGAAACCCATTTTTTCCTTTTCGCCCTTCCGGCAAAGTGGTATAATAGATATAAATTCAGAAAACAGGAGGACAACCATATGTATACAGCATCTGAGAAACGATATGAGACAATGCCTTATCATCGCTGTGGCCAAAGCGGTCTGAAGCTTCCCGCTGTGTCGTTAGGATTATGGCATAACTTTGGAGATACAGCCAGTTTTGAAAATATGGAACAACTTTGCTTTACTGCTTTTGACCATGGAATTACTCATTTTGATCTGGCAAATAATTACGGACCAAAACCAGGAAGTGCCGAGCTGAATTTCGGACGCATTTTAAAAAAGAATTTTCTGCCTTACCGGGATGAATTGATTATCAGTACCAAAGCCGGTTATGAAATGTGGGATGGTCCTTATGGTAACTGGGGCAGCCGTAAGTATCTTCTGGCAAGCCTGGACCAGAGTCTTTCCCGTCTTGGTCTTGATTACGTCGATATTTACTATCACCACAGAATGGACCCGGATACTCCTCTGGAAGAAACCATGGGTGCGTTAAATCAAGCTGTAAAAAGTGGAAAAGCTCTTTATGTAGGGCTTTCCAATTATGATGGTCCGACCCAGTTGAAAGCTGCCCAGATTTTAAACGACCTTCACTGTCCATTTATTATTAACCAGAACCGTTATTCTATTTTCGACCGTACCATCGAAAATAATGGCTTAAAAGAAACGGCTTTTAGCAGTCAGAAAGGGATCATTGCTTTCAGTCCTCTTGCTCAGGGAATGCTGACCGATCGGTATATCAACGGGATCCCGGAAGACAGCCGGATTAAAACAGACGGCCGCTTCTTGCAGGCTGAGAAACTGACTGGAAAACGAATGGATCAGATTCATGCCCTCCGCCAGCTGGCTCAAAAAAGAGGACAGACTCTGGCCGAGATGTCTCTCGCATGGATTTTAAAAGATGGCGTTGTAACAAGTGTATTAATCGGAGCCTCCAAGCCATCCCAGATTCTGGATAACATCAAAGCAGTCCGGAATACATCCTTTACCGAAGAAGAATTAAAGATGATTGATGAGATTAGTTTGAATTAATTTCACTTCATTTGCTCCTTGGACATAATGATAAAAAAGTAATCTGGCAGAGTCATTTACTTTTGATGAAAAACAGGACGTTTCTTCCGGATAGAGACAAATCGGTTCCGCTTGTTTGAGCGTAGCGAGTTGCGGAGAGATTTGTCAATTTGATTCCGGAAGAGACGTCCGTTGTTTTTCTTAAAAAGTAAATTGCTTTTCAAAACGATTGTTCGTGTCTATTATTCTGCCTCTCTGATCCTGTCTACCAAACTTTCTTTTCCCAACGTCCGGCAGGACAAATACGGGACTAAAATTCCAATCAAAAGCATAACCGGGACGGAGGCTCCTATCGGCCAGATGATAAATTGATAGCGGAAGAACCAAAATGTTCCCAGAAGATTTCGAACCAGAACATAAGAAGCCAGACAACCTCCAATCAGAGAAAGCAGGATTGTTCCAAGGCTATAGTAAAGACCTTCTAATACAATCATTTTTTTCAGCTGCCTTCTTGTCATTCCAATGGATTCCAGCATAGCAAATTCTCTTTTTCTGGTAAGAATACCTGTTAAAATGGAATTCACAAAATTCAAAATTCCAATCAAACCGATCAGAAGACTTAATGCACCTCCTATGGCAAGGAACAACACCTGAAACTGTTTAAACTCTTCTTCTTTCTCAAACTTTGTTTCATAATCCATCGTAGGCTCTGTCTGCTCTGTATAAATTTTCAGGAAAGATGCCATTTCTTTTTCCTTTTTTTCTTCGCAATTAAACGCATAGCTCATCACCTTTTCCTCGTCTGCGATCAAATCATACCCCTTTTTTGAAGTATAAAAAGGGAATGCATTCAACACCCGATTGGTATTTGTCCAGTGTTTTTGTTCCACATGCCCAAGAACTTCATAGGTATGTTTCTTTCCGGTGACAGAATGAACCAATGTAACTTTATCGCCTTTTTGGAAATGAGCGGTGTCCCACATAACTTTTCCATTATCATCCAGGGGAACCCCTTCCAGAATATACTTTCCGGAATCCAGTTTTTCTTTCAGTTCTTCCCTGGATAACTCAAAATCGCAGGCACACAGCCTTCCAAGGGTAAAATCATCTGCCCCATATAATTCACTGTAGACGTTTCCTTTTTCATCCAGAGTCAGATAATAGGAAATACCTTCGTCGGTCTGCATTTGATATCCATATTGGTCTTTTTTCAGTCCTGAAAGGTCAAAATCTTCCAGTGTTACCTGTCCATCCAGATACCAGCGGCCTCCTTCTTCAAATCCTTCCTGCTGATTTACCGCATCGATGAATGTTTCCGACAGTTTTTCTTCTTCCTCAGCCCCGGTAAAATAAGGTGTCATACCAAAATACCGGGCACTTCCGATCAAAAAATCGGTATCCACAAAGGTAGACAAATATTTGTCCATGTCAAATCCCTGAGAAATCCCGTACACACTATTCAACAAAATAATACTTAAAGACAGAGAAAGAAGTACCAGACAAGTCTTTTTCCTGTTTCTTCCCAGGTTGGAAAATGCCATCCGGTAAAGTTTTCCGCCGTCCGAAGAGGATTTTGCTCTTTTTCGATACGATCCGCCTTCCGAATATCGAACTGCTTCTACCGGAGAAACAGAAGCTGCAATTTTCCCCGGTTTATTGACACTAATAAAAACAGTGAGCATGGAAAACAGGGCAGAACCAAGGAAAATAGCCGGATTCAAACTTACCCTGCTTTCTTCCAGCCCATAAGCAGACACCGCCATGATTTTAGGCACAAATCCTTTTCCGATCAAAAATCCAAAAAACATGCCCAGAGGAATTCCGGCTGCCGATAGCAAAAGGGCCTGTCTGCGTATCATCGCCTTGATCTGCTTTTTTGTTGTTCCAATTGTTTTTAACAGCCCGTAGAAGCGAATATCCCGGATGACAGAAATTTGGAAAATATTATAAATAATCAAATATCCGGTAAGCATAATCAAAAACAGGACTCCAAAAATTCCGACGATTACTTTTGGATCTTTGTCCAGGCTGGTAGAAAGGTACGACCAGTTGGCATTGCTGGAAATATAGAAGTCTGAATCCGGATCTGTGGAATAACCACTTTCTTCAATAATCCGATCCAGTTTTTTCTGTATCCCAAATGTATTGGAAAATTTCACATATGCATTGATACTCCCGGTTGTGGCAATGTCACAGTTTACCGGATCTTCCGGGTTCTCTTTCGTCAGTTCCTTTTCATACTTATCACAGTAAGCCTGAGACACCAGCCCAAATCCTACATCTAAAAGAGGGTCTGATTCCCACCAGCCGCACAGGCGAAACTGTCTTTCCACTTTTTCTCCATTTACTGTCATTTTTAATGTAATCTTCTGACCAATTTCATGAGAAATTCCCAGCAAATCCAGTGAATTCGTATCCATTGCAATATCATTTTCCCTGACAGGCGCATTTTCTTCCGGTAAACTGATAAATCCGTCTTTTCTGGCCTGTGCATCCATTTGGTACATTTCCACATGCCGTTTCAAAAATTCTTCATTATCCACAGAATCAGCAATAATTCGGTTATAAGTAATGGTTTGAATCAATGGATGGGTCCTGATTTTTTCATACTCCGTCTGGGATAAGTATTTGAAAACTCCATGGTCATCTCCTCCGGACTGGCGGGCAGTCATGTATTGAAAGGATTCTATCATTCCAATGGTAATCGTAAATAAGGAAGTAAATAAAATCGCCGTAAGAGCAATAGCTCCAATTGCAATTCCATTTCGAAGTCCTGCTGCCCGAAAACTTTTGTCCGCAAGATTTCGAATGGTCTTTCTGTTTTTTACTCTCATCATTTTTCACCGTCCTTTCGGATTTTTCCATCTTCAATCCGAATGATCCGGTCTGCCATCTGGGCAATTTCTTCATTATGAGTAATCATCACAATAGTCTGGCCAAATTGTTCTCCGGTTACCTTCATCAGCCCCAGCACATCCTGACTGGTTTTAGAGTCCAGATTGCCGGTCGGCTCATCCGCCAGCAAAATAGCCGGTTTAGTTGCAAGAGCTCTTGCAATTGCAACCCGCTGCTGCTGTCCGCCGGATAATTGTCCCGGCAGACTATGTACTTTCTCCGTCAGACCCAATATATACATAATCTTCATAATATGATCTTTGTCCACTTTTGCTCCATCCAGTTCAATGGGCAGCACAATATTTTCATATACATTGAGAACGGGAACCAGATTATAGCTTTGAAAAACAAACCCAATCTTTCTCCTGCGAAAAATCGTCAGCTCATCTTCTTTCAGATGATAAATATCCTCGTCTCCCACATATACCTTTCCTTCTGTCGGGCGGTCCAAGCCTCCCAAAAGATGAAGAAGAGTGGATTTTCCACTTCCGGAAGTCCCCACTACCGACACAAATTCGCCTTCTTCTACAGTCAGATTTACTCCATCCAGGGCTTTCACCAGAGAGTTTCCTTTTCCATAATATTTTTTTAAGCCTTCTGTTCGTAATATGCTCATCGGTAAGCTCCTTTCTCTCTTTTATAAGCCTACTATAACAAAGTATTCTTTCCAGACCCTAACAAACAGAAAAAGAAATCTAACAGTTTTGTCAGATTTCTCTTTCCTCCTGTATATTTTGTTCTTCCTTGGGTAAAAAAACAGAAAAACAGCTTCCGATTCCGCAAGCGGAAGTAAGCTTGATATACCCTCCCTGTTTTTTTATAATTTCCCGTACCAAAGCCAGTCCGATTCCGGCACCTTCCTGATGCTTTACCTGCTGTCCTCGGTAAAAACGAGAAAAAACTTTCGGCTGTTCCTCTTCTGAAATTCCAATCCCTGTATCTTTGATATCAATTCTCTCAAACATAGGATAGCCGGTAACAAGAATTTGAACACTTCCCCCAATTGGGGTATATTTGATACTGTTATCCAGAAGATTAGAAAGAGCTTCTCTTGTCCATTTGGGATCAAAAAATGCCTGCTCTTCCTCTCCACAATGATATTCCATCCGGATTTTCTTCTCTTTTGCCTGATCCGAATAAGACGATACTACCTGACGAATCAAGGAAAACAGTTTTTTAGGTTCCGGGTTTACCTGTATCATTTCCTGTTCCAGCCTGGAAAGTTTCATCAGGGATTCAATCAACCATTTCAACTGATTCCCTTGAAAGGAAAGTTCCCAGGCCATCTTTTCTGCTTTTTCCGGCAGTTTTTCTTCTGTCAGCAACTGGCTGTAAAGCAGAATATTAGAAATCGGTGTTTTAGTCTGATGAGAAATGTCGCTGATCAGCTGACGGATTCGTCTCTCCTCTTCCGTTAATTTTTTACCGGACAAAATGCTTCTGTGCAAAAAATCATACATACTCATCTCTAACCGGGACATCCGGGACTCATCAAAGGTTCTTTCCTTCAGTTCCCCTTTCTCTGCCTCCAAAAGCATCGTCTCGATTCGATCCAGCAGCTGCTTCTGTTTTCTTCTGCTATACCAAAGGCAAAAGCATCCAACCAGACACAAAAAGATTCCGATCATAAAAACAAGCAGACTTATCTCTTTCATGGTACCTCCCATTTATATCCGACTCCATATACTGTCTTTATATAGTTTGTTCCTTCTTTTTGATCGAATAATTTATTCCTGAGTCTTCCAACAGCAACAGAAAGAGCATTTTCATCCATAAAGGCACTGTCCATTCCCCAGACTCTTTCCAGAAGAACTTCCCGAGGCAGAACTTGTCTTTCATTTTCTACCAGAATTTTTAATAATTTCTGTTCAATCTTTGACAAAAATATCTCTTCCTGTTCCCGATAAAATTTCTGTTCCGAAAAGCAGAAACGGAAAGGTCCGATTTGATAGCTGTCTTTTTCATTCCTTACCGAAGCTCTTTCCCATCTTCGTCTTAAAGCTTCTATTCGTGAGCGCAAAACAGCCAAAGAAAAAGGCTTCGTAATATAATCATCAGCTCCTGCATTCAGCCCTGCAACTTCATCATACTCCATATCATTGGCAGTCAGAAAAAGAACCGGCATATCATATTGTCTGCGAATTTCTCTGCAAAACTCCAGTCCGTCTCCATCAGGAAGACCAATGTCCAGGATAATCATATCGATTACCTGGGAAACAAGAACCTTTCTTGCCTCAGACAAAGTGCTACAACAAAAAAAGCGATCTTCTTCTTTTGCTAGGGCAAGGGGAATTCCTTTTCGTAACCCATCGTCATCTTCCACGATCATCATATTCACTGTTTTATCTTCTCCTTATTCTTTTGTTCCTGTTTTTTACTCCTGGGTCTTTACATGTTCTTCATATGTCTTTGTAAAGATGTGGCTTCCGTCATTTTTTGTCTCGTCCGTATGATAAAAGAAATAGTCGTGTTCTGCCGGATTTAAAGCGGCTTTCAAACATGGCAGTCCCGGATTTGCAATCGGACCTGCCGGAAGGCCTTTATTCTGATAAGTATTATATGGGGACTGAATCTTAGTATCTTCATAAGTTACCTGGGTCACATCATACATTCCATCTGTCAAAGGATACAGGACTGTCGGACACATCTGAAGGGCCATATCCGCTTTCAGCCGATTCTCAATCACTCCCGCAATCACAGGCCTTTCTTCCTCTACCTCTGTCTCCCTTTCAATAATGGAAGCTTCCGTTACAATCTCGAACGTAGTTTTCCCCAGATTTTTTGCCTGTTCATCCATTTCTTTGGTATACTGAGCCCCAAACTGGTCCAGCATGGTTCTTACAATATCTTCTGCAATCGTATTTTCTCCGATTTCATAGGTATCAGGAAATAAAAATCCCTGCAAACGATATTTCACCTGAATGTCCTTTGGAATCGACTCTAAAAACCAATAATCATATTCTTTTGAAACTGCATCCAGAAAGTCTTTTTCTTTACAGATTCCTTCTTTTTCTAATTTTACCGCAATCTTTTCTATCGTGTATCCTTCCGGCACCGTAAACCAGATTCCCTCTTTTTGAGCCCCGCCTTTTGTTAACCCTTCAATCAATGTCTTCAGGCTGGACCCTTTCGACAGAGTAAAACTTCCGTATTTTAACTTGGAAGATGCACCCATTGACTTTACTTTCAGATAAAAAGCTAATTTATGATCAATCAGCCCTTCTTTCTTCAGGATACTTCCAATCTCCGAGATTCCATCTCCCTTTTGAATCTCAATCGTTACGCTTTCGCCTTCTTTCTCTTTTTCAGAGTGAAATTCTAAAAACACCTGAAACAGCCATAAAGCTGCAAAAGCAAAAATCAGAAGCAGGAGCCATGGCATAATCTTTAATTTTTTCTTACTTTTTTTTGTCTTTTTCATACTCATTGTTTACTCCTTTGTAAAATTCTTCCCCTCTCCTTCAGCTGATAATCCTGCAATCAAAAAAAGAAGACAGTCCGGTTTATACCTTCCTGCCTCCCTTTCTATGGTACTTTTTAAAACTTCTCCGGTTCCGGATATTCTTCTCCAAAAGTCTCCACTGTAACAGATGCCATCACCTGTGGTTCCATCGGCTTATCCTGATAATCTGTTGCTACTTCTGCAATTTTATTAACCACATCCATACCTTCGATCAGTTTACCAAAAGCTGCATAAGATCCATCCAGATGCGGAGCTTTCTTATGCATAATAAAGAACTGAGAACCTGCGGAATCCGGCATCATGGAACGTGCCATGGAGATTACACCTGCTTCATGTTTTAACTGATTCATAAATCCGTTCTGTCTGAATTCTCCCTTAATGGAATAGCCTGGATTACCGGTACCATTGCCTAAAGGACAACCGCCCTGAATCATAAAACCTTTGATTACTCTGTGGAAGGTAAGGCCATCGTAATATCCTTTTTTTGCCAGGGAAATAAAATTATTGACTGTATTCGGTGCAACTTCCGGATAAAGCTCCAGCTTCATCACGTCGCCGCTTTCCATTGTAATTGTAACGATTGGATTCTGTGCCAATGTATGTCACCCTTTCTGATATGTTATTTCTTATTCATCATACTATATCTTTTTAGGTCTGTAAAGAAGCATTCCCGGGGGATTTTTTATATTTCTCTTACAATTTTCTTACTTCCTTCCCTTTTCCTTTTGTGAAAAATGTAGTATAATTCAGCATAAAGGACTTATCCTAATTACAAAAAAGAAGGTACTTTATAATGAACAAATATACACGCACACTTTTCTTTCTGGTATTATCCGGGCTTTTCTTTTTTTCAGGACATACCATTGCAAATGCTCAGACAATGCCTCTTCCAAATAAATATGTACATGCCGAAAGTGGCTGTTCCACCAACGATCTTCAGGATCTTCTGAATCTGAACAAGGAACAGAACTATCAGCTTACTATTGAAATCCCGGCAGGAACCTATCTTCTGGACCAGACCCTTTATATCTACCCGAATACAACGATCCAGGCTTCTTCCTCTTCTCATTTTGTGAAGCAACGGTGTTACGGGGCAATGCTGGAAGCAAAATTGCAAAAAGGCCATACCGGCTATCAGGGAAATTATAACATTACGGTAGACGGAGGCATCTGGGATGCATATCTTACAATGAATGAAAAAACAGGGACAGAATTATTTCGCTTCATTCACTGTAATAATATTACCATTCGTAATCTCACTCTTTGTAATGTACCGGAAGGCAGTCATCTTCTTGTGTTTGCCGGAGTACGGAATGCTTCTGTAACCAACTGCAAATTCTACGGATATGGGGATGACGGAGATTCTTCCATCACTCACAAAGAAGCCATTCAATTAGATGTGGTCCATAGCAAAATTCAGGTTCCTACAACTCAGGCAGAGCTCATTACCTGGGACGACCTTCCCTGTGATCAGATTACGATTTCCGACTGCGATTTTTATGATTATTCCAGAGGAATCGGAAGCCACACTGCAGTAGCCGGAAGGCTTCACACGAACATTAAGATTACAAAAAATCATTTTTCCGATTTGTCGGATTCAGCCATTCGTTTATATAATTATAAAAATACAACAGTGACAAATAATACGATGGACCACATTGTAGAAGGAATTCTGGTCTACAATTATATGGAGTCTGCAGATGAGCTTTCTTATTTTCAGCCTGTCGATGGGGTAATTTATGAACTTCCTTCCGATTATAAAATTACAATTTTGGAAAACCGCATTACAAATGTAAAAAGAACTACTCAGACATGGGGAGATGGCATCCGGGTCATTGGTGCAGATTCCCGCCCAATGAAAGGTGTTATCATCAGAAATAATATGATCGGTTCCACAGATCGGTACGGAATATTTACCACTGTTACGCCCGGAATTCAAATTTACAACAATCAGATTACCGATACAGCCAGACATGGCATTCTCGTAGAGGAAAGCAGTCATTACTCTTCCATTTATGAAAATCGGGTATCAAAATCAACTCAGTCAGGAATTGCTCTTTATTATTCCGATTCCTGCCAGATTTATGATAACAGCATTTCCAGGCCGAAAGCATACGGAATCTACCTGATTTCCTCTGCAAAATGTACCATAGGAAAAGGTCTTTCTACGGGAAATGCCATTACGAACACAGGAAAATCCTCCATTTATCTGACCACTTCCGGCAAAGCAAAATCAGGCTGTAAATCTTCCAAAATCCAATATAATACCATTGGAACAGCCGGTGAAAATGGAATCTGTATTCAGAAGTCTTCTTCTGTTTCCGTAAAAAACAATACGATTTCTGCAAAAAAACATGGGATTTATGTGCACAATTCCTGCTCATCTGCTGTCATCACATCCAATACGATCAAGTCGGCAAGACAGCATGGAATCTGGGTCACAGGGTCCTGCCACTATGCAAATATAAGAGAAAACTCTATTTTAAAATACGGGACCACATCAGGGCGATACGGTATTTTTGTAGAAAACTCCGGAGGAAAAAAAGGTACCTACACAAAGATTTTTTATAATTCCATCCGTACAAGCGGAAGCGGAACCAGCCGGGATGGAATTAAGGTAAGCCGTTCCTCTTATACTTCGGTCTACGACAACAAGATTACAACTCCTGCTGGGAACGGAGTCTGCCTTTATTACTCCAAAAACTGTGTTGTGAATAAAAATCAGATTACATCACCAAAAAACAGAGGTATTTATCTGAATCAGTCCTGTGATAAATCCCAGGTTGTTTCCAATACAATTGTAAAAGCATCCGGTACTGCCCTTCGTATCTACCAGTCTCCAAAAAGTATTGCCTCTTCCAATAAAATAACAACCAAAAATCAGCTGAGAGGTATCTGGGTCAGCAGTTCCGGACAGACTCAGTTAAAACGAAATACCATTAAAGGAACCGGAAAAAGAAATGCTATTGTCATTTCCGGCTCATCGGGCTGTGTGACTATTAAAAATTTTATTCATTAAAAAAAGAAGGGAGATGGAATCTGCATTTTATAGCAAATCCAATCTCCCTCTTGTCTAATCCTGATAATCTTTTAAACCTGGCATTCGTTAAAATAATCCAAAATGCTTCATTGCCAGATAAATCCCATCTCTTTTTATCGGAGTTGTAATATAAGTAGCTGTTTTTAATGCTTCGTCATCGCTATTTCCCATAGCAATGCTGTTTGGAGCATGCCGAAGCATTGGTACATCATTGCTGCTGTCACCAAAAGCATAACAATCTTCCAGAGACTGATTCAAATAACGAAGAACGGTATCGATAGCAGTCGCTTTACTTAATCCCTTAGGAACGACTTCATAAAAACAGTTTCCTCTTTCAAGTGGGTCAAAATAATCAGAAAAAGGCGCCATAAACTCTTCCAGCTTCTCTTTGGAATCCACAATACAGCAAAACTTGCTGAATTCTATTTCATCACAGGAACATGCATCCAGAATCACTCCCGGAAATTCGTTCATCAGTACCAGTTCCGTTTGATAAATTGGAGATTTTGACATTTCTTCCTGATCAATATAACAATGCTCATTTCCTTCCAGGATAACCGGAATACCCATCTCCTTTGCCTGTAAAAAAAGTTCCCGGCACCGTTCTTTTTCAAATCTCTGATCCAACAATACCTGATCTTTTACTATAGCATAACTTCCACATCCACACAGATAACCGTCAAATCCTATCTCAAACAATCTTTTCGGCACAATACTTTTTGGCCGTCCTGTATTAATAAAAATATAATGTCCTGCTTCCTGAGCCAGTTTTAATGCCTTTTTCGTACTTTCCGGCACCGGCGCATCAATTGCAGGAATCAATGTACCATCAATATCAAAAAACAGCAATTTTCGTTCCATACTTTGTCTCTCCTTGTCTGTTTTTACCGTTTCCTGTTACCGGGCTATTATAACCTGACCATTTGTGACATGCTCCCACCACTTAACTATGTTTGAAGTGGGGGCTTCTTACTCAATGTCTCTAATGAGACAAGTATCAATAAGCTATCCCCGCCTGCCCGGCGGTTCGTTCTTCGCCCGGAAACGGGCATTTCTATTTTTTTGTCCAAATACGGACTTACCTTCCTTTACTTCCTGCTATATACTAAGGAGCCTCCTTGCTTCTTCCCGGATGTTGATGGCTGCGTTCTTATCCCTGTCCATCACATTTCCGCACGCACATCTGTATATACGCTCCGACAGCTTCAGTTCTTTTTTCACATCCCCGCATATGCAGCATTTCTTGCTGGACGGAAAAAAACGATCGACTTTTACAAGTTTCTTTCCCTGTTCCTCCAGTTTATACCCCAGAATATCCCGGAACATCCCATAACTGTTATCCATTACACTCTTCCCAAAATGAAGGCACCGGCTCATGGCTTTCATATCAATGTCTTCCACTCCCACCGCATCATATTCATCTGCGATCTTTCTGGTCAGCTTATGGATATAATCTTTTCTCTGGTTTTTTACCTTCTCATGGCACAGGGCTACCTTCCGCTTCTGTTTTCCGTAGTTTTTGCTTCCCCTCTCACAATGGGAAAGCTTCCTCTGTTCCCTTGCCAGTTTTTCCTCTGCTTGTCTCAGATAGCCCGGGTAAACTGCTTCTAATCCATCGGAAAACAATGCCATCCCATGCATCGCATAGTCGATCCCCAGTATCTTTGCCTGTCCATAAGAACATTTCCCGGCTTGGTTTTCACCGGGGTCGTATTCATATACAAGGCTTGCATAATACTTGCCGGACGGTTCCCTGCTGACAGTGACAGACTTCAGCCGGTAGCCATCCGGGATCTCCCTGTGCTGCCGGATCCTGACCCTCCCGAGCTTTGGAAGCTTCAGCCTCCCTTCTTCGAGCACGATATTTCCATTTACCACATTCGTGGTATAACGGTTCTGGTTCCTGTGCTTAGATTTGAATCTTGGGAATCCTGTCTGAGGGTTCCGGAAGAAGTTCCGGTATGCCCTTTCCAGATGGAGCTGGACATTTGCCAGGGCCAGGGAATCCACTTCCTTCAGGAACGGATGCTCTTTCTTGTACATTGCCGGAGTGTTCTTCAGCATCTTTCCCGTGGCCCGGTACGCGCTGATCTTATCTGACAGCATGGCATTATACAGGAATCTGCAGCAGCCAAACGTTTTCGATAATAAAACAGCCTGTTCTTCATTTGGATAGATCCTGAACTTATATGCCCTGTTCAATGCTTCTCCCCCTGACTTTCGATATATTGCCTGATAACCTCAAGCGGGGCACCGCCTGCTGTCATAAGGCATAAGCTCTGGCTCCAGAAAGCTCCTTTCCACAGTTTCTCCTTTATCTCCGGATACTCTTTCTTGATCAGTCTGCTGCTTGCACCTTTATAAGCATTGATAAATTTAGAGATTTCTGTTTTTGGCTGGACACGGAACATCACATGTACATGGTCGATATCATGGTTCCACTCTTCAAGAGTAATGCCATGGTTGGGTGCAAGGTATTCAAATATCTCTTTTGCACGGTCTGATATCGGATCATTTATCACTTTTCTACGATACTTTACCACCATGACCAGATGATAATAGAGAAGATATACTGAATGAGCATTACGATCCATGTCTTTCATATAATCAGCATCCTTTCCTTTTCGACTGATCATATTATATCACATTTCCCTGCATAGAACAAGTGTTCTTTCTCATCTTCTGATTGATACTTTTTGCAATTCATCTCACCACCTGCAGCGGAGGGAGAATTCTTTCTTATATCATGTTAAAAAGCAAGCCTGCAGCAAAAAGAAAGGGGGGTTGCAAAATAAATATGATCAATCAAGTCCAAAATACAGACCATATAATATGATTGCAAATTTTTCGTAATTTATGAAAAATTTGCAATCATATTATATGGTCTGTATTTGGACAAAGATATGATATCTTTACTTTGTAACAACCCCTTTTCGTGTATAAATACCGAATGATCTATGCTCCTGTGGTGAAATTATTCAGTTTTTACCACGTTTTGCAACATCCCCTTGACAGGTTCCATTCAAGACTCGCTCGCGAGTCTTGGCGCGGGATTCGGGTCTGCAAAACAGACAAAATACTAATCCGAATCCCTGCGCATCCTCGCGGAGCGTATATCAGATGGAGGATTGACACCCGCCACTGATATATATATTTCTTGCTCGCCACCTGAAGAGGCGGGAGTCATCTTCCATCTGATATTAATCCAAAGGAAGAACTGCTCCTTTATAAGTTTCCTCGATATAGGATCTTACATCGTCACTCTTTAATGCAGACACAAGTGCCTGAATTGCTTCGTTGCTTTCATCACCGTTACGTACTGCAACAATGTTACCATATGTTGTAGCTGCAATAGACTGAGCATCTTCTGTTGCCAGTGCATCTGCTACGCTTAATCCTGCATCGATTGCATAGTTTCCGTTGATAACGGCAACATCAACATCACCAAGAGAACGTGGAAGCTGAGCTGCTTCAATTTCTACAATATCAAGGTTTAATTTGTTCTCAACAATATCATTCTTTGTTGCGGCAAGATTTTCACTGTCATTTAACTTAATCAGGCCCTGAGCTTCCAGAAGAAGAAGCGCTCTTGCTTCGTTTGTTGCATCATTTGGAACTGCAACTTTTGCACCATCAGCCAGTTTATCTAAAGAATCTGTCTTACCTGCATAGATTCCAAATGGCTCATAATGGATTGCTCCGGCTGATACCAGATCTGTTCCGTTCTGGCTGTTGTAATCCTCCAGATATGGAAGATGCTGAAAATAGTTGGCATCCAGATCACCATTTGCCAGTGCTACGTTAGGCTGAACATAATCGGAATATTCTACAATATCCAGTTCATATCCCTGATCCTTTAACACTTCTGCTGCTTTTCTTAGAATCTCAGCATGTGGAGATGGGCTTGCACCAACCTTAATCACCTTTGTTTCTTCTTCAGCTGCTGCCTGAGTGCTGTCTCCCTCACTTGTGCTGCTCTGTCCGCATCCTGCCAGAAGGCCAAGTGCCAGTACCAGAGTTAAAAAAATACTTGTTAATCGTTTCATGTCTTTCATTTCCTCCTTCATCAAATTTTTTCATAAATAGACACGAAAAAGTTCGCTTTTTTATTCTATCATACCGGGGCAAATACTTTTGACCCCATGATGCTAGCGGATTCGCTTGTCTCCTGACTTGGACATCCGAAGCCCTGCTTCCTGAATTATCTGAACGATAATAACCAAAAGCACGACTGTTACCAACATAATTCCTGTCTGATAGCGGTAATATCCGTAACGGATTGCTATGTCTCCAAGACCGCCTCCGCCTACAAATCCTGCCATAGCAGAATAACTTAAAATAGTGGTAACTGCTAAAGCTCCTCCCACCAACAGAGATGGTTTTGCTTCCGGTAGCAACACTTTGTATACAATCTGCCAGGAAGAAGCTCCCATAGACTTGGCTGCTTCAATCACACCGGCATCCACCTCTTTTAAGGATGACTCTACCACCCTGGCCACATATGGGGCTGCTGCAATGGTAAGGGGCGGAATCACGGCGGTAGGTCCCAGCGTAGTTCCTACAATAATCTTCGTCAAAGGAAGTACCATAATCAATAAAATCAAAAATGGAATGGAACGGAAAATATTAATGAAAAATCCAAGTACCTGCTGTACCGGAACGCATGGTTTAATTCCATCTTTATCCGTAACCACTAAAATAATTCCCATCGGAAGACCAAACACATAAGCTAAAAGTGATGAGCAAAAGGTCATATATAATGTCTCCAATATGCCTTTTTGTATCATACTAACAACTTGTGGATCCATCACTTATCACCTCCTCAAATCGAATCTTCTCTGTCTCCAGATAATTTACAATTCTATTGGCAATCATCTCATCTTCCGGAAGCTGGATGATCATCTGCCCTACTGCATTGCCATTTAAGTTTCTGGATTCTGCGAACCAGATATTAATCGGAGCCTTACATTCCATGACAATCTTTGAAATGATCGGCTCATAGGATGAGTGCCCGTCAAAAATGATTCGGTACATCTTCTCACTTCCAAACGGAACGTCCTGGAAACTCTCTGTAAAGATCAGCTGACGTCCAATCTTGGATTTTGGTGCTGCAAAAATCTCTGACACCTCTCCCATCTCCGCAATCTTACTTTTATCAATGATTGCAACCCGGTTACACACAGCTTCTATAACAGACATCTCATGAGTAATGATTACAATCGTAATCCCTAATTTCTGATTGATTTCTTTGATCAGTTCCAGAATCGACTTGGTTGTAGTCGGATCCAGAGCACTGGTTGCTTCATCGCAAAGCAGAACTTTTGGTTCTGTTGCCAGGGCCCTTGCAATGGCAACTCTTTGCTTTTGTCCACCGGATAGCTGAGCCGGATATGCTTTTTCTTTATCTTCCAGTCCTACCATAGTAAGAAGCTTTCTTGCTTTCTCTCTGGCTGTTTTCTTCGCAACTCCTGCAATCTCCAATGGAAAACAAACATTATCCAAAACATTTCGCTGAGCCAGAAGATTGAACTGCTGAAAAATCATCCCCATAGACTGGCGGGCCTTCCTGAGTTCTTTCTCACTCATCTCACCCAGAGATTGTCCATCGAAAATGACTTCTCCTTTTGTCGGAACTTCCAGATAATTCATACAGCGGACCAGGGTACTCTTACCTGCTCCACTCAATCCTATAATACCAAAAATCTCTCCTGCCCGGATATCCAGATTGATATCGGAAAGTGCATGGACAGTAGCGGATTTTGTAACAAAAGTTTTCTCCAGATTTTTAATCTGAATCATACTTTGATTCTCTCCCATAGATAACTTCCTTTCTAACATCCCAAACCTTCGGATGATTCAATTAACATATTGTCATCTTACACTTAAATAGAAGAATCGTCAAGAAAGTTATGATATGCATTATCTTAATTTCATCATTTCCTATCGGTTATATATGGATTATATATTCCTACTTTTCTCTTGTCAAGCTTTTTTTCGTGTTCATTTCTATATTTTTTTATAAACGGCACATAAAAAGTCTTTACAAATAGAATTTATATGCTATAATAAAAACATAATAATTGTATTAAAACAAATTTTATGTTTTAAATGTTTTTGATTTTGGAAAGGAGTACCATCTTATGTCTATTTTAGTTCTTGGCGGAGCCGGATACATTGGTTCCCATACTGTATATGCATTAAAAGAAGCAGGGGAAGATGTTGTAATTATTGATAACCTGGAGACCGGTCATATCGAAGCGGTCCACCCGGATGCTCGTTTTTATGAAGGCGATATTCGCAACAGAACATTTCTGGATTCCGTTTTTGAAAAGGAAAAAGATATTAAAGCTGTCATTCATTTTGCTGCCAATTCTCTGGTTGGAGAAAGTATGGTAAATCCTTTGAAATATTACGATAACAATCTTTGCGGTACAAAGGTCCTTTTAGAATCTATGCTGGCTCATGACATTAAAAAAATAGTCTTTTCTTCCACCGCAGCAACTTACGGAGAGCCGGAACGGGTTCCTATCCTGGAGACAGACCGGACAGAGCCAACCAACACTTATGGAGAAACCAAGCTTTCCATGGAAAAGATGTTCAAATGGACAGACAAAGCCCATGGTTTAAAATATGTCTCCCTTCGTTATTTTAATGCCTGCGGTGCCCATGAAAGCGGCATGATCGGAGAAGCTCACAATCCGGAAACTCATTTGATTCCACTGATTTTACAGGTTCCTCTGGGCAAAAGAGAAGCAATCTCTGTTTTCGGCAATGATTACGATACCAAAGACGGTACCTGTATCCGGGACTACATTCATGTGACAGATCTGGCACAGGCTCATATTCTTGCTGTGAAATATCTTCTCGAAGGAAACGACAGTAATATTTTCAATCTTGGAAACGGAGTTGGATTTACGGTAAATGAAGTAATCGAGACAGCCAGAAAGGTAACCGGGAAAGAAATTAAGGCAATTATGGCCGAAAGACGCGCCGGAGATCCTGCTCAGTTAATTGCTTCCAGTGAAAAAGCAAGAACTGTCCTTGGCTGGAACCCACAGCATGCCGATCTGGAAGAAATCATTGCTTCCGCATGGAAATGGCACAGTACCCATCCAAATGGATACGCAAAATAAAGATAAACAATTAAGTCCAAAATACAGCCCATAATAGAAAGCATATTTTTCGGAATTTATAAAAAGGCACCCGACGGTGCCTTTTTTCACTGCAAACAAAAAAAGCGATAGACGGGGCTCGAACCCGCGGTCTCGACCTTGGCAAGGTCGCGCGTTACCAACTACGCCACTATCGCTTAGAAGCGGGTGATGGGAATCGAACCCACGTATCTAGCTTGGAAGGCTAGTGTTC
>JALEPU010000099.1 GCA_022766905.1 Lachnospiraceae bacterium
CATTGATGATATACTAGAAGGGTAAGCAGATAAGTAAAATTTGTAATATTACAGATTGGAATAGAGGGACTCTGAACAGGAGACTATGAGAAAATCTCTGTAAATTAGATTCTTCTATGATAATGAGGGTGAGAAGCTTACTTTTTTGTTAGTCGGGAAAATTATCTTTTCACTGAAACTGTTTTGGAATATCCGCTTGTTACAGTCTTACCTGTATATTTCTTCTTGCTTGCATTATAGGTGTAGTTCGTATAATAAGCCTGAATCCTGTAGGTATATTTTTTCCCTTTTTTCACTTTCTTATCGTTGTATGAAACGGAAGACGTGGTTTTTACCAGTTTATAGGAACCGGAACCTTCTTTGCGGTATACTTTATAGCCGGTTGCAAGACTGTTCTTTTTCCAGCTGACAGTGTTATAAGTCTTATTTTTCTTTACCTTCACCCCTGTTACCGCGGAGAGCTTTCCTGCTAATTTGAGACTGGAAGTGACAGATGCTTTTCCTAGTTGTTTCTTACCACTGGAAATGACATATGGAACAATTTTATAAGTGTAATTGATTCCCTTTTTCACACCTGTGTCTTTCCATTTCAAAGTGGAACCGGAAGTAATTGTTTTTATCAGCTTATAAGAAGCACCGTTTGATTTACGGTAAATATAATAGCCATTTGCTGAACCATTTACACTCCAGCTTACCTGGATTGCTTTTCCTGAAACATTAGATGCTTTCACATTTTTTAAAGCGGGCAGCTGCGGCGTTGCCGTCTTTGGTGCTGTTACTTTATAGCCAGGGGCATCATCCTGATTATAAAGTTCACCAAAAGCTACTCTTTCTCCGGATGCCGTTTTTTGTCGAAATGCCTGAACTCCGTAGTAATAGGTCTGCCCTTCATCCGGGCCGTTTAAATGAGTGTAGGAAGTCGTACTTCCGGAGGAGATGGTAGCAATAGTCTGCCAGGTTCCTGTTTCACTTGTCTTGTAGAACAGATAATATCCATCCGCATAATTCGACTTACTCCAGGTGAGATATACTTTCCTAGAACCGAGATAATCCGCTTTTGTAATCTGGTTCGGAGTCGGATATTCTACGATTTCTGCCTTCAGATCATAATAGCCCTGTGAATTTGAGGAAGTCACCTGGATAAAATATGTTCCCGGATTCAATGTGATCAATGCAGAACCATAGATAAAACTTGTTTGAGTTCCACTTGAGTTATAAATAAGGGCATGTCGTTTGTTATTATTCAGAGCAATGTTGACATAGGACTTTGTCTGAAGTGTAAACTTATACCAATCCACATCATCAAAAGCAATATTTGCATTTCCCTTGACCAGTTTACCGGAAGTCAAAGGAATCGCTGTCTGCATCGTATCGTTAGGCTCGCTGTCATAAGAGACTGCTTTGCTGAAATTTCCGGATAACTGATAAGTTCCTGTTCCTGTTACTTTCACATAATAAATACCTGCTTTTAAATCCACATAGCCACTGCTGTCAATCACGATTTTATTGCTGCATGCCTCATCGCGGTACAAAGCAAAGGATAAATTTGTTTTTTACATAATTCATGCTCTCTCTCCTTTGTTTTTATATAATAATTAATTTTATATTATAATTGTATAATGATTTTGTTAAAAACACAATTTTTTTTTAACGAATATAAAAACGAGAATAACATATTGACATTTTTGAATATATAAATATAATAGAGGTAGAAAAGGATAGAAATGGGAGGTGGATTGATGGCGGCGACATACAGAGAAATTTCAAGAATTTTCAAAGCATTAGGAGATGAGAACCGTTTGCAGATTCTGGAGATTCTGCGCAGCGGAGAAAAATGTGCTTGTAAATTGTTGGATGAATTACACATTACCCAGTCTACTCTTTCCCACCATATGAAGATTTTATGCGATGCCCAGATTGTTGTGGGACGTAAAGAAGGGAAATGGGTGCATTATTCCATTGATGAAGCAGGTTCAAAACGTGCACAGATGTTGTTGAGACAACAGCTCACAGTAACGAAATCCGGCAAACAAACAGAAAAATGCTGTGAAACAAGATAATAGCCATTCTATCAGATGGCTTTTCTTCAGAATAATAATTCGATGTTTTTGAATGTTTGAATATGAAAGGAGTTATTTATGGAGTTGTTAAAATCAATCTGGCTGTTCATTCAGAATCAGATTCTTGGAATGAAATGGCTGAATGAAGTGATCGGTGGTGGTCTTTCTGCCGTCGACTTAGATGTTTCATCCCGTATAGGAGGGAGCATTCAGTTCTTCCTTTATGATGTGGTAAAGATCACAGTGTTATTATGTGTTCTTATTTTTATCATCTCATATATTCAGAGCTATTTTCCACCGGAACGAAGCAAGAAAATTCTTGGGCGTTTTCATGGAATAGGGGCAAACATGATTGCAGCGCTACTTGGAACGGTTACACCGTTTTGCTCTTGTTCCTCCATCCCGCTGTTTATCGGATTTACAAGTGCAGGACTTCCACTTGGAGTTACATTTTCGTTTCTGATTTCTTCTCCAATGGTGGATCTGGGAAGCTTGGTGCTTCTTATGAGTATTTTCGGAGCTAAAGTTGCTCTTGGATATGTAGTTTTAGGCCTGATTGTAGCAGTTATTGGCGGCATGTTGATTGAAAATCTGCACATGGAAAATCAGGTAGAAGAATTTATTCGGAATGCAAGCGGAGTCGATATCGAATCCCCGGATCTTACCGTAAATGACCGTTTGGTTTATGCAAAAGATCAGGTTGTCAGTACTTTTAAAAAGGTATTTCCATATATCCTTGTGGGAGTAGGAATTGGTGCCATCATTCATAACTGGATCCCGGAATCCTGGATTCAGACTATACTTGGAAGTGATAATCCTTTTGGTGTTATCCTTGCTGTTCTTGTTGGCATTCCAATGTATGCAGATATTTTTGGAACAATTCCCGTTGCGGAAGCATTATTGGCAAAGGGAGCCTTGCTTGGGACGGTTCTCAGCTTTATGATGGCGGTCACGACTTTAAGCTTTCCATCTCTTATTATGCTTCGTAAAGCTGTAAAACCAAAATTGTTAGGAGTGTTTATCACTATTTGCGCAGCCGGTATTATTATAGTTGGATATTTGTTCAACGTATTTCAATACATGTTTATATGAAAGGAGATTTATTATGGGATTGTTTCATTTTGGAAAGAAAAAAGAAGAAAAGGTAGAAGCTGCTTCTTGTTGCTGCAGTGGTAATGCAGAACCTGTTGAAGTATCAGAAGGCTCCTGCTGCTGTGGAGGAAGCTGTGAAATTACAAGTATGAAGGTACTGGGTGCAGGATGCAAAGCCTGTCATGAACAGTTTGAAAATGCAAAAGCTGCTGTGAAATCCATGGGACTTTCTGTAGAAGTTGAATATATTACAGATATGGAAAAAGTTATGGCTTATGGTGCAATGAGTATGCCTGCTATCGTAGTAAATGAAAAGGTTGTTTCCATGGGCAAGGTTTTAAAGGCAGCTGATGTAGAAAAATTGCTTCATGAACTTGGATATTAGGAGGTATTTATGAGTAAAGACCGGTGTCCAAACATTGACAATGGGAAATGCATAGGAGATATGGCATGTAACGATATGTGCAGACAAGGAGTTTACAAACCGGAGTTAAAATGTTCCGGAAAACCAAAGGTTGCATTCATCTGTGTTCATAATTCCTGCAGAAGTCAGATGGCAGAGGCCCTTGGAAAGAAGTTTGCCTCTAATGTATTTGAAAGTTATTCGGCAGGAACCGTATTAAAAGACCACATCAACCCGGATGCGGTCAGATTGATGAAACAGGTACATGGAATTGATATGGAATTGACTCAGTATAATAAGTTGATTGAAGATATTCCAGAACCAGAAGTGGTTATTTATATGGGATGTAATGTGAGCTGTCCGAATGTATCGAGTCAGTACACAGAAAACTGGGGACTGGATGATCCGAGTGGAAAATCAGATGAAGTATTTTTAGAAACAATAAGAATGATAGAAGAAAAGATACACCGGTTAAAAGAAAAATTACAGTGACACAGGAATTATAGGGTGAAAATGAATATGAAACGTGTTTTGGTTAAATCGGTTTTTGATACATTTGAATATGTGATGCAGCATTACTATCCGGCGGGGTTAGAAGAGATGGTAGAACGGTCAGATACATATGCCGTTATTTCTATTCAGGATACCCATACGGATGGGTTTGGCGTTGCATTTACAAAGAATCAGTTCTGCCAGGATGTGCTTACGCTTTATTTCGATGATATTGTTCGGGAAGTGGAGGGCGCAGTCCTGTTCTCCGATGAAATGGCGGAGCAGATTATAGAATTCATAAAAAAGAACAGAAAGGTCGATACTCTCCTGGTGCACTGTTATGCCGGGCAGTCACGTTCACGTGCGGTTGGAGCATTTGCTGTGAAGATGCTGGGTGGAGATAATTCAAAATATTTCTCACAGGGGAATCCAAACATGTATGTGTATGATACTCTGGAAATGGTGTGGGTGCAGGGCCTATTGCCGGGATCAAATACCTTTTATGCGAAACCATGATCCTTTTGTATCAATCTGACCGGATTTTTTCAGTTTACTGATTTCAGCTGACATGGCACTGCGTTCTACACCCAGATAATCTGCCAGTGCCTGCCGGTCATAGGGGATTACGAACTCCGTACTTTTGTGTTGCTTTGCCTGATCGAGAAGGAAAGCCATGAGCTTTTCTTTTGTTGATTTCTGCGACATATATCGGATTTTCTGAGACAGTGCTAAGTTTTTCTGTGCCATTTCCTGCAGAAGATTCTTCAACAGAATATTGTGAAAAGGACAGGAATTGGTGGATGAGGTCAGAACACGTCTGCAATCGAGAAGGAACACCGTACTGTCCTTACTGGCAATCACGCTTACAGGCATGGTTTCAAGTCCTGCAAAAGAAAATACTTCTGCAAATAATTCTCCGGGCTGCAGGATAGCCATGATGCTTCGGTTGCCATAATAATCTTCCCGGACTACCTGCACTGCACCGGATAGAACAACACCTGCAAACCGGGCAGGGGTGCCTTCAAGAAATACGGGATTTCCCTTCGGGACATCCATGGTCTTACCATTCAAACATGCTATCATAGAATTCAAATCTGACTGTTCCATGCCATTAAATAATGGGCATTGGGATAATATTTCAAAAAAATCTTTCATAAAAATTCTCCTGTGTTGGAATTCCAACAGACATTTTTCCACTAGTATAATAAAATAAGCTGGTAACGTCAAGGAAAGCAATATAGGAGGAAATAAAATGATTCGTAAAATTATCCAAATAGAGGAAGAAAAATGTAATGGATGTGGAGCTTGTGCTTCTGCCTGTCATGAGGGAGCCATCGGTATGGTAGATGGGAAAGCAAAGCTACTTAGAGATGACTATTGCGATGGCTTGGGAGACTGTCTTCCGACATGTCCTACAGGAGCAATCTCATTTGTGGAAAGGGAGGCAGCTGCTTATGATGAAGCAGCAGTTCTGGCGGAAAAGGCAAAAAAGGAGGATTCCCTTGCTTGTGGTTGTCCGGGTTCTGCAGCGAAAACAATCAAACGTCATGAGTCGGCTTCTATAATAGCCTTGCCACAGGGATCCCAGCTTCGTCAATGGCCGGTTCAAATCAAATTGGCACCTGTGAATGCTCCATGGTTCGATGGCGCAAAGCTTTTGATAGCCGCTGACTGTACCGCTTATGCCTATGCCAATTTCCATCAGGATTTTATAAAAGGGCATATCACCCTGATAGGATGTCCTAAGCTTGATGAAGTGGATTATTCGGTCAAATTGGCTGAGATAATCCGAAAGAACGATATCCGCAGTGTCACAGTGGTGCGGATGGAGGTGCCTTGCTGCGGAGGCATAGAAAATGCCGTAAAAACAGCATTGTGTAATAGTGGAAAAATGATTCCATGGAATGTGGTGACAATTGCAAC
>JALEPU010000123.1 GCA_022766905.1 Lachnospiraceae bacterium
AAAAAAATTGAAAAAAAGGACAGAAATAATAAATGTATTCAGACTCATATTGGAATTGGCTACTGTATGGTAAAACAGGAATAGGATTCTTTTACTTCCCTTTTGTATCTGATAGAGAAAGTGAGTATGATAAAGATAGTAGGTAACAAACAGGATACAGGAGGATGTTATGACGAAATATGTAAAAAACAAATGGAGGAGGTCTTCAATACCTGATAAAAGAGGAAGAAGGCACTCCTTTTCTGATGCTTATGACCATGGACGAATTTCGGGATTGAAGATAAAATCCTCCGATACAACTTTGCCGCCATATCGGAGGAGATTTTTATGTAACTCAATTTTATAAATCCACCCCAAGGAAGATTTTTGCAATCTTTCCTACTACGAAGGACAGAACTGCAACACTGATGCTGATGGTTGCCATTTCCAGAAATCTGGATTTGAAAGGAAGATCCTGGGCAACGGAGGTATAATAGGTAAATCCTGCAATGATCAGAATGACGATAACAAGCATAAGACCAAGAGCAATCATATACTGGCTGTTGCCGAGTATCAGATAGGGCAGGATCAATAAGACTACAGTGACAAGATAAGCAATACCGGTATAGGTACAGGATTTCAGGGCATCGCTTCTGCCTTCGCTTTTGGCCGATAGGAATTCACTGGATGCCATGGAAAATGTGGCGGAAATTCCAAGAATCAGGCCGGATAAAGCGATAAGCCGGGTGTTTTGCATGGCTAGTGTGAAACCGGCCAGGGAACCGGTCAGTTCAACCAAAGCATCGTTAAGACCCAGAACCATGCTGCCTACATATTGCAGAATTTCCTCATCCAGCATTTCCAACAGGGCTTTCTCGTGTTCTTCTTCCTGCTGACGGATCATAATGCTTTCTTCGACTTCCTTTGCCAGAAGATCGTATTCTTCCTGGGCATTTTCTTCTCCTTTTTCCATAAGTTTGACAGCAAAGGTAAATCCAAGGATTCTTGCCAGCATTTTATATTTGAAGACCTTTGCTTTTTTCGGTTTCATCTCAATGCCGGTATAGGTTTTCCAGATTTCATAATGAGCTTTTTCTTCTCTGGCTAAACGACGAAGAGTTTCTTTATTTTCATCGCCTTTGGCAAATTTGGCAATTTCTTCGTAGATGACACTTTCTGTCAATTCATTTTGCTGCATTTTTTTTATGATAGAAAGTGAAGCCTGAGTCAGTTCATTTTTCATATGTATATCCTCTCTTTCTAATGATAATTCTTATCAATTATAGACCTTTTTCCAAAAAGAAACAATGGGGAAATTTTTTTTTTCAGACAGGAGAAGAAGATAGAAATTTTTATGGATTTTGCAGAAAACGGATGGTATAATACAGAAGGTTTTATACTAAATTTTAAAAGAAAAAAAGGAGGAGCACACATGGGACGCTTAGAAGGAAAAGTAGCGATTATTACAGGAGGTAATTCAGGAGTAGGATCAGCCACAGCAAAGCTTTTTGCAAAAGAAGGAGCAAAAGTGGTAATCAGCGCAAGAAGACAGGCACAGCTTGAGGAAGTTGCAGCAGCAATCAAAGAAGCAGGCGGAGAAGTACTGCCGGTAGTGACAGACATTTCCAAAAAAGGAGATGCAGATAAGTTAGTTGCAAAAACAGTTGAGGTTTACGGCAAAGTTGATATTCTGATCAATAACGCAGGTGTATTGGAAGAAGGGTTAAAACCAATCGACCGTTTTACCGATGAAGACTTAGACCGTATTGTTGAGATTAACCAGAAAGGAACCATGTATTGTATGAGAGCAGCAACTGCTGAGATGGAAAAGACAGGATATGGTTCTATTGTCAATGTAGCTTCCATCGCAGGTGTGATGGGATGCGGCGGCGCAGCTTATGTATCTTCTAAAGCAGCAGTGATCGGAATTACCCGCCATACAGGACTTCGTTTTGCAGGTACCAACATTCGTTGTAATGCAGTTTGTCCTGGAACAATTGTTACTCCTATGGTAGCAGGGACCAATCCGGCAACTCTGGATGCGGATATGATGGGCCAGATGGCAAAACACAGTGACATGAAAGTACAGCCATGTATGCCGGATGATGTGGCAAACATTCTCTTATTCCTTGCAAGCGATGAATCTCGTGCGATTACAGGACAGGCAATCTGTACTGATTTCGGAGGTACTTTATAAAAAGCAAAGTACCCGATGCTCATGAGACATTATGAATAGTGTAGAGATGAGAACAGAACAATCTATTGAAAAAAAGTTTGTATCCTATGTTTCCAGAAATATATGGGGTATGATTGGAATTTCCGCCTATATTCTGGCAGATACTTTTTTTATTTCCATGGCGGAGGGAGCAAATGGAATTACGGCACTGAATCTTGTGCTGCCCCTTTACAGCCTGATCTTTGGAATTGGCTCCATGATTGGAGTAGGATCTGCAACCAGATTTAATATTTTAAAGACAAGAAAAGATAAAAGCTGTGACGATTATTTTTCTAATGCATTGATGTTTGCGGTTTTGTTGAGTTCCGTTTTTATGGTGGCAGGAGCATTTTTCCCGGGATGGCTGATCGAGGTGTTGGGCGGGGATCGTCAGATTGTTGCGATTGGTACGCCCTATACCCGGATTTTTATGTTGTTTGCCCCCTTTTTCATGGCCAATTATATCTGTAATGCCTTTGTCAGAAATGATGGAAATCCATCCCTTGCAATGAAGGCAACTCTTTTGAGCAGTTTGTTTAATATAGTGATGGATTATATTTTAATGTTTCCTTTGGGACTGGGCATGACAGGAGCCGCTTTGGCTACGGTATTTTCGCCGATTGTAGGAATTCTGATTTGCTGTAAGCACTTTTTTTCAAAAGAAAACTCGGTCAGGTTTTTGTGGAAAAAACCTTCCGTTTCAAAATTATTTCAATCCTGTCAGCTGGGAACAGCAGCATTGATCGGAGAGATTTCTTCCGGTGTAACAACTGCCATTTTTAATTTCCTGATTCTTTCTCTGGCAGGAAAAGATGGGGTTGCAGCTTATGGAATTGTTGCCAATACTGCCATTGTGGCAACATCCATTTTCAATGGAATTTCTTTTGGAGCGCAACCGATTTTAAGTGAATCCTATGGAAAGGGAGAGACACAATCCGTAAAAAAATTATTGCGGCTTGCTATTGGCTGCGCCCTTATATGTTCCATTGGAATTTTACTACTTACCAATTTAGGAACAGAAACCATTGTTTCTTTCTTTAACAGTGAGAATAATCCGGTTATGGAAAATTATGCACTTACCGGTGTTCGTCTTTATTTTATCGGCTTTTTATTTGCCGGATTTAACATTGTAGGAACCGGCTATTTAAGTGCGACGGAAAATGCAGGCTGGGCTTTTATCACTTCTTTGCTGCGTGGAATCGGGGCCATTGCTTTTTGTGCCTTTGTCCTGGCTCATTTTTTCGGGATGACAGGAATCTGGCTGGCATTTCCTGCAGCAGAAGGGATTACGGCGATTGTGATGATGATTGCGATACGAAGAAATGGAAGGTCTGCTGCATTTCGTTAGATAATCCACTATATTGAAGCTACAACCAAAAATTCTGTTTTTTCGAAATTGATTGAAACGCCAGATTCGGCATTTGCCGGAACTGGCGTTTCTTAGTTGAAGAATTCACTTTAATAATGTAAAATCGCTTACGATAATTTTGAAAAAGTGCTAGAATGGATTCCAGATGAAAATAGGATGGAGGAACAATATGAGACGATATTTTGAGTTTATCAAAGCCTATTGGTACTTTTTTCTCCTTGGTCCGGTCTGTATGATTCTGGAAGCCTGCGGAGAATTTATTTTGCCTTACATGAGTGCCAACATCATTAATATTGGTGCTGCAAACAGAGATATCCCGTATATGATGGAAAATGGCCTGTATATGGCAGTGATTTCCCTTTTTATGCTTTTGTTTGGAGTGGCAGGTGCTTATTTTGCCATTCAGGGTGCATCCAGGCTGGCGGCGGATATCAGGTTGGAAACCTTCAAAAAAATTCAGAGGTTTTCTTTTGCCAATGTGGATGATTTTTCGACAGGCTCTTTAATAACAAGAATTACCAATGATGTTTCTCAGGTGCAGAATATTACCCAGACATTGTTAAGGGGCTTGTTTCGAAGTCCGGTCATGATTGTGGGAGCAATCGTGATGTCTTTTGCCTTAGAGCCTCAAATAGGCTGGCTGATTTTTGCCATTTTACCGGTGCTGGCGGGGATGATTGCCATGATTATGATCGTAAGTGCTCCTCGTTACCAAAAAATGCAGGAGCAGATTGACAGTTTGAATACCAATGTAAAGGAAACGGTGACCAACCAGAAAGTAATCAAATCTTTCGTGAGAGAAGAGTATGAAACAGACAGATTCCGGAAAGTAAATCAGGACCTTGCAAAAAAAAGTGTCCATGCCCTTAAAATGACCATTTTAATGCAGCCCCTTTCTGCTTTGATGATTCATCTGGCAACGATACTTGTAGTCTGGTTTGCCGGAAGGCAGATTATGGTCGGTAAAATGGAAGTAGGGACTTTGACTGCACTGATTACTTACCTGACCCAGATTCTGACAGCACTGAATTTCCTGGCGAATATTATTCTTCAGGGAACGAGAGCAGCAGCTTCTCATAAAAGAATTCAGGAAGTATTTGTGGCAGAGGTGGACTTAACGGATGAAAATGCCCGTAATAAGGAAAAGAAAATCACAAAAGGTTCTGTTCGGTTTGAAAAGGTTTCCTTCCGATATCATAAAAATCAGAGAGAACAGGTGCTAAAAGAGATTGATTTTACGATTCATCCGGGAGAACTGGTAGGGATAATCGGTTCTTCCGGTTCCGGAAAGACGACGCTGGTCTCTCTGATTCCCAGATTATATGATGCCGGGGAAGGTAATGTATTTGTAGATGGTTGTAATGTGAAAGATTTGTCATTGGCCCATCTAAGAGACAGTGTTGCCATGGTCCTTCAAAAAAACACCTTGTTTTCCGGAACCATTGAGGAAAATCTCAGGTGGGGCAAAGAAGATGCCACAAAAAAGGAAATGATGGAGGCTTGCCGGATTGCAAAAGCGGATCGATTTATCCGGGAACTTCCCGATGGATTTGAAACAGAGCTGGAGCAGGGCGGCAGTAATCTTTCAGGCGGGCAAAGACAGAGATTATGTATTGCAAGAGCTCTTTTAAAACATCCGAAAATTCTGATTCTGGATGATTCGACCAGTGCTGTGGATACCGCGACAGACAGTGCTATTCGAAAAGAATTTCGGGAAAAACTGCCTGGAGTAACAAAAATAATCATTGCACAAAGAATTAATTCGGTCATCGATGCAGATCAGATTATTGTCATTGATGAAGGCCGGATTACGGGAATCGGAAAACATGATGATCTGATTGCTTCCTGCCGGGAATATCAGGAAATCTATGATTCTCAAAAAGATCGGAAGGAGGCGTAAGAAGATGTCAAAAACAGACAGATATAAGCGCCTGGCCAAAAAGTATGGTGACAGGGAAGAAAAAAGCCAGAAAAAAGAGATAAGGGTACTGGCCGGTATGGACCGGGGAAAAGCAATGAGCCTGTCCGGCAAGCCGAAAAACATGAAAAAGACAATCGGGAGACTGGCAGGTTACCTGGCAGGGGAAAAAGTCTGGCTTATCATTGTGGTTTTTTGCACCCTTTTGCAGGCAGCAGCAACCCTTTCAGGCTCCTACCTTTTAAGACCGATTATCAATGCCTTTATTTATTATGATCCAAATGAATCAAATCTTTCCGATAGAATGAATGGGCTGTTTCTTGCCCTTTTGTTTCTCGGCATGATTTATTTGATAAGCGTATTTACACAGTGGCTTATGCAAAGATTAATGCTTCAGGTGTCCCAAAGGTCATTAAAACATTTAAGAAATGATTTGTATGAGAAGCTGGAAACATTACCGATGAAATATTTTGATAATCATGTGACGGGAGATATTATGAGTCGTTTTACCAATGATGTGGATACCGTCGGTGAAATGCTCAATACAACTTTGATCCAATTAATATCAGGGATTATTACAGTAACAGGAACGGTAATTCTGATGATGGTAACAAATTGGATTTTAGGGCTGATTACAATTCTTGTAACACCACTTTTAACAATCATCAGCAAAACCATCATAAAGAGAGGGCGGAAAGCATACGCAAAACAACAGCAATGCCTTGGGGTATTGAATGGGTTTACAGAGGAAACCATTTCCGGACAAAAAGTGGTGAAGGTATTTCATCATGAGGAAATCGCTATCGATGAATTTGCATATCTCAATGATGAGTTGACAAAGACACAGATCAAAGCTCAATTCCAGTCAGGCATTATGGGGCCTGTAACCCATCAGCTTTGCAATGTTATCTATGGAATTACAGCCTGTGTCGGCGGAATTCTGGTCGTAAAACATGGGTTTGATATTGGAGGCCTGACCATTTCGCTGAACTATACAAGGCAGTTTAATCGGCCAATCAATGAGATTTCCATGCAGATGAACACCGTATTTGCAGCACTGGCAGGGGCGGAGAGAGTATTCGAAGTGCTGGAGGAAGAGCCGGAAAAAGAGGAGGGAAATGGAATAATAACGGAGGAGGAGCCGGAAACCTTTCTGGGAAATGTTACTTTTTCTCATGTGAATTTTGGGTATGACTCCAAACGTCTTGTCCTTTCGGACATTACTTTGGAGGCTCATCCTGGCCAGAAAATCGCTTTTGTTGGTTCTACCGGTGCCGGAAAGACGACAATAACCAATCTGCTGCCCCGTTTTTATCCCATTCAGTCCGGTGAAATCAGGATGGATGGTGTTTTGATCCAGCAAATAAAAAAGGATGTGTTAAGACAAAATATAGCCATGGTATTACAGGAAACCCATCTTTTCACAGGAACCGTTCGGGAAAATATTCGTTACGGCAGACTGGATGCAACGGATGAAGAGGTGGAGCAGGCGGCAAAAGCGGCATGTGCCCATTCATTTATCATAAACCTGGAACATGGATATGATACTGTCCTGGAAAATGACGGTGAAAATTTGTCCCAGGGACAACGACAGCTTTTAAATATTGCAAGAGCAGCCATCAGCAAAGCCCCGATTCTGATTTTGGATGAAGCCACGTCCAGCGTAGATACCAGAACGGAACGATATATTGAAGAAGGAATTAACAGGCTTATGAAAAACAGAACCACCTTTATGATTGCCCACAGACTTTCTACCGTAAGAAAATCCAACCTGATTATGGTACTGGAACATGGAAAAATAATAGAAAGGGGCAGTCACGAAGAACTGCTGCTGCAAAACGGCCGATATGCCAGCCTGTATCATGAAATAGCAGAACTGGATTAGCCGCAGACTATTTGCAAAACTTACTGTTCTTGACGCAAGGTGGGTCCTGTGTTACCCTGAAAAAAAGCGAAAGGGGCGAAAACAGATGGAACACTATAAGAAAAAAGACATGGAAACCTGGGAGCGGAAAGACCATTATCGTTATTATACAGAAAAATTAAAAGTAGAATTTAATGTGACGGTATCCTTAGATGTGAAAAATGTGCTGGATGTCTGTCATCAAAAGCAGCTTAAGTTTTACCCGGTTATGATCTATCTTGTCACCAAAGTATTGAATCAGATCGAGAATTTCCGAATGTTTTTAAATGGGCAGGGTGAACTTTGTGTCTGGAATCAGTTGAATCCCAATTATACGGTTTTCCATGACGACGATAAAACATTTTCGGACTGCTGGACTTCTTATTCGGATGATTTTACTGTTTTTTATCAGAATATCATCAAAGATATGAAGATGGCAGAAGGAAAAAGAGGGATTAAGGCAAAGGAGAACCAGCCAGCTGATTTTTACTGTATTTCCTGTGTGCCATGGATTCCTTTTACCAGTTGTTCCAGCAGGGTAGCAAATGGGACCCCGTCCTATTTCCCCATTATCACTATGGGAAAATATGAACGGGAGGAGGGGAAGGTAAAGATGCCGATTAATCTTACCATTGCCCATGCTGTGTGTGACGGTTACCATGCCGGTCTTTTTTTTGAAAAATTGCAGGATGAAATGAATTATCTGAATGATTGTCCTGTTTTATTAAGATGAAAGAAGGTTGTTGTGAAAGAAGTGGTGGGATTTTAAGAAAATCCGAACAGAAGACTTTTTTTATATAGATAAGACAAGTTTGATTAAAGATTTGCTCTATAACTGGGGTGAAGTGAATCTGTTTACCCGGCCCAGACGTTTTGGAAAATCTTTAAATATGAGTATGCTGGAAAAGTTTTTTCAGCCGGAAGGGGATAAAAGTATTTTTGATGGCCTGGCTATTTCAGAAGAGAAACCTTTTTGGAAGCCTGAGAGAGCTGTCTTTCTTACTTTGGAAACATTATGGAAAAAAAGTTATTATTTTGATTGATGAATATTTTGGTTTTACTGACAAAGAAGTGAGAAATCTTCTGGAATATTATGATCGTTCTGAGTGTTATGATACAATGAAAGAGTGGTATGACGGCTACCAGTTTGGAAATGTAGAGGTATATTGTCCATGGGATGTCATGAATTATTGCGATGCCTTACGTGCAGACCAAGATGCAATGCCGAAAGATTACTGGATTAATACAAGTGGTAATGATGCAGTCAGACATTTTATCAGAAACGGAAATCATGGAGCAACAAAACGGGAAATAGAAAGATTGGTTGCAGGAGAAAGCATTACAAAGGAAATTCATCCGGAATTGACTTACAAGGACATGTATCAAAATATAGAATATATGTGGAGTGTGCTGTTTACTACAGGATATTTAACACAAAGAGGCAAACCGGATGGTGATTTTTATCATCTTGCAATTCCCAATATAGAAATTCGCCGTTTTTTCACAAAACAAATTATATAAAAAAGAGAGAAGATCAATGGAAAATTCCAAAAATCTTCTCTCTTTTCTTGTTTATATTACCACAAAATCGGGATTTTTTCAAGTCTGGTAAGAAAAAGGAAGCTTTGGTATAATCACCGCGCAAGAAAGGAAGGTGGACTGTGATGGATGAAAAAAACTGGTTGAGTTTGCTGTCTGAAAAAGATCAGGTAAATGCTTTGATGAAGACCAATCAGGTGACCAATCGATTTGGGCTGGCTCTGTCGGAAGAAGAAACCAGACTTCTGATTGGGCAAAAACAGGATGTGCTAAGGCAGCATCAAAGAGTGGAATTTGGCGGTGGAGTATTGGAAAAACTGATTTTTGCATTTTGTGATTCCAACTATATCAGACAGGATGATTATGCAGGGACTTTAGGGAGGCTTTTGGAAATATTTTATCTTTATAAAAATGAGTCGTTGGATGAACTTACCGACGATGAACTGATTGACTATATGAGGCAGGCTTTTGAAGGGGAATGCTATGGTTCTTTAGAATATCTGGAAGAAACCTGTCTGGAAGACTTTGTAAGAAAGATCCGGCGCCGGAGCGCCCATCTTTCCTGGAGGGAAAATGAAGATGGAAAATAATGATTCGATGGAGGAATTACTTCCTGTTGTGGCATGGTTGGCGCAAAAATATACGGGAGGAGAAAGCAGTTCCGTTACCTATGAACGGGCAAGATATTTGATGGAAGCGGTGATTTACTGCATAGAAGAAGGCAGAAAGGAAAACGGCGATTTTTATCCGGTCTGTCAGGAAAAACCGGATGCAAAAAAAGAATATGAGTTCGGATATGAAAAAGTAAGAAAAAAAGTGGAACAAACAAGGCTTTTTTATAACGATTTCATCGATGATTTTAACGATTATGGCAATGAAAACTATAGGGATACGGTAAGAAAAGGGATTCCCGGCTTTTTCCGTTACTATGATCCCAGATTTGCTCCCCAGGAGACCTTGATTACGATGGATTATCCTACCATAAAGCCGATCAACGGATTATCGGGAATCGATGCAATTTTTGATTATGTAAACTATATCGGACTGGAACAGAAGTTCCTTCAAAAGTTCCCGGAAGAATATGTGGTGGATGTACTGACGGCTTACCACCGATGTTACCAAAAGGTTTTTTTTAATCTTTGCCGGGTCGTGTTAAGGCATATCCTGGGAAGAATGATTCTGGAACATCCGAAACTGGAGACAGGATTACAAAGCATCCTGAAAGAACAGAACAGAGAAAAAGCGGAAGAATTTTTAAAAGGTCTTCTTCATCAGCTTATCTGGCAGCAATATAAAAAAGACAGGGAGTTAGAAACGTATCTTTTTTATGAGATTCCTGACCTTGCCTATGAATTACTTCAGTTTGGCATAGAAAAAGTGCTGTTGTAAAATTGGTATAAGAAAAAATCACAAGTTTCAATTGGGCGACAGATTTTTGAAAAATCAATCTGGACTGGTAAAAAATATCAAAACTGGCCATTTAAAAGAGGACAGATATCTGTATAATGCTATATATAATAAACACATGGGAAAGGTAGGAAATAAAATGGCAGAAAAAAGATATGAGTTAAATAAACAGCTGGCACAGATGTTAAAGGGCGGTGTGATTATGGATGTAACTACACCGGAACAGGCCAGGATTGCCCAGGAAGCAGGAGCTTGCGCAGTTATGGCATTAGAAAGAATCCCCGCAGATATTCGTGCGGCAGGCGGAGTGGCAACTCCTGCAGATGCAGCCTTGATGATGCAGCTTGGTGCAGAAGGTGTCTTTGTTGGCTCCGGAATTTTCAAATCCGGAAATCCGGCAAAAAGAGCGTCAGCCATTGTAAAAGCAGTAACCAATTATACCGATGCAAAACTGATTGCCCAGCTTTCCGAAGATTTAGGTGAAGCGATGGTCGGAATCAATGAGCAGGAAATTGAACTTTTAATGGCAGAGCGAGGCAAATAAAATGACAGTTGGAATATTAGCATTGCAGGGAGCTTTTGCCGAACATGGACAGATGCTGGATCTGCTTGGAGTCGATCATTTTGAAATCCGCCAGGCAAAAGATCTGGGGAGACCATTTGACGGACTCATCCTTCCCGGCGGAGAAAGCACTGTAATAGGAAAATTGCTAAAAGAATCCGGATTGTTTGAAAAGCTTCAAAAAATGATTCAGCATGGACTGCCTGTCTATGGCACCTGCGCCGGATTGATTTTACTGGCAGAAGAAGTAGAAGACAATCCGACCTGGTTTGGCACCATGGATATCCGGGTAAAACGGAATGCTTACGGAAGATAGCTTGGTAGTTTTTATACGGAAGAGGAATTTAAGGGAATTGGAAAGATTCCTATGTCCTTTATCCGGGCACCGTACATAGAACATGTCTACGAAGACGGGGAAGTGCTGGCGCAGGTAGACGGAAAAATAGTAGCTGCCAGACAAAAAAATCAACTAGTAACAGCCTTCCATCCGGAAGTAACGAAGGATACCAGGGTGCATCAGTATTTTATTCAGATGATAGAAGATGAAAAACATGTATAGATGAAAAGAAAGGAATTTATGAGGACAGGCAGTGTAATACTGCCTGTCTTTTCCACATTTTATGAGACAAATCATTGGAAAAGGGGTATAATAGTCCTGAGGGAAGCGGCAAGATATAGAACGCTGCTTAAGTTCAAACAGGAAGGAGAATGGAAATGAACAAAGAAACATTTTTACAGGAAGCAAAAGAAAAAGAATCGCAATTAATTGAAACAAGACATTATCTGCATCAGCATGCGGAGACAGGATTTGATCTGACTGAGACAAAGGCTTATGTAAAAGACCAACTGGTACAAATGGGATATGAACCAAAAGATTGCGGAAAAGCAGGGGTGGTAGCATTAGCAGGCGGTAAAAAACCGGGAAAAGTTTTTTTGATTCGTGGTGATATGGATGCACTGCCAATGAAAGAAGAAGCAGATGTGGAATTTAAATCAGAGACAGGAAATATGCATGCCTGTGGACATGATATGCACACAACTATGATGCTGGGAGCAGCAAGATTGCTAAAAGAGCACGAAGATGAGATTTGTGGCACAGTGAAACTAATGTTCCAGCCGGCAGAAGAAATTTTTTCCGGTGCTCATGATATGATTGAAGCAGGAGTATTAAAGAATCCGGATGTAGACAGAGCCTTGATGATTCATGTGATGGCAGGAACTCCAATGCCGGCAGGAACTGTTATTGTGACAGACGGCGGAGTCAGTGCATCTGCCGCAGACTTTTTCAGAATTACGATTCAGGGAAAAGGCTGCCATGGTTCTATGCCGAATATGGGCGTGGATCCTGTTGTTCCTGCGGCTCATGTGGTAACAGGTCTTCAGGAAATTCAGACCAGGGAATTGGCTTTAGATGACAGTGCTGTTGTAACCATCGGTTCGATTCATGGCGGCCAGGCACCGAATATTATTCCTGACAATGTAGAAATCACAGGTTCCATTCGTACCTTTGATGAAAAAATCAGACAATATATCAAAGACAGAATTGAAGAAGTATCCAAAGGAATTGCAGCCACATTCCGGGCAGAAGCCGAAGTAGTATACTATAATGGCTGTCCGGTTCTGGATAACGATGCAGATTTGTCCAGATGTGTGACTGTGTATGCAAAAGAGTTATTGGGACCACAGAAAGCCTTCTCCCAGGGAGAACTTCTGGCCATGAGTGGTGGAAAAGCGTCAAAAGGAGCAGGTTCAGAAGATTTTGCCTTTATCAGCCAGGAAGTTCCGTCCATTATGCTTGCTTTAGCGGCAGGAGAACCGGAAAAAGGATATGTTTATCCGCAGCATCATCCAAAGGTAAAATTCGATGAGTCGGTTTTAGCATCAGGAAGCGCTGTTTATGCGTATACAGCAATGAGATGGCTGGAAGAACACCAATAAGGTGCCTGATTGTTGGTTGAAGCTGTATTCTCCTTGCTTTTTGGATCATTTCCCCATATAATGGTGGAAGGGTCGAACCTGGTTCCCCGAAATCCCAAAAAGATAAAGGAGAAAATGACAATATGAGTAAACAGGATATTTTAGTAACAATCGGTGATGCAGTGATCACAGAAGCAGATGTGGATGCATTTATTGCCAATCTTCCAAAAGAACAACAGATGTATGCTTCCAACCCACAATTTCGCAAACAGTGTGAAGAACAGATTATTTCCATTCATTTATATGCGAAGCTTGGTGAAGAACTGAAGCTTCAGGAGACAGAACAGTTTCAGTCTATTATGGCAAATGCAAGAAGAGACATTTTAGCACAGCTTGCTATGGCGGAGACTTTAAAAGATGTGACAGTGACGGAAGATGAAGTTTCTTCTTATTATAACGAGAATGGAAATCAGTTCTCAAAAGGAGAAACAGTGAATGCAAAACATATTCTGGTTGCGGAAGAAGAGAAATGCAGTGAGATTTTAGAGTCTATTGTAAGCGGCAAGACAGAATTTGAAGCAGCAGCAAAAGAATTTTCTACCTGCCCGTCCGGTGCTCAGGGCGGTGATCTTGGCGAGTTTGGAAGAGGCCAGATGGTTCCTGAATTTGAACAGGCAGCTTTTGAGGCAGAGATTGGACATGTAGTAGGTCCTGTAAAAACTCAGTTTGGCTATCATCTGATTAAAGTGGAGAAGAGAACAGAAGCACAGGTACTTCCTTTTGATCAGGTAAAAGATAAGATTAAGATGAATCTGTTACAGCAAAAGCAGAACCAGGTTTATCTGGAAAAAGCTGAGGAACTTCGCGGTAAATATGTGAAATAAAGGTGCGTCGGTACCGGTCCATGGAAATCCTTTTTTGCTGTTGGCCCTTTTGGGAAATTTCTGCAAAACAGGGTCAGGAAAAATGAATCGCCGGACGTACGTAAACTCAAAGCAGCTTTTCAATATTTTTATAAAAAGAACCAGCACAATCTGTCCAAAGGACAGATTGCATGAAACAGAAAGGTGCGAATCTACAGCATATGCTATGTTGCGGATTCGCACCTTTCTATGTTTGAGAAAAACTCATACAGAGTTTTTCTCTTACTGGTTCTTTTTTTGTTTTCTGAGAGCTGCTTTTCAAACAATACTCTCGTCCGGCATTTTTCTGACCCTGTTTTGGAAATTTCACCAAAATTACCAAATGCAAAAAAGGGATTTTCCATGGACAGGATAGACGCTGAGGCTGCCAAAGATGCTTATTTAGATTAGATAAGCTTTTCGCCTGTTAACATCTCGTAACTCTGGAGATATTTATCGATGGTTTTGTTTACAATTTCTTCCGGAAGGGTCCAGTTGTTGTCCGGGTTTGCTTTTAACCAGTCGCGGGCAAACTGCTTATCAAAGGAAGGCTGGCTGTGTCCCGGTTCGTAAACGTCTGCAGGCCAGAAACGGGAGCTGTCCGGTGTGAGCATTTCATCTCCAATGACAATATTGCCTTCTTCATCCAGACCAAATTCAAATTTGGTATCAGCAATGATAATGCCGCGGCTTAATGCATAATCTGCACATTTTTTATAAAGAGCGATGGTGCAGTCACGAAGTTTGGCTGCGTATTCTTCTCCCTTGCCTGGGAAATATTTTTCCAGATGAGCGATACTTTGCTCATAGGAAATATTCTCATCATGGTCGCCAATCTCTGCTTTGGTAGAAGGAGTATAGATTGGTTCCGGCAGTTTATCAGATTCCTTTAATCCTTCCGGCAGCTTGATTCCGCATACAGTGCCGTCTTTCTGGTAGCTTGCCCAGCCGCTTCCTGTAATATAACCGCGGACGATACATTCGATTGGGAGCATCTCAAGTTTCTTGCACATCATGCTGTTGCCATCGAACTGTGGCTGCTGGAAAAATTCCGGCATATCTTTCACATCGGTAGAAATCATATGGTTTGGCAGAATATCTTTCGTCAGGTTAAACCAAAACTTGGACATCTGAGTCAGAACAGTACCTTTTTTCGTTACAATATTATTCAAAATAACATCAAAACAACTGATACGGTCTGTTGCAACCATAATCAGGCTATCGCCATTATCATAAATCTCACGTACTTTACCTTCTTTAATCGGTTTCATGTCATTACACCTCGCTAGAATTTTGTTTTTCATAGAAAAATGTGCGGATTTCAAATGTTTTCAGGATTTCGGGAGCGTGAAACGCGAAGAAATCCGCAAGCATCATGGGGACAAAAGCTTTTGGCCCCAACATTACCTATATAATAGATAAACAGATTTTGCCCGAAAAAGCAAGGCTATTTTACAAATTTATTGATTTTTTCTTTTCAGACAGTCTTTTTTGCAAAGAAATTGTATTTTTTACCGAAATAGATAAGCTACTGTTTCAAAAGAAGTGTAAAAATATTTTGAATTTATTTTCCAGATTTAAAATCGCAAAGAAAAGATTTGCCAAGGGAGAAAAAAATCCGTATAATAAAATTATCAATGCAATAGAGGAGGGACTGTTGCAAAGGAAAAGGTGAGAAAGATGAATTTAAATAAGATTAGCAGAAAGGTTTCTTTTCTATTAAGGCATAAAGAAGGTTTTTTTGATGAACATGGATGGTCGGATGTGGCTGATGTGGTAAAGGAGATTCAGACCATTTATCCTGATTTTGACGAGGGTACGCTTCGTGAGATTGTTTTTACCGATGAGAAAGGAAGGTATTCCTATAATCAGGATGAGACGAGAATCCGGGCCAATCAGGGCCATTCGATTCCGGTTGATGTAGAGCTTAAGAAGCTTTCCCCGCCGGAGATATTATATCATGGAACGGCCACTCGTTTTATGAATCGGATTGAAAGAGAAGGATTGAATGGGCAGAGCAGAATTTATGTACACTTAAGTTCTGATGAGGAGACTGCCAGAAAAGTGGGGAAACGTCATGGAAAGCCGGCGGTACTTCGGATTCATGCAGGAAGGATGGAACAGGATGGATATGAATTTTTCCTGTCTGAAAATCATGTGTGGCAGACAAAAATAGTACCTGCATCCTATATTGAGAGAATGAATGAAGAAATTCTATAATGGAGTTTTCCACAACGCATGAGCGGGGCAAATCTACAATATATCATATACTGTAGATTTGCCCCGTCTGCGTTTGTTTCAATCTGTCCCTCGGACAGATGGTGCCTTTTATAAATTCAACAAAAAACAAATTGTTATGCCATCTCTTTTGCCAGAGCTTCAATCTGAGCAATATTTGCATCATTCATAGCAGATTTGATTGTTACAGTGGTATCTGCGTATGTCAGGTTTTTGCAGTTTTCCAGCATTTTTTTCATTACTTTTGCAGCAGCCGGAACCCAGGAACCATTTTCTACAAAGGCCACTTTTCTGTTCTGGAAGTTTCTCTCGGTCAGATGACAGATAAATTCATGCATAAATGGGAAAATCTCTGTATTATAAGTAGTTGTTGCAAAAATGATTTTTCCATAACGGAATGCATCCTCTACAGCTTCTGCCATATCGCAGCGAGCCAGGTCATTAACAACAACTTTCGGGCAGCCTGCTTCACGAAGTTTGTCAGCCAGAAGTTCAACTGCAGCTTTGGTATGACCGTATACGGAAGTGTAGGCAATCATTACACCAGGTGTTTCTACTCCGTAGGAAGACCATGTCTGATAAAGGCCTAAGTAGTAACCCAGGTTTTCGGTAAGGACAGGACCATGGAGAGGACAAATGGTCTGGATATCCAGTGCAGCAGCTTTCTTTAAGAGAGCCTGAACCTGTACACCGTATTTTCCTACAATACCGATGTAGTAACGACGAGCTTCACAAGCCCAGTCTTCTTCTACATCGAGAGCTCCGAATTTTCCAAAAGCATCGGCGGAGAAAAGAACTTTATCAGTGCTATCGTATGTCACGATTACCTCCGGCCAGTGTACCATAGGGGCTGTGACAAAGGTGAGATTATGGGTTCCTAAAGAAAGGGTGGAACCTTCTGATACCATTACCTGACGATCAGGGAAATTGGTTCCAAAAAATTGTTTCATCATATTAAATGCAACAGCAGAAGCAACAATCTGAGCTTCCGGATAAGTTTCCATGAAGAGAGCGATATTAGCAGAATGGTCAGGCTCCATATGCTGTACAATCAGATAATCCGGTTTGCGATCTTTTAATACATCTTCCAGATTATGAAGCCACTCTTTCCCAAAACGGGCATCTACTGTATCAAATACAGCAATTTTATCGTCCATGATGACGTAGGAATTGTATGCCATTCCATTTTCCACTATATATTGACCTTCAAACAAATCAATGTCATGATCATTGACACCTACGTACTTAATATCCTTTGTAATTTCCATCGTAAACACTCCTTTACATGAATTAAGTTGATTGTCTGCAATTCCTGCAGCTTTGAATACAAAATACAAATCATATTATATCATACCTGTAGCAAAAGGAAAGTAAAATTATATAAATTAAAAAAACATTTTTTTTCTTTAATGAATAGAAAAAACAGTGAATAAAAATACATATACAACCGAGATAAGCCTTGTTTTTTGAAAAAATATAAGCTAAAATAGTGAATAAAAATAATTTTGTAACATATGTTACAGAACTGGAAAGGGGATGATGGTATAATTATTCAACATCATGACAGTCAGACAGAACAGATCGACTATCAGTTCCTACAGGAAACGGATTTGTTTGATGGAATCCCAAAGGAAGGAATACGGCAGATTCTCAATTGTTCCAGTGGTTTTTTCAAGGAATATAAAAAGGGACAGGTTGTATTTCAGGAGGATGAAAAACCGGAATATTTATTCATATTGATGGAAGGAAAGCTTCTGGTTACAAAAAATTATTTCTCTGGAAGAAGGATGATTTTCTTTGAGATTCATAAAAAAGAAATATTTGGGATTTTAATCAGCCACAAAGAGGGAGAAAACTATTGGTATGATGCAACGGCAGTAGCCGACAGCCTGGTTCTCGCAATTCCATGGAAGTTTCTTTTTCAGATTTGTCCGACAGCCTGTGAATATCATATGAATCTGATTAAAAACATGGTGTCTGTGCAGGCAGATACCTGTGTGTCGCAGATGAAGAAGCTTCATATATTATCAGGTACATCAATAGAAGCAAAAGCAGCTTTTTTAATGTTTGAGCTGGCAGATGAAAAAGGTGAACTTGATTTTAAGATGAACAGGGAAGAACTGGCAGATTTTCTTGGAGTGACAAGGCCTTCCCTTTCCAGATCCTTAATGAAGCTTCAAAAAGAGGGGTACATTGAAATCTATAAATCAAAAGCAAGGATCCTGGATTATGAAGGACTGGAAAGAATCTGCTATAAATAGGGAAAGGAACATTCAGACATGAAAATTATGATTATCAATCCGGACTACGGAATGACCAGGGAAGAGATGGATCTAAGGTGTGAAATTTTGTCCCAGTTTACGGGAAATGACGTAGAGCTCTTCATGGAATGTCTGACCGAGACAAAAGTCTATGTAGATTCGGCATTTGATGTAGTTATGGCAGGACCTGAAATTGTAAAAAGAACGATGCAGGCAGAAAAAGATGGATTTGATGCTGTTGTGATCTATTGTTTTAGTGATCCTGCTCTGGATGCATGCAGAGAAGCGGTATCCATCCCGGTTGTGGGAGGAGGACAGGCTTCCTGTCTGGTTTCCATGATGCTGGGACGTCAGTGCGGAATCCTGATTACCGATAAAAGAAGAATGTCTGAAAAAATGGCTTTTCGTTACCAGACGGGTTTAATGCCGGATAACATAAGTTCCATTCGAAGTGTGGATTTACAACATATTGATGTTTGGGAAGAGAGAGAAAAGACGGTAGAAATTTTGTTAGAGGTCAGTAAAAAACTGATTGAAGAAGACCAGGTCTCTGTTATTATTCTGGGTTGTTTAAGTTTTCTGGGGCTGGCAGAGCCTATGGCACAGGCACTGCAGATACCGGTGATTGATTCTGCAAAAGCAGCGGTTTCCATGGCAGAAAGCCTGGTTCGTCAGCGTTTATTTACCAGTAAAAATGCTTATGCATTTCCACCGGAGGGAGAGCGAAAATGGAGCGCAGGATCCATTCGTATATAAAAAATGAAAAAAAGACTGACTTAAAGGAGGAAACAACATGAAAAAATTACTTTCACTGCTTTTGGTTCTGGTTATGGCAGCAAGCCTTACTGCATGCGGACAGAGCAAAAGCGAAACAAACCAGGAAGGCGGAACAGAGGCTGTGGCAGAAACGGGAGACAAAGACACATGGGTACTGGCGATTAACGCTACCTTCCCACCTTTTGAATCCATTGATGACGGAACGGATAATTATGTAGGAATTGACATTGATCTTGCCAATTATATTGCAGAAAAACTGGGTAAGAAACTGGAAATTAAAGATATGCAGTTTTCTGCTTTAGTTCCAACCATGGAAAGCGGACGTGCAGACATTATTATTTCCGGTATCTCTCCAACAGCAGAAAGAAAAGAAGTGATTTCTTTCTCCGATCCTTATTACTATCCAATGAATGCCATTATCTGTGCAAAAGGTTCCAATTACACGGAACTTGACCAGTTAGAAGGTAAAAACATTGGTGTTTCTATGGGAACCAGTTATGCAGAGATTGCAAAATCAGTAAAAGATGCCACTGTTTCCGAGCTTGACAGCACTCCGTTAGTTGTGCAGGACATTTTAAGCGGAAGATGTGACGCCGGAATCTTTGATGCAACACAGGCGGCAGTTTTTGTACAGGAAAATGAAGGACTGGAATGCCATATTATTTCCAGCGATATTACTTTAGAAGATACATTTGCAATTGCACTTCCAAAAGATTCTGAGTATGTAGACCAGATCAACGATATCCTTGCTGAGATGAAAGAAGATGGAACTTTACATGATATTCTTGTGAAATATATGGGAGAAGATTCTGTGTCTCAGTATGAAGAGATGGTAGCAAATCTGGATATTGCAAAATAACAGATGGAACATGAGAGAAGGAGAAAAAAATGCTTGATTTCACCATACTGACTGATTACCTTCCAATGCTTGGAAATGCAATCATTTTAACTCTGGAATTTACCCTGTTATCTACCATTGTTGGTTTTTTATGGGGAATTGTACTTTCTCTGATTAAAATTTCAAAAGTAAAACCGCTGGTGCTCTTTGCACAGTTTTATACTTCTATTTTCAGAGGAACGCCCCTTCTGGTACAGCTGATGTTAATCTATTATGCGACACCTCAGCTTTTGAATTACCAGATTACCGCCCTTCAGGCCGGTGTTCTTACTTTTGGTCTGAATTCCGCAGCCTATATTTCCGAATCCATCCGCGGTGGTATTTTATCTGTGGATAAGGGGCAGTGGGAAGCAGCAATGTCCCTGGGAGTTCCAAAATACAGACTTTTACTGGATATTGTATTTCCTCAGGCATTTAAAAATACGCTGCCGTCTCTGGTCAATGAAAGCATTGCGTTGTTAAAGGATTCCAGTATGGTTTCCATTATCGGTGTTGCGGATACCATGCGGTGGGCTTCTTTGATCCAGGCAAAAACATTCCGGGCCTTTGAGGCATTTATTGTAGCTGCACTGGTTTATTATGTTCTCGTAATGGCACTTACCACACTTGGCCATTATCTGGAAAGGAAGGTGCGTGTCAGTGATTAAGATTGATCATTTGAAGAAAAATTTTGGAGATCTGGAAGTATTAAAAGATATTTCTCTGGAAATCAACAAAGGAGAGGTTGTGGCAATTATCGGACCTTCCGGCTCGGGAAAATCTACCATGCTTCGTTGTATCAATCTGTTGGAAGTTCCGACAGGAGGAAATATTTACATAGACGGTAAAAATATTATGGAAAAGGGAACCAATATTACAGAGATTCGTAAAAATGTCTGTATGGTTTTCCAGCATTTTAATCTGTTTCAAAATATGACGGTGCTGAAAAATATGACCTACGCACCAATGGTTGTCAATAAACTGAGCAAAGAAGAAGCAGAACAAAAGGCAATGAAACTTTTGGAAAGGGTTGGACTTGCAGACAAAGCAGGAGAATACCCAAGCCGTCTTTCCGGCGGTCAGAAGCAAAGAGTAGCCATCGCAAGAGCCCTTGCCATGGAACCGGAAGTACTTTTGTTTGATGAGCCGACTTCAGCATTGGATCCGGAGATGGTAAAAGAAGTTCTGGACGTAATCAAAGCCCTGACTCATACAGGAATTACCATGGCCCTTGTTACTCAAGAAATGGGATTTGCAAGGGAAGTGGCAGATCGTATCTGTTTTTTGGATGGCGGTTATCTGGTAGAAAATACCACACCGGAAGAATTTTTTACCAATCCGAAATCAGAAAGAGCAAAACAGTTTCTGGCAACAGTACTGTAATCTTAACAAGCAGTCAGGCAGGTTCCAAAAACCTGGTTTGACAGATTGGAGTAAATCGGGATTCTGTCTCTTGAATGGGGCAGAATCTTTTTGTGCATAAAAGGAGGAACAAGGAAATGGGCGAGACAGTGACCTATGAACAATTAAAATGGCCGAATGGTGGAAAATGTGCGGTCATGTTAAGCTTTGATGTGGATGGAGATACCATCTGGAAAAACGGAGCCAGAGATTTTCCCGGAGGAGAGAAGTATTTAAGAGCAAACTCTGTAGGACATTATGGACCTAACTGTGCGGTGAGAAGAATTCTGGATATTCTGGACGAAGAAGAAATCAAAGCCACTTTTTTTGTACCTGCAAAGGTAATGGAAGATTACCCGGAACTTTTTCAGGAAATTGATCGAAGAGGCCATGAAATCGGACATCATGGTTATCATCATGAGCGTTATGTGGATCTGACCCCGGAGCAGCAAAGAGCAGTAATTGAAAAAAGTCAGGGCATCTTTGAACGGGTGCTGGGAAAGAAGGCTATCGGGTATCGGACTCCATCGGGAGACTGGTCCAGAGAAACAGCAGGAATCTTAAATGAGATGGGATTTTCTTATTCCAGTTCTATGAGAGGAGATGACAGACCTTATCGGACTGTCATCGATGGAAAAGTAACAGATTTTATTGAAATGGCTCCTAAGTGGGATTTGGATGATTTTGTTCAGTTTGGTTATAATCTTTTTCCGGCTGAGCCTTCCGGTCAGGATCGTATCGCCGGAATCGAGCAGGTATTTGACAATTTTAAACAGGAATTTGATGGATATTACCGGGAAGGTCTTTGCTACGTCATTCAGTGTCATCCTCAGATCATTGGTTCTCCGGGACGGCTTCGCATGTATCAGAGACTGATACAGTATATGAAGTCAAAAGAAGGCATCTGGTTTGCAAAGGGAAGCCAGATTGCAGACTGGTGGAGGAAGAATTACTAGGAGGGAAAGAACATGAGCGAAAAAATGACAGCCGTATTTACGGTAAATCTGGATGGGGAATGTTTCTGGTCCGGCATGTTCGAGGGAACGGAAAAACGGCCTAAGACTCTATCCATGGGCGATTATGGGATTAAGCGTGGCCTGGACCGGGTACTGAAAACCTTTAAAGACCATGAAATAAAGGGAACATTTTTTGTTCCGGGCCTGATTGCAAAAAATCATCCTGATGCAATCGAAAAAATTGTAAAAGAGGGACATGAACTGGCATTTCACGGACATACTCACAGACCTATGCACACCTTATCAAAAGAAGAAATCGAAGAAGAGTTTTGTCTGGGAACGGAAGAATTAAAAAAACTGACAGGAAAACAGCCGAAAGGATTCCGGGCTCCGGAAGGAGAGGTGACAAAAGAAGCGTTTGAAGCTGCGATTCGTTATGGTTATACCTATTCCAGCAGTTTGTATGACAGAGACATGCCTTATGTACACGAAGGGCTTTCGGGAAATCTTCTGGAAATTCCGATGAATTGGAATATTCATGATTTTCCTTATTTTGCATTTAATTACGGCCCTGCCTTTCCAATTGGGCAGAGCCGGGTATCGTCCTATGAACGTGTGACAGAAAATTATATCGAAGAGTTTGATGCCTATCTTCATTATGGATTGACTTATGTACCTCAGTTTACACCGCAGTCCATTGGTTCTCCGGGAAAAATTCAGATTCTGGAAAAAATTCTTACTCATGTAGATTATTACAGGGATCAGATTCGAATTTGCACCTGTGAAGATATTCAATAAATAACCTGGTTCCCCGGGACAAAGCCATACGGGGATCATAGGCAAAACAGACTTCCCGGCTGGGAATCGGTACAGGAACAGGAATTTCTTTAAGCTTACCGGTTTCCAGCTCTTTTTCTACAAAATTCTTTGTAACTCCGGCAATGCCAAGACCAATTTTGGCAAATTCGATGAGAAGGTCCATACTGTTTACTTCCAGAATCTGTTTTGGGATAATTCCCTGTTGGGCCAGATATTGATCGACATGTTGGCGGGTCATATTTTTTTTATCCATCAGCATGATATTGCCGGTCTGAAAATAGTCAATCCGATCAGATCCTTCTCTTTCTTTTAAATGGTCCAGATAAGCCTCCGTTGCAACAAAGGCATCTTTTATTCTTCCAATGGAATGTAAAGTCAGATTCCGGGTATTTGAAGTGTTGACAATAAGGCCTACATCAATCTGCCCTTTTTCCATAAGTACGAGGGTATCCAGAGTAGGATGGCAGTGAATGGTAATTTTAATGTGGGGATACTCCTTGACAAAAGATTTTAAATAAGGAAGCAGAATAAAACGACATAAAGTAGTACTAACGCCCAGACGAATCTGACCGATTTCCAGTTCATTTCTTCTTTTTAAAAAGGACTCTCCTTCTTCGATTTCCTGGAATGCATGTCTTGTATGTTCATAGAGAATTTTTCCGTCTTCTGACAAAAAAACACCCCTGGAATTGCGAATAAAAAGCTGAGTTCCCAGATTATCTTCCAGTTTTTTGATTGCTTTGCTGATGGCAGGCTGGCTGATAAACAGTTCTTTTGAGGCATGAGAAATATTCCCTGTGCGTGCCACTGCGTTAAAAATATAATAATAAGAAAAATTCTGCTCCATATCGGTGCTCCTTCTCAAGTTGTTTTTCTATGAATTATATGGTATGATGCTGGAGTCAAAAGCTTTTGACCCTAGCATCATGGTATCATAGAAAAAATAGAAAGACAAGAAAGAAGGAAACAGGAATGGTAAAAATGAGTGGGGAAACCATTTTACTTTATAATGTACATGATAAAAAAATTCAGAAAAAATATCAGCTTCTTTGCCTGAAATTAGGACTTCGGGTAAAATCAGTTCCAAAAGAACAGTGGCTGGAGCCGGTTGGAGCACTCATTGGGGTAAAAGATGTTCTGTTGACAGGAACGAAATACGAGGGGGAAGGATTCGAAGATCCAATGATGATTCTTAAAATTTATAGTAACAGGAAACTGGAACAGTTCCTGGATGGGGCAAGAAAAGAGGGAATTCCTAAGATCAATTATAAAGCAGTGCTGACAGAGTATAATAAGGAATGGGATTCTCTTCACTTATACGAAGAATTGAAGAAAGAACATGAAGCGATGTCCGTAAATCGGTCCCAGTCATAAAAGCACATTTTTCGGAATTTATCAAAATATCAAAAAGGCACAATCCGGTATGTTTCTTCCCAGTCTGCTTGTGAACTCGCAAACAGTTACATCAACCGGATTGTGCCTTTTGTAAATTCAGCGAAAAAGGTGCAATAATAGGAAACGGGACCGATTTACGGACATTTATTGTTTCCGGCTCATGATCCCATCATGATTGGGTGGATCCTTTTATTCTTTTTCTTCTTCTCTCTGAGAAATGATGACTCTGTTTACGGCACTGAAGAGGGCACGTACAGAAGCATCAATGATATCGTTGTGGATGCCGGAGCCCCATACAACGTTGCCGTTTGGAAGCTGGATTCCTACATAAGCACAAGCCTGGGAGTTGGATCCGATCTGAAGAGCGTGTTCTTCGTATGTAACAACGGAGAAGTCAAGTTTACAGTGGCGTTTGATGGAATTGCTGACTGCATCCAGACGACCGTTTCCTTCTCCATGGTATACTTTATGAATGCCGTCACGCACTAAAGTTATCTCAGCGGAAATTCTGGCTGGTCGTTGGGTAAAGTGTACTTCCAGTAATTCGATTGGTGATAAAATATTTACATAACGGTCTTCGAAAATCTCCAGGATTTCTCTTGGTGCCAGCTCTTTGTGTTTATGGTCAGATACGCTCTTCACTGCATATCCAAGGTCTTCTCTCATCTTAGCAGGCAGGTTGAAACCGTAACGCTGTTCCATAATATAACCAATGCCGCCTTTTCCGGACTGGCTGTTGATACGGATGACATCGCCTTCGTATCTTCTTCCCACGTCCTGCGGGTCAATTGGAAGATAAGGAACGGTCCAGTGATCGCAATGATGATCTTCTCTCCAGTGCATTCCTTTTGCAATGGCATCCTGATGGGAGCCGGAGAATGCAGCAAATACAAGCTGACCTGCATAAGGATGTCTTGGAGGTACGGTCATTCTGGTTAATCTTTCGTAGGTATCAGCAATCTCGGTAATGTTAGAGAAATCAAGTTTCGGATCAACTCCATGTACATACATGTTGAGAGCCAGTGTAATGATATCTACGTTACCGGTTCTTTCCCCATTTCCAAATAAAGTACCTTCTACACGATCGGCTCCGGCAAGAAGTGCCAGTTCTGTATCGGCAACACCGGTTCCTCTGTCGTTATGAGGATGAACGGATACGATTACATTTTCTCTGTTATTTAAATGTTCAGACATGTATTCGATCTGGCTTGCGTAAACATGCGGAAGGGAATGGGAAACCGTAGCCGGAAGGTTGATGATGACTTTCCAGTCCGGTCTTGGCTGCCAGACATCAATGACAGCATTACATACTTCCAGAGCATAGTCGATCTCGGTTCCTGTAAAGCTTTCCGGAGAGTATTCAAATAAATAGTCAGCGCCGGCTTTTTCTGTCAGTTCTTTTAATAAGGTAGCGCCTTTTACTGCAATCTCAATGATTTCTTCTTTGGATTTTTTGAACACTTCTTCTCTTTGAGCCACAGAAGTAGAGTTGTATACATGAACAATGGCTTTGGATTTACAGCCTTCCAGTGCCTCAAAAGTTTTCTTAATAATATGTTCTCTTGCCTGAGTCAGAACCTGAATGGTAACATCCTCCGGAATCATATCTTCTTCAATTAATGTACGAAGGAACTGATACTCAGTTTCAGAGGCAGCAGGGAAACCAATTTCAATTTCCTTAAATCCTACTTTTACTAAAAGCTGGAAAAACTCAAGTTTCTCTTCCAGACTCATAGGAATAATCAGGGCCTGATTGCCGTCTCGTAAGTCAACGCTGCACCACTGAGGTGCTTTCTCAATATATTCTTTCTGGGCCCATTTTAAAGAGGGGGTTGGCGGCATAAAATAAGCACGTTCGTATTTACTTGGATTCATCATAACTTCAATTTTCCTTTCCTAAAATTCTATGTGGTTGCTAAGCTACTTATCTTCGAGAGAAGAACTTTGGGAAATACGGAGTAATTTCCTATGCAATCGTAATTTTCCATGCAATAAAAAAAGCCCTTCATCTCATTCTTTAGAGACGAAAGACTAAAGTCTTACGCGGTACCACTCTAATTCATACCAAAAGGTATGCACTCAAATCAGATACGGGCAAAATAAAAAATGCCTTATATCCTGCTGCTGTAACGGTCAGCTCTTCCGGCTCCACCTACTGTCTGGTTCAGCGAGCTACTCGAAGGCGAGTTCAAATCTTCCCGGCAACTGCTTCACACCAACCAGCAGCTCTCTGTCTGTCTGAAAAATCCTACTATTCCTTGTCTTTGTATTTTCAACGTAAGTATAATCTAACACAGGAAAAGGAGAAAGTCAACGAATTTTCTAAATATTTTTTGTGAATTATTATGTGGGATTGTGGGAGCTGCTTGCAGCGAAACAATCCATAAGCACCTTTTGGAACCTTAATCTTTGTAGTCATATAATTGCGGAGAAAGACATAAAGTGTATATTGTCGGGTTGACTATCAAATCTTTTGTATAGCTGTACAGAAAAAATAAAAACTTTTCGTGAAAATGTACAAAAAGTATCTGGAATATGTTATAATGTATCTATAAAAATACAATATGGTGTCAGAATCATGAGGGAATGATTTTGACATTCCATGATGAAGCATCCGGAGATAGTACATCTGATTGTATGTATAAACTAGAATGAAACGTGAGGTGGCAGTATGGATATACAATTATGGAGAGAAATCCTGGATCCCTATCAGTTAGCGGTAGATGAGCTTCTTGTTAAATTTAATCATATTATTACCGAGCATAAGAATGCAGGCCTTTATTGCCCGATTGAACAGGTAAAAGGCCGGGTAAAGAGCATTTCCAGTATTCTGGAAAAGTTACAGAGGAAAAATCAGAATATTAATGAATTAGAAGAGAAGATTGAGGATATTGCAGGAATTCGAATTCTATGTCAGTTCGTGGAAGATATTGATAAAGTCGTGACGTTGATCAGAAATCGGAATGACATGGAGATTAAAAGTATCAAAGACTATATTGCGAATGCAAAGGACAGTGGATATCGAAGCTACCACATGATTGTTTATTATGAAGTCAATACGATTCATGGGGTAAAACGCCTTCAGGCAGAAATACAGATTCGAACATTAGCCATGGATTTTTGGGCGACAGTAGAACATTCCCTGCAGTATAAGTATAAGCAGAACATACCGGATGATATCAGGGAACGATTAAGCAGTGCAGCGAATGCCCTTCTTGTACTGGATGAAGAGATGTCTTCAGTAAGAGACGAGATTATGGATGCCCAGGAATCTTATCAGGCCAAGGAGACATTGGTGGCAGATATTTTGACTAACATTCAGAATCTCTACAAAGTTGCAAATAAGAGAGAGATTGTGAAGATTCAGGATGAATTTTATAAAGTGTATCAGGCAGGAGATTTTGATGAATTATGTCATTTCAGTAAACAGCTGGATATTATCTCCGAGGGATATCGGGCCCAAAGCATTTCCTGATGAACAAAGAAGATACATGATAACAGGATAGGGAAAGGAACAGAATCATGGAATTAGTCCACGCAACCCCAAAACAATACTTAGAAGAACTGAAAAGTTTATATCTGGAAGCATTTCCCAAAGCAGAGAGAAAGCCCTTTTCCATGCTGCTTCAGATGGAGCAGGAGGGAATCGTTGAGATTCTGGCAGTGGTAGACGAAGAACAGACTTTTTGTGGTCTGGCAATTATGGCATTTTATGAGGATCTGGCTCTTCTCGATTATTTTGCCGTATCGGCAAAACAGCGGGACAGAGGAATTGGATCCATTACATTACGGTTATTAAAAGAACGATATAAAGAAAAAAGATTTTTCCTGGAGATTGAAGACCCGGCTGTAGAAGCTTCCAACAAAGAAGAGAGAATCCGCCGCAAAGCATTTTATCTTCGAAATGGCATGATTCCCACATCGCTGGTGGTCGATTTGTTTGGAATTCAGATGGAAATTTTAACATTCGGCCAGAGAATTGAGTATCAGGAGTATCACCGATTATATGAACAATTCGGAAAAGAGATTGCCGATAAGATTCATTTGATATCCTGATTATTTGACCCCTGGCTCATTATTTGAGTTGCTCGACAAATGAGCCTCCCGTCGATTTTTACGTGCTTTGCACTCCCAAAATCGACGAAAACATTCGCAATCCGCTCATTTTTCTGAAAAAAATGGCTACTTGCTCATATTTTGCGGGCCCCATAGACATAAAAACACATGCAAGCATGTATTTTATGTCCATTTGACCCTTGGCTCATTATTTAAGAAATCCGGCAAGAAAACGAAAAAGAAAGTTTTCTTTGTCGGATTTATTCTTTAGTCCAGAGAAATAGAATTTCCCCAATCACATATTTGTTCCATGTATCCGTCCTGAATCAGATAGGCTTCTCCGTACAGTCTTGCGGACTGATCCTGAATCAGAATATAGCTTCCATCTACCAGAACATAGAATCGGTTTCCCATACTGTCAGGAAGAGTGATTTCTTCAATCAGCCGTTTGCCGTCTAACATGTTATCTTTCACTTCCTGATAGTGAGGGAGAATCATATAGTCAGTGAGTCCCAATCCTTCCAGATATCTTTCGTAATCCGGATCTACGGATTCACCCGGAAGTTCCGGCTGGGCGTAGACCGTATCGGCACAATTCATGGAACCGGCACTAATGCCCATCACTGTTCCTTCATAATTTTGAAGCAGCTCTCTAAGATGAATCCAATGGAAAAATTCGTTTTGAGTTGGTACATGACCGCCGCCTAAAATAATCATGTCACTTTCTGTAATCAATTCTTCGATATGTTCCGCATTTCGTAAATCACAAAGAATCATGTCTGAAAGCTCAAATCCATGGTACTGGAAAGCAGTGTAAAAAGTATCCAGCATCTCATCATTCAATTCATAATTATGTGGATCGGCACTGATAATAAGCCCTTTTGCACCGGGAAATAATCCTCCCCTTAAATTTTCTACAAAATCATTATCTTCATTTAACTGGCATGGAATATCGATGCCCTCTTCCAGACAGGGGGCACAGGGACTGCTTGTCAGAAAAACTCTCATGGTATCTTCACATCCTTTTTGGTATTTTCATCATTGTTACTACTATATCACCTTTGTAAGAATAATGACAGAAAAAGATTGGAAAATCTCTGCATAATAGAGAGTAAGAATATGATAAAGTAGTAAGCAAATACAAGGATAAGATAACGAAATGGAGGAGCAGTATGAACGAATTAATATATAGGAGAGAATTACAGGAAGCTTTAGATGCAGCAGACGAGGCATTATATTATCTGAATCAGGTGGATGAATCCTTGCAAAGCGCCGGAAACTGGGGAATCTGGGATATGCTTGGAGGAGGATTTTTCAGTACTTTTGTAAAACACCGTAAAATGGATGATGCTGAAACTCAAATGCAGTCTGCAAGAATCGCATTGCAGAAACTGAGCCGGGAACTGGAAGACGTTGGAAGAATAGAAGATTTTAACATTGAAGTAGGAGACTTTTTACGTTTTGCAGATTATTTTTTTGACGGTGTTGTGGCAGACTGGATGGTTCAGTCCAGAATAAGAGATGCTAAGAGACAGATTGAAGAAGCAAAAACAAGAGTGACCGGAATCAGAAATCAATTAAGCAGACAGTTACGATGATAAGGTAAGGTGTTTGGATTTATGAAATTATGGAAGCTGGAGTTGTGTGATTTACAAAATCCATTTCAATTCAGTAAAACAAAAACCGGCCACAAGGACGGTTGCTAGTTTCCGTAGGGAGGTTTGTGCTAGCTTCCGCCACAGAGCGATTGTCTGAGCCGAAGGCGAGTTAGAGCGAATGGCGGATAAAAAGCGCACGAACCGAGCAGGAAAGGCAGCAAATCCTGGTGGCCGGCTTTTGTTTCTACTGTTGACGTATACGAAAAATACCGTTACAATAAATAGTATCTTTGGAAAGCGGATCAAGAAAGAATCCGCTTTCTTTCCATGCAAAAATAAGAGAAAAGATGGAGGCCTCAATGAGATTACCACAGGAATTTGCTGATAGAATGAAAAAAATGCTTACGGAAGAGGAGTTTTCCAGATATGTGGAAAGCCTTGATAAGCCCAGATATAATGGAATCAGAGTTAACAAATTGAAAATGACCCCGGAGGAATTTCTTTCGATTTCTCCCTTTGATTTGAAGCCGATTCCCTGGTGTTCCAATGGATTTTACTATAATCGGGAAGAAAATCCGGCAAAACATCCTTATTATTATGCCGGTCTTTATTATATTCAGGAGCCAAGTGCCATGACACCGGCCAGTTTTCTTCCGGTTGAACCGGGGGACAAAGTCCTGGATTTATGTGCGGCTCCCGGAGGTAAGACCACAGAGCTGGGAGGGAAACTTCAAAAAAAGGGAGTTCTCGTCAGCAACGATATCAGCATTTCCAGAACCAAGGCGCTGCTTCACAACATTGAAATGGCAGGAATTCCAAATGTGGTTGTATTAAGTGAGGAACCAGCCAAACTGGCAGCTCGGTTCGAGGGCTATTTTGATAAAATATTGGTGGATGCACCCTGCTCCGGAGAAGGAATGTTTCGAAAAGATCCGATGATGATCAAAGAATGGAGCCCGGATAAAGTGGAAAAATACGGTGCATTGCAAAAGGAGATTGTGTCAGAAGCGGTTAAGATGTTAAAGCCGGGCGGCATGATGATTTATTCGACCTGTACTTTTGCTCCCGAAGAAAATGAACAGACCATAGAATATTTGTTAGAACGAAACGAGGATTTATCTCTTGTGGAACTGCCAATGTTTGATGGATTTGATCACGGGCACCCAGAATGGAGTAAAACAGGACGGGAAGATCTGGTCCATTGCAGAAGACTCTGGCCTCATCGGATGGAAGGAGAGGGACATTTTGTAGCTCTTCTTCAGAAAAGCCCGGATTCACCGATCCGAAAGCTTCGCCCTTACCAATATAAAAAAGGAAAATTAGCTCCGGAGCTGGTGGAATTTTTAGAAGAATCTCATTTGAATCTGGATCCGAAACGAATGGAAATCTATGAAGAACGGGTATTTTATATGCCGGAAGATCTTCCGGATATCAAAGGACTTCGGATTGTCAGGGCAGGACTTTTTCTTGGCAATCTGAAAAAGAAAAGATTTGAGCCGAGCCAGCCCCTTGCCATGGCTTTTGGAGAGGGAGAAGGACCGAAAAGAGTGAATCTTTCGGTGGAAGATGAACGATTGATCCGATATTTAAAATGTGAGACGATTCCGGTGGAAGCAGACAATGGAAATGTACTGATATGTGTGGAAAATCAGCCTCTGGGATTTGGCAAGGTAAGCAATGGAACTCTGAAAAATAAGTATCGTCCAAGCTGGAGATGGATGAGAGGATAATACGATGGGAAAGGCAATCAGACTGGACAAATATCTGGCAGATATGAAGGTAGGAAGCAGAGCAGAAGTAAAACAGCTGATTCGAAAAGGTAGGATAACCGTAGACGATCAGCCGGCGACAAAACCGGAGCAAAAGATTGAACCGGGAGTTTCCCGAGTCTTTCTGGATCGGGAAGAAATCGGATATGTAGAAAAAGAATACTGGATGTTAAATAAACCAATGGGAGTGGTTTCAGCGACCGAAGATAAGCAGTTTGCTACAGTAGTAAGCCTGATCAAAGATGCAAAAAGAAAAGATTTATTTCCGGTGGGAAGACTGGATAAAGATACGGAAGGGCTGCTTCTTCTTACCAATGATGGAAGTCTTGCCCACCATCTTTTGTCACCGAAGAAACATGTGGATAAAACATATTTTGCCAGAATAGAAGGAATTGTCACAAATGAGGATGTGAAAGCCTTTGAGGAAGGCCTTGACATTGGAGAAGAGAAAAAGACCATGCCGGCCGGACTTGAAATTCTGGAATCGGAAGATCTTTTGGAAGGACAGTCCAAAATCCTGGTGACGATCCAGGAGGGAAAGTTCCATCAGGTAAAAAGAATGTTTGAGGCAGTGGGGAAAAAGGTCCTTTTTTTAAGAAGAATTTCGATGGGGCCCCTGGTTTTAGATGAAAGATTAAAACCGGGAGAGGCCAGAAAACTGACAAAAGAGGAAATACAATTATTGAAATCTTTGACCCGGATCTCATAGAATAAGTATGAAAAGCGGCAGGATAGGGATAGAATGAAAATGAAAGAAAAGAAAAAAAGCTTAGATGGAATCGAAGCGGTCATTTTTGATTTGGATGGAACGCTGGTAGATTCCATGTGGACCTGGTATAAAATTGATGTGGATTTTTTAGGACAGTTTGGGGCAACAGTACCGGATGATTTGCAGGATGCTCTGGAGGGAATGAGTTTTACGGAAACAGCGGTTTATTTTAAACAGCGTTTTTCTTTTCTCCCTTATTCCGTAGAACAGCTAAAGGAAATCTGGAATCAGATGGCATATGATGTCTATGCCAATGAAGTGCCTTTAAAACCGGGAATTTTAGAATATTTGAAATATTTAAAAGAACAGGGAATCAAGACAGGGGTTGCGACTAGTAATTCCAGGGAACTGGTAACGGTAACGCTGAAAAATCTTGGCGTATATGACTATTTTGATTCCATTCGTACTGCCTGTGAAGTGGAAAAAGGAAAACCGGCGCCGGATATTTATCTGCTGGTGGCAGAAGATTTACAGGTGAATCCAGAAAAATGTATGATTTTTGAAGATGTGCCGGCAGGAATTCTGGCAGGGAAAAATGCCGGAATGACAGCTTATGCCATAGCAGATGAAAGTTCGAAACATCTGGAAGAAGAAAAAAGAAAACTGGCAGACTATTATATAGAAGACTATTATGAATTGCTACCCGGATTAAAAAATTAGAGCCGGATGGAAAAAGCAGACAGGGAAGCGGCCATTTTGCCGCATTAGCAAAAAAGAACGTGAGGAAACAGGAATGGAGAAAGATTTTCTTCCAATTAACAAAGAAGAAATGAAAAAAAGGGGATGGGAACAGGCAGACTTTGTGTATATCACAGGGGATGCTTATGTGGACCATCCTTCTTTTGGAGTGGCAATTATCAGCAGAGTGCTGGAAGCCGCCGGTTATAAAGTTGCAATTTTGTCCCAACCGGACTGGAAAAAGCAGGAAAGTATTGATGAGTTTGGAAGGCCCAGACTCGGATTTCTTGTGACGGCAGGAAATATGGATTCTATGGTAAACCATTACAGTGTGTCCAAACGGAGACGGCCAAAAGATGCCTATACACCTGGAGGTGTGATGGGAAAAAGGCCGGATCACGCTGTTGTCGTCTATTGTAATCTGATTCGCAGGACCTACAAGGATGTTCCGATTATTATTGGTGGGATTGAAGCATCCTTACGCCGTCTGGCTCATTATGATTATTGGGATAACAAAGTAAAACGCTCCATTTTGCTGGACTCCCAGGCAGATTTACTCCTTTATGGAATGGGAGAACGGTCTGTGGTTGAAGTGGCAGATGCTTTGCATGCAGGAATTCCTGTGGAGGAATTGACCTATATCAATGGTTCTGTTTATAAGACAAAAAATCCGGATCGGGTCTATGAAGGAACCTTCCTTCCATCCTATGAAGAAATCTGTAATAGCAAAGAAACCTATGCAAAAAGCTTTTATACCCAATATTGTAATACAGATCCATTTGTGGCGAAATCGTTAATTGAAAAATATAAAGAAACTGAATATGTGGTTCAGAATCCACCGGCCAAACCTCTTTCTACCGAAGAAATGGATCAGGTTTACCGTCTGCCTTATATGAGGACCTATCATCCTTCCTATGAGGCATTGGGAGGAGTTCCGGCTATTGAAGAGATTAAGTTCAGCCTTACCAGCTGCCGGGGGTGCTTTGGAGGGTGTAGTTTCTGTGCTCTGACCTTCCATCAGGGAAGAATTATTCAGGCCAGAAGCCATGAATCGATTATAGAAGAAGCAAAATTAATGACAGAGGAAAAGGATTTCAAAGGATATATCCATGATGTGGGAGGACCGACTGCCAATTTCCGTTTTCCGGCCTGTGAAAAACAGCTGACAAAAGGGGTTTGTCCGACGAAACAATGTCTTTTTCCAAAACCATGCAGGAACCTTCGAATTGACCATAAAGATTATTTGTCGCTCCTTCGGAAACTGAGAAAAATTCCAAAGGTGAAAAAAGTATTTGTTCGTTCGGGAATTCGATTTGATTATGTCATTCATGACAAAGATGACAGTTTTCTGAAAGAATTGTGTGAATATCATGTCAGCGGTCAGTTAAAAGTGGCTCCGGAACATATTTCTGACCCGGTTCTTGCTATGATGGGAAAGCCGGAACGGGCTATCTATGATAAATTTGCAGATAAATATAAAAAAATAAATGAAAGAATAGGGAAAAAGCAGTATCTGGTTCCTTATCTCATGTCCTCCCATCCCGGTTCTACGTTAAAAGAGGCTATTGAGCTGGCAGAATATTTACGGGATTGGGGTTATATGCCGGAACAGGTGCAGGATTTTTATCCGACCCCATCTACCATATCCACGACTATGTATTATACCGGACTGGATCCTAGGACGATGAAAAAAGTCTATGTACCTCGCTCTCCACATGAAAAAAACATGCAGAGGGCTTTGATTCAATATCGGAATCCGGACAATTATGATCTGGTTTATGAAGCCCTGGCAAAAGAAGGACGGTGGGATTTAATCGGCTTTGATAAAAAATGTCTCATACGGCCACGAAAGCAAACCGGCGTTCCAAAAGGAAAAGAAGCATCTGGGAAAACTGCCTCCGGAAAAAGAACAGGAGGAACTTTCCAAAACAGCTTTAGAAAGGACAAAGAAGGAAACCGGAAACCGGACGGAGGAAAGAAAAAGAAAACCATTCGAAATGTACATCAGAAAAAGCAGAAAAGAGGGTAATCATGAAAACAGCGATTATTACAGGGGCTTCTTCCGGAATGGGAAGGGAGTTTGCAAAAGAAATCTATCGTCGTTATCTGCATATTGAAGAAATCTGGCTCATAGCCAGAAGAGAAGACAAACTTCTGGAACTGAAAAAAGAGATGGGGAGAAAAGGAATCGAAGTATTCTCCTTAGATTTGACCAAAGAAGAAGATATGAAGCTCTATGAGCAGGCGTTAAAAGAAAGAAAACCGGAAGTCTGTATGCTGGTCAATTGCGCCGGATTTGGAAAAATCGGAAGTATAGAAGAAGTTGGACCGGAAAGCAACAGGGAAATGGTGAAGCTGAATTGTCAGGCACTGACCGAAATAACCTGTCTGACCCTTCCTTTTATGAAAAAAAGAGGACAGATCATCCAGTTGGCCTCCAGCGCAGCCTTTGTCCCTCAGCCTTATTTTGCGGTTTACGCAGCGACCAAGTCTTATGTGTTAAGCTTTAGCAGGGCGTTAAAATATGAACTGCTTAGCCGGGAAATTACAGTTACGGCAGTCTGTCCCGGCCCGGTAAAGACTCCGTTTTTTGAAGTGGCAGAGTGCGGTGAAGAAAGAGTGATGAAACCAATCAAAAAGCTATTTATGGCAAAACCGGAGAAAGTGGTAAAAAAAGCATTGCAGGATGCCAAAAAAGGAAAGGAAAAATCCATTTATGGAATTCCCATGAAACTTTTAGAAGTCTTATGTAAAATTTTGCCTCATAAATTGCTGCTTCTTTTCATGTCTTAGAAAAAGGAAACGATGACTTTATGATATTACCAAAGAAAGAAGAGAAACGATGAAAAGAGAAAAAGGTGAGTATGGGTATTTGGCCCAGTTTAAAAAAATGCGATTGATTCTTACGCTTTTGCTGTTTGCCGCAATGGCATGTATCATTGGATTTGGATATTTTCGTTATCATTCCATGAAAACGATTTTTACGGTGGTAGGTTTATTATTTTCTCTGCCTATAGCCAAGGTGTTATCCGGCCTTCTGGTGGTGCTTCCGTTAAAACCAATCCCGGAAGAAGAAAAAAGGGAAATGGAACAAAAGGTGAATCATATACCGAAAGAACAGATTCTGTGGGATCTGGCCCTTTCTTCCGAAGAGAAAGTCCGTCATTTTCCCTGTGTGGTCTATTCAGACAAAACAGTCATTGCCCTTTACCGGGATAACAAAAAAGCATCTGATGTAGAAGAGGCAAAAAAGTATTTTCGCAATCTTTTAAAAAACAATTGTCACAAAACAGGATTTTTACTGTTGACCAAAGAAGACAAATTTCTGGAAAAAATTGCGGCTGCCAATTTTGAGTCAGAGGATGAAAAAGAAATCAAAAGAATCAAAGAGACCATCCTGGTCTATGAGATGTAGGAGAAGTGAATGCAGGAAATTCATATTACGTCAAAAGAAGAAGGACAAAGGCTTTATAAGATCCTGGAGAAATATTTAAGCCAGGCGCCTTCTTCCTTTCTTTATAAAATGCTTCGAAAGAAGAACATTAAATTAAACGGAAAAAAAGCAGATGGAAAAGAAAAAGTACAGGAAAATGATGTGATTACTCTTTTTCTGTCTGATGAAACCATAGAAAAATTTCAAAAAAAGGAAGAGATGCTTACACCTTCCACTCAATCTTTGGCAGATTTGAATCGGAATATTATTTTTGAAGATGAAGATATCATTCTTTTCAATAAGCCGGCAGGAATCTTAAGTCAGAAGGCGGCAAAAGAAGATATTTCCCTCAATGAGCAGATGATTTCCTATTGTCTGGAACGAGGCTATGTGACAAAAGAAGAGTTAAAAATCCGGAAGCCTTCTGTTGCCAATCGGTTAGACCGGAATACCACCGGACTGATTGCGGCAGGAATTTCCATCAAAGGACTGACCTTTTTATCCGAATTATTCCGAAACAGAAATCTGGAAAAGTATTATTTTACCATTGTAAAAGGGGAAATGAAGCAGGGAATGTCCTTAAAAGGCTACCTGTCGAAGGATTGTGCCATCAATCAGGTGAAAGTCCATAAAACGAAAGAGAAGGATACGGATGTCTATATCGAAACCGGTTATGAACCGATAAAACGGAATCAGGGTTATACCCTTTTAAAAGTAAAACTGGTGACAGGAAAGCCTCATCAGATCAGAGCCCATCTTGCCTATGCCGGATATCCGATTCTGGGTGATGAAAAATACGGAAATCACAAAGAGAATCTTTACTGGAAAAAGGAGATGGGACTTCGTTATCAGCTCCTTCACAGTGGTATTCTGATATTTCCAAAGCTTTCCGGTCAGTGGGAAAAATATTCCGGGAAACGATTTGAAGCTCCAAAACCGGAGCAATTTCTTATGATAGAACAAAAAATATTTGGTAAGGACGGATAAAAAATGGGAACCTGGAATACAAGAGGACTTCGGGGCTCTGCCCTGGAAGAATTGATCAATCTGACAAATGAAAAATACAGAGAAAAAAAACTGGCCCTGATTCAGAAGATTCCGACACCCATTAAGCCAATCCGGATCGACCAGAAGACCAGACATATTACCCTTGCCTATTTTGAGCAGAAAAGTACAGTGGACTATATCGGGGCAGTGCAGGGAATTCCTGTCTGCTTTGATGCCAAAGAGTGCGCAAAAGATAGTTTTGCCCTTGCCAATGTCCATCCCCACCAGATTCTTTTTATGAAACATTTCGAAGAGCAGGGGGGAGTGGCCTTCCTGTTGATTCATTTTACTGCGAAGGACATTTTTTATTACCTTCCGTACCGGGACCTGGAGAAATTCTGGGTGCGGATGGAAGAAGGCGGCAGAAAGCATTTTAAATTCTGTGAACTGAATCCGGCTTATGCGTTGCCGGAAAATGGGCCGGTTCCTGTCCATTATCTGGAGCCGTTGAATTATGATCTGGCGGAAAGAAAGAAGTAAAAGGAATATTTCCAACTTCACCATTGACGCAAGAAAAAGAATCCTATATAATTAATTAGATACCCAGAGGATTTCCTGTTTTTTTGACAGGAGAGAAAAGATCTTCAAATAAATGATAGAGGTAGGCATTGTGATAAAAAGTATGACAGGCTTTGGACGCAGCGAGATTGCGACCGAAGAAAGAAAAATTATTGTTGAGATGAAGGCGGTAAACCACAGATACTGCGATATCAATATCCGGATGCCAAAGAAGCTGGGATTTTTTGAAGCTTCCATTCGTAATCTGATGAAGAAATATATCAGCAGAGGAAAGGTTGACGTTTTTATTACTTATGAAGATTATACGGAGAATAACCTATGTGTTCGATATAATGAGGAGATTGCAGGGGAATATCTGAACCATATCAATCGAATCAGTGAGACATTCGGCCTGGAGAATGGACTGAATGCGGTACGGCTGTCCCGATATCCGGAGGTTCTTACGTTAGAAGAGCAGACAATGGATGAAGAGGAATTGTGGAAGTTTCTGGAAGCGGCGGTTAAGGAAGCATGCGAGAAATTTGTGGCGACCAGAGAGCAGGAAGGAGAAAGCCTGAAGAAAGATTTACTTGGCAAATTAGACCATATGCTGACATTGGTCGATCAGGTGGAGGTCCGTTATCCGTCCATGGTGGCAGATTATCGGCAGAAGCTTTCTGATAAAGTACATGAGCTTTTAGATGGAGCTGCCATTGATGAAGGAAGAATCGCAACAGAAGTAACCATTTATGCAGATAAGATTTGCGTGGATGAAGAGACAGTGCGATTAAGAAGCCACATTGAACATACCAGACAGACTTTACTGGATGGAGACAGCATTGGAAGAAAACTGGATTTTATCGCGCAGGAGATGAATCGGGAAGCCAACACGATTCTTTCTAAGGCAAATGATCTGGATATTTCCAATATTGCCATAGACCTTAAAACCGAGATTGAGAAAGTCAGAGAACAGATTCAGAACATTGAGTAGACAAAAGGAGTGGCTCTTATGTTGCGTTTTATGAGTGTGGGGTATGGAAATAGTGTGAATGGAGATAAAGTAATCTCTATTGTCAGCCCGGAAGCAGCACCGATTAAACGTATGGTTCAGTCTGCCAAGGATGAGGGGCGTGCTGTAGATGCTACCTGCGGAAGAAAAACGAGAGCTGTAATTGTAATGGAGAACGGATGTGTTGTGCTGTCTGCATTACAGCCTGAGACGATATTGAATCGATATCAGGGAAAAGACATGACAAACAGTAAGGGTGAAGAAGATGAATAAACAGGGAATGTTAATTGTGATTTCAGGATTTTCGGGAGTCGGAAAGGGAACTGCTGCAAAAAGACTGGTAGAAAAGTACGGATACAGTCTTTCCATCTCTGCTACGACGAGGGCACCAAGAGAAGGCGAAGTAGATGGAAGAGAGTACTATTTTAAAACAGTTGATGAATTCCGGAATCTGATTGACTATAATGGATTTATCGAGTATGCTCAATATGTGGAGAATTATTATGGTACTCCAAGAGCTTATGTAGAGAAGGAACTTGCCTTAGGACATAATGTCATTTTGGAGATAGAAGTAGAAGGTGCTCTTCAGATCAAGGAACAATATCCGGAAGCGATTCTGATTTTTATTTCGGCCAGCAGTGCGATAGAATTAAAAGACCGTCTGACCGGCAGGGGTACAGAATCGATAGAAGTAGTCAATAAGCGGATGAATCGGGCAAGAGAAGAGGCAGAATCGATTCCGAATTATGAATATTTTGTGATTAACAGAGATGGGGCACTGGAAGAGTGTGTAGATGAGATTCATGCCATCGTGACAGCAAGGAGAAAAGAAATCCGGCTCTGGAACGATGATATTATAAAAATGCAGAATGAATTAATGAGCATGTAGAAAGGAGACATACAATGTTACATCCATCTTATACAGAAATTATGAAAAAAGTAAACAGCGATGTGGAGGATGGCAATGAACCGGTGGTTAACAGCCGTTATTCTATTGTAATTGCAACAGCAAAAAGAGCAAGACAGTTAATTGGCGGTGAAGAAGCACTGGTAAAAGATTATGGTCAAAAGCCTTTATCTATCGCAGTTGAAGAACTTTATGACGGCAAGATTAAGATTATGCCGGAAGAAGAGAAGGAAGAAGAAGAGATTACTGTTATGGACGAATTAGATGCCCAGACGGAAACAGAATAAAGACGAGAACTTCGTTTCAATGGAAACGGAGTTTTTTCCGTTGTATGGAAGACCTGATGCAGGAGGAAAGATGATGAAGATTTATAATACCCTTACAAAAAAGAAAGAAGAATTTGTACCTATTACTCCGGGAAAAGTAGGAATCTATGTATGCGGCCCTACCGTATATAATTTTATTCATATCGGGAATGCAAGGCCGATGATCGTATTTGATACGTTAAGAAGATATTTCGAGTATAAGGGATATGAAGTGAATTTTGTATCCAATTTTACGGATGTAGACGACAAAATTATCAAAAAAGCCAATGAAGAAGGTGTATCCTGCCACGAAATATCAGAACGCTATATTGTAGAGTGTAAGAAAGATATGGAAGGCATGAATATTAAGCCGGCAACCCATCATCCAAAGGCAACCGAAGAAATCGATGGTATGATTGAGATGATTTCCAGCCTGATTGACCAGGGATATGCTTATGAGAAAAATGGAACCGTTTATTTCAGAACAAGACAGTGTGAAGGATATGGTAAGTTATCCAAAAAGAATCTGGATGATTTATCAGCCGGAATCCGAATTGCAGTCAGTGACGAAAAAGACGATCCGATGGATTTCGTTCTTTGGAAACCGAAAAAAGAAGGAGAACCATCCTGGCCATCTCCATGGGGTGACGGAAGACCGGGCTGGCATATTGAATGTTCCGTGATGTCAAAAAAATACGTAGGAGAGACACTGGATATCCATGCCGGAGGAGAAGACCTTGTATTCCCTCACCATGAAAATGAGATCGCACAGAGTGAATGCTGCAATCATACAACATTTGCCAATTACTGGATGCATAATGCATTTTTAAATATTGATAATAAGAAAATGTCCAAATCTGCCGGAAACTTCTTTACAGTGAGAGAGATCAGCGAAAAATATTCTCTGCAGGTAATTCGTTTCTTTATGCTGAGTGCTCATTACAGAAGCCCACTGAACTTTAGTGATACTTTGGTAGAGGCAGCAAAGAGCAGCCTGGAACGTATCTTAAATGCAGTAGATAATATCAGAACCATGATTGATCATCTGGATGGCGAAGAACTGACAGAAGCAGATAAGGCAAATGTAAAAGTTCTTACTGATCTGGTAAAGAAATACGAAGATGCAATGGATGATGATTTAAATACTGCGGATGCAATTTCAGCAGTGTTTGAAATTGTAAAACTGGCAAATACGACTGTGAAAGATGGTTCCAAAGCCTATGCACAGAAACTTCTTTCCACCATTACAGAACTTTGTGATATTCTTGGTATCATTACTGAGAAAAAAGAAGAAATCCTGGATGCAGATATTGAGGCTTTGATTGAAGAACGTCAGGCTGCCAGAAAAGCAAAAGATTTTAAACGTGCGGATGAAATTCGTGATCAGCTTCTGGAACAGGGAATCGTATTAAAAGATACCAGAGAAGGTGTGAAATGGAGCAGAGCATAAACGAAGCCGGAATGATGCAGAAGTCCGGGGATCAATGGGAACCGGAAGCTCATGGACAGGAGGAAGTCTCCTGCTTTATGGATGAGATGAAGAGAGCACTGGGAGTCGGGGAGTTAGATGTAAGAACCTATTCTCCCCTGGCTCTTGCCTATATCGGAGACTGTGTGTTCGAACTTCTGATTCGAACCATGTTGGTATCAAAGGGGAACACCTCGGTCCATAAATATCATCAAAGAGCAAGTGCTGTGGTAAACGCTCATTCTCAGGCGGATATGATTGCCGCTTTAGAACCGGAGCTTACCGAAGAAGAATGCTCTGTTTTAAAGAGAGGAAAAAACTCCAAGCCGGCTACCATGGCAAAAAATGCCACTGCAAAAGAATACAAGGCTGCCACAGGTATGGAGGCAGTTTTAGGATATTTATACTTGACCAATCAGTACGGGCGCCTGATTGAATTAATGAAAAAAAGCCTGAAAATTTGGGAAGAACAACATGGGGAAGCTTTTCCCCAGACAGGAGAGAAGCATTGAAATACGAAGAGTATACCATTGAAGGAAGAAATGCTGTAATTGAAGCGTTTCGGGCAGGAAAACCAATTGATAAATTATATGTTCTGGATGGATGTCAGGATGGCCCGGTAAGGACTATTGTCCGGGAAGCGAAAAAACATGATACGATTCTGCAGTTTGTGACAAAAGAAAGACTGGATCAGCTTTCTTCAACCGGAAAACATCAGGGCGTGCTTGCGCAGGCAGCTGCTTATGAATACGCATCTGTAGATGATATTTTAAAACGGGCAGAAGAAAAAGGAGAGCCTCCGTTTCTGATTTTGCTGGATGGAATTGAAGATCCTCATAATCTGGGCGCTATCTTAAGAACAGCAAACCTTTGCGGTGCCCATGGAATTATTATTCCAAAAAGAAGAGCGGTCGGTCTGACTGCTGTTGTGGCAAAGACATCCTGCGGAGCAATTAATTATACCCCTGTTGCCAAAGTAACCAATTTAAAGAAAACTATGGATGAACTGAAAAAACAGGGAATCTGGTTCGTATGTGCAGATATGGATGGTACGACCATGTATGATCTGGACCTCTCTGGACCAATTGGGCTTGTAATAGGAAGTGAAGGAGACGGTGTCAGCCGACTGGTAAGAGAAAATTGCGATATGATTGCATCGATTCCGATGAAGGGTGATATTGACTCCCTGAACGCGTCTGTTGCGGCTGGGGTACTGGCATATGAGATTGTAAGACAAAGAGGATAATATGAAGCAATATGAAAAGGCAGCAGATGAAACAATGATAAAATGGATTCGGGGAGGCGATTCCAAAGCCATGGATGACCTGCTGCGCAAATATACTTCTACCGTAAAAAAAGAAGCCAGAAAAATGTATTTAATTGGTGCTGATGAAGAAGATCTGATTCAGGAAGGGATGATAGGGTTGTTTCAGGCGATTCGTGATTTTGAGGAAGGCCAGGGAAACAGCTTTTCCTCCTTTGCCTTCATGTGCATCAGGCGGCAGATGTATACGGCAATTACGGCGTCCAACAGAAAGAAGCATCAGCCGCTAAACAGCTATATTTCTTTCGATGAACCTGCTTTTTTGGAAGAACCGGAGAAGACTTTAGAAGATACCATATCAGCAGATGAAAAAAATACAAATCCTGAGCAAATAGTACTTGACAAGGAACAGGCAGATATGATAGAATCTGTAATTGTTGAGAGACTGAGCAGTTATGAAAAAAAAGTCCTTCATTTATTCTTAGAAGGTTACAGTTATGATCATATTGCACAACAGCTTCATAAGAGCAGGAAGGGTGTTGATAATGCCATTCAGCGTATCCGAAGGAAGTTTAACAGTCTGAATCAATAAGGATTTCATTCCTTTTGCTGCCTTGGCTCAGTAGGTAGAGCGTCGCCTTGGTAAGGCGGAGGTCGGCGGTTCAAATCCGCTAGGCAGCTTGTAAAAAAGCCCGTATTTACGGGCTTTTTTCTATGTAAGGGAAAAAGAGAAATTGTTCTGGCAAACAAAGGGGAAAAAGAAAAATGGAAAAGAAACGGTATGATTCGATCGATACATTTAAAATCATAGGTGCTTTTTTGGTGGTCTGTCTTCATACTTTGATGGAGGAACCTCTCAATGGATATGTGAAGACGATTGCCCGAATAGGGGTACCTTATTTTTTTCTGGTATCCGGGTTTTTTGCTTATAGGGCACCGGAGGACTGGACAAAGGAACTTCGGCTCAAAAAGATGAAGAATGTTTTCAAGCATGTCTGGATCATGTTAGGTGTTGACCTTGTCTATGCTTTTTCCGGCATTTTCCTTTATGAGCATACGCTTCGGGAAACAGTAATGTCGCTGTTCCATTTTTCTTTTGTGACAGCAAATTTTCATGTTGCAGGACATCTGTGGTTTATGAGAGCTTTGATTTGTCTGGAAATAGGGGAATTGGCCTTTTATGATATTTTGCACAGCAAAAAGTTAAAATATATTTTACTGGCAGTCTGGGCGCTGGATCTTTTCCTGTTCAAATATTCGTTTCTTTTTGGATTTACGCTTCAGGGAGCCGGAGTAGAATGTTTGTCAAAATATATTGGCACCGGATTTTTGTATTATTTTATTGGCTGGCTGATCAGACAGGAAGAAACAAAGATTTCAGAATGGATAGAAGGAAAAGAAAAATGGATCTTGCTTATGACCGTGTTTTGTTGTGGCATGAATCTGCTGGAATATCATATTCTGGAAAGCTATCAGAAAAATCTGATGCCGATTAATTACTTTTTTACCTTCTTCCTGATCAATGGTATTTTCGTTTTGTTGATTCGCTATCGGGAGTGGGGCAAAGGAAGTTTCGTTCATTTCCTTGGTGGTAAAGCATCTATGTATATTTATTACTGGCATGTACTGATTCGGAATATTTTAAGCGTATACGCAAAAGAACATGGAATTCCGAAGATAAATTTGTTAAATCCCATTGTGATTTTTCTGGCCAGCATAGGTCTGTCTCTGGCTATACTGGGTCTGAAGAACCTGATTTTCAGGAAAAAGATTCGAGGATAATGATCAGGGACAAAAGTAATGGCGGGTTTTGTCCCTGAAAGTGCATAAAAAGAGCCGCAGCTCTTTGGATTCTATCTGAAAAGATAAGAATCTATTTGGCTGCGGCTTTTTCCTTCCAGCCGGTGGAAGAATATTGTTGTTCTACATATAAAACATCTTGAATCAAATCATCAATGCTTTCATACTGATGGCGGTGGAAAATCAGCTGCCAGTCGATCATGAGAGAAAGGCTCATGGCATCTCGCTTCTTATCCAGATCAGTAAGCATATCAAAATCAGGGTATGGAATCTCACCGGCTACCCGGAACCAGTTTACAATAGCAGCATAACCAGGAGCTTCTGTCAGAATACGGTGTTTCCATTCATCCTGTAGTCCCGGGATCCCTTTATAAATCTCCTTGGCATCCTGATTCCAATGCTCCATGAAACCATTTACATAAGAATGATACATATCCCTGATAGCAGTCAGAAGATAAGTTTTAAATTTGCTCTGTTCCTTGGCAGAAGTAAAATCCCGATAGCAGGCTGCTGCATATTGTGATAATAAATTGCCAATCAGATATCCGATATCATAGGAAAATGGCCCGCCAAATGTAAATTCCATATCAATGACTTTCATAGAGTCATTGGAAGTAAACAGATTGGATGTGTGTAAGTCTGCATGAATCAGACAGTCATTTTTTGTCATGTAAATATGGCGGAGTTTGTGACGCTCGGATAAAAATGCAGGATCTTCGGAAAGAGATCTGGCAAATTGGTAAAAGGCATCACCGGTCTCAGAACGATAGTCTGCACCGAATTTGGTTAGAAACAGACCGTCTTCCATAATTGGACGCATATCTTTGTTCATAAAACGACAGGTCAGATTCCGAAAATCATCGGTACTAAGATAAAATTCGGATGTATAAAAAGCAGTATCTGCCAGATATTGGCCGCATTGTTTGCCAAGTTCCGGAAAGATACGGTTCTGATTTAACTGGAAACGGGTAATCTTCCGTCCTTCCTGGGAAACATCTTCCATTACAAAAATTCGATTGTCATCATCAATAAAATATACTTTAGGAACATAATCCGGGGCAATGGTATAGAAAAGCTTCATAGCATCATATTCTAAACGGTTTCGTGCTGTTGTCATCTGCCCACCGGTAACCCGGGAAATCTCTCTGGACTGTTTGACAACAAGAGAAAGATTAAGTGTCCTTACAATAAAAATAAAGTTAACATAACCATCTCCGTCCTCTTCGGCAGTCTGAGATCCGTCACCAATCGCAGTTACATGGACTTCTCCGGAAAAGTCTACTTCAGGTAACCTTTCTTTTAAATAGGATACAATATTATTTTTATTTAAAATTAACATAATTTGCCCCC